>NZ_CP032624.1:1519747-1823696 GCF_003627055.1 Gryllotalpicola protaetiae
AGCGCGCCGCGCTCGAGGCGCGGCAGCCGCACGGGCGGCTCGTCTCTGCGGCGGAGGTGGCCGATGCGGTCGCCTACCTCGCCAGCCCGCGCTCGCGTTCAACGACGGGAACGAGCCTCACGGTCGACGGCGGTATGGAGTCGCTGAGGCTCCGGCCTGCGGAGGACTGAGCACGCTCGCCGGTCATCCGCACCCGCGACGAGACGTTCCGAATCGGCCCTTTGAGTCGCTGAAAGCCCACTTTGGAACGTCTCGACGACGCGAGGCGGCGCCGATCACGCGGTGTGGGCGAGGGGTGCCAGCTACGCCGTGCGCTGCCCGTGCAGCTCCTCGACGAGGTGCCAGGTGGCGCCCTCGTCGTCGGAGACCCAGCCCTGCCAGTCGTAGCCGTCTTCGCGAATGTCGGTGAAGTTCCACCTGATCGGGCGTCCGTCGTTCTGCGACCCGTCCTGCCGGACGCCGCCGCGCCAGGTCGAGGCGATCATGCTCGTGTACTCGTTGGCGTCCGGCGAGAAGAAGCTCACCCGGGCGACGCCCGCCTGCGGATCGGCGACGCGCAGGCCGATCGCGACGGTGCGCCGCGTGCCGTCGGGCAACGTGACGACCTCGAGGTCCTGGATGGCGCGGCCCTCGAGGACCCAGGCGACGAGGTAGTCGAACTCGCGCGGCATCCAGTCGCCTGTCGCCTCGTCGAGCCGCTCGCCCGTCACGTGCCACGACCCGACCAGCTTGCGGAAGTTGCGCAGGCTGTGGTGCCCCTCGGCAAGCAGGGCTTCGACGAACTGGCCTGTCGCAGCGTCGAGTTCCATCGTGAGCCCCCTTGTCGTAGTCAGTTCTCTGGTCGGCCGCTCTCGGTGGCGGTGGCGCCACTGATGTCGGTGCGGTGGAAGTTGAGGTAGCTGCGCGACGCCGTCGGGCCGCGCTGGCCCTGGTAGCGCGAGCTGTAGTCGGCCGAGCCGTACGGCTTCTCAGCCGCGCTCGACAGGCGGAAGAAGCACATCTGCCCGATCTTCATGCCGGGCCACAGCTTGATCGGCAGGGTCGCGACGTTGCTCAGCTCGAGGGTCACGTGCCCGGTGAATCCCGGGTCGATGAAGCCGGCGGTCGAGTGCGTCAGCAGGCCGAGGCGGCCGAGCGAGCTCTTGCCCTCGAGGCGGGCCGCGACGTCGTCGGGCAGCGTGACGCGCTCATAGGTCGAGCCGAGCACGAACTCGCCCGGGTGCAGGATGAACGGCTCGTCGCCCTCGACCTCGACCAGGTGCGTGAGGTCGGGCTGGTTCTCGGCCGGGTCGATGAAGGGGTACTTGTGGTTCGAGAACAGCCGGAAGAAGCGGTCGAGGCGCACGTCGATGCTCGACGGCTGGATCATCACGGGCTCGTACGGTTCGAGTGCGATCCGGCCGCTGTCGAGTTCGGACTTGATGTCGCGGTCGCTGAGCAGCACGCGGCCAGCCTATCGGCTATCCCTTTTTCATCAGGGGCAGAACGACCTCGTCGATGATCGACTCGATGACGTCCTCCGGCACGGGCTTGAGGGTCATCAGCAGCTCGTGGCGGTACAGGTCGAATGCGACGGCGCGGATGCGAGGGGTGAGCTTGGCCGCATCGATCTCGCCGCGCGCCGCGGCGCGGTTCAGCACGGTGTCGAGCGTGCTGGTGCGGCCGCTGAGGAACGTCTCGCGCAGGTCGGCGAAGCTCGTGCCCGTCTCTGCGTAGTAGGCGCCGAGGCGCGCGCTCATGAGAACCGCGTAGGGCGCGCGGGTCTCGTTGGCGCGGCGGAAGATCTCGAGCAGGTCGCCGCGCAGGGTGCCGGTGTCGGGCACGATCGCCCGGCCCTGTTGGGCCCACCTGGCGACGGTAGCGGTGACGAGTTCGGGCTTCGAGGCCCAGCGGCGGTAGACGACCGCCCGGCTGGTCTTCGCCCGCTCGGCGACGGACTCGATGGTGAATCCGTCGTAGCCCTTCTCGTCGAGCTCGTCCCACGCGGCATCCAGCAGGGCGTTCTCGAGCGCCTCGCCGCGGCGGCGCTGCGGAGTCTGCGAATCTTCTTTAAGAGACATTGCGTTTCTTATTCTAGCGCTCTATCGTTTAGATACAGAGTGATTCTAAAGGAGCCTGTGATGTCCACTGCCACTGTCGACTCGAAGATCGACCCCGCTGCCTGGCGCAGCGTATGGGCCGTTCTCGTCGGCGCCCTCGCCGTCATCTTCGACACGACCATCGTCGCCGTCGCACTGCACACGCTGGCGACCGATCTGCACACCTCGGTCGCGACGATCCAGTGGGTGAGCACGGGCTATCTGCTCGCCCTCGGTGTCACGATTCCGATCACGGGCTGGGCGCAGCGGATTCTCGGCGCCAAGCGGCTCTGGATCATCGCGCTCTCCGTCTTCCTCATCGGCTCGATCCTCTCGAGCCTCGCGTGGGACGCGCCGAGCCTCATCGCCTTCCGCATCGTGCAGGGCGTCGGCGGCGGCATCATGCTGCCCCTGATGTCGACCATCGTCATGCAGGCCGCCGGCGGCAAGAACCTCGGCCAGATCATGTCGGTCGTGAGCCTGCCCGCGGTGCTGGGGCCGATCCTCGGCCCGGTGATCGGCGGAATCATCCTGTCTCACCTGCACTGGTCGTTCCTGTTCTGGGTAAACGTGCCGTTCTGCGTCGTCGGCCTGGTGCTCGCCGCGATCATGCTGCCGAAGGACGGCCCCGTGCGCCGCGCGCCATTCGACCTCGTCGGCTTCGTACTGATGGCGCCTGCGCTCGTCGCCCTGCTCGACGGGCTGTCGAACACCAGCAAGGACGGCGGATTCTCGCGGGCCGACGTGATCTGGCCGCTCGTCATCGGCGTTGTGCTGCTGGTCGCGTTCGTCGCCTGGGCGCTGCGCCGCAAGGCCCGCGCCCTCATCGACCTGATGCTGCTGAAGCACTGGCCGCTGTCGTCGTCGTCGATCCTGCTGTTCCTGTCGGGCATCACGCTGTACGGCGCGATGCTGGTGCTTCCTCTCTACTTCCAGCAGTTGCGCGGCATGACGCCGCTCGAGGCTGGCCTGCTGCTCATCCCGCAGGGCGTCGGCACGTTCATCAGCAGGTCGTTCGCCGGCCGGCTGTCGGACCGCATCGGCTCGCGCTGGCTCGCGATCGCCGGCTTCGCCATCGTCGCGCTCGGCACTCTGCCGTTCGCGTTCGCCGGGCTGCACACCAATGAGATCTGGCTGATGGCGGCGCTGCTCGTGCGCGGCTTCGGACTCGGCATCGTGACAGTGCCGCTGATGGCCCTGGCCTTCCGCGGTCTGGAGCGGGCCGAGGTGCCGGATGCCTCCATCATCAGCCGCATCGCCACGCAGGTCGGCGGCGCCTTCGGCACCGCCGTGCTCGCCGTGATCCTCGAGGGCGCGCTCAACTCGGCGACGTCGTCGGGTGGGGCGGTCGCCGCGTTCCAGGGCGCGTTCTGGTGGTCGATCGGCTTCGCCGCGGTCGGCGTCGGGCTCGCGTTCCTGCTGCCGGGGAAGGCGCCTGTCGCCGCCGCGCCGGGGGCTGCGGTCGCGGCATCCGCCGCCCCCGCCAAGCCCTAGCGCGTGCGCGGGTGAAAAGTCGCTTCCGCGGGAGGAGTTTCTCCCGCGGAAGCGTCGCAACTCCCGCGCACGCGGCGGCGGGGCCGCTAGGCCGGAGCTGGAACCTCCCAGATGACGCGGGTGCCCGACGACGTCGAGTCGACGGCGAGGGTGCCGCCACGCGCCTCGGCGCGGGCGCGCAGGTTCGCGAGTCCCGAGCGGCGGGTTGACGCATCCACCCCGCCCTGGCCGTCATCGGCCACTTCTACGCGCAGGCGCCCCGAGGCCAGCGCGACCGACACGTTGACCGTGCGGGCGCGCGCATGTTTCACGGTGTTCGACACGGCCTCGCGCACGACGGCCACGACGTCATCGGCGAGGCCGGCGGTCACCGTCGAGTCGAGCGCGCCACGGAAGTCGATGCGCGGGCTGCGCAGCAGCTCGTGCCGGTATTGCTCGACGACGTCGATGATGCGATGACGCAGCGATGACGCATCCGTCTGCGTCGCCGTCAACGCGAAGATCGCGAGCCGGATCTGGCTGATCGCATCGTCGAGCTGGTCGGTGACCCGGGTGATGCTCTCGCTCACATCTTCACGGATGCCCGTGCCGAGCAGCCCCTGCAGCTCGAGGCCGGAGCCGAAGAGCTGCTGGATCACGTTGTCGTGCAGCTCGCGTGCGATGCGCCCGCGGTCACGGACGACGGCCATGCGCTGGCGGGCCTCGCGCGCCTCGGCGAGCGCGAGGGCGAGGCTCGCCTGCGCGGCGAACTCGGCGGCCATCTCACGCGTCGCCGGGCTGAAGACGACCTGATCGGTCGCGCGTCCGATCACGAGCACCCCGCTGCTCGCGCCGTCGGCGGTGAGCGGCAGGGCGAGGGTCGGGCCGAGTATGCCTCCGTCGGCATATGGATTCGGAAGGGTCGCGGCGAACTCGACCTGCCGGCTCGTGAACGCGTGTCCCGCGAGGGTGTCGGCGACGGCGAGCTCGTCGCCGACGGCCGCGCCCCACGCGCCGCCCGAGACGGCGGCCACGCGCAGGGTGCCGGCGCCACCGGCATCCGTCGTATCGGCCGTGGCTGTCGGGACGAGCACCAGCGCGACCGCTGCGTCGGCCGTGTCGCGCACGCGTTCGGCGATCAGCGCGAGCGGGTCGCGGCCGTCGCCGGCGAGCAGGGCGGCGGTGATCTCGGCGGTGGCGGCCGTCCAGGCCTGACGACGCGCGGTCTCGGTGAACAGGCGCGCGTTCTGGATGGCGAGGCCGGCGGTGGCCGCGAGCGCCGTGACGACCTCTTGATCTTCCGCAGTGAACCCGCCGTCGTGGTTCGTGAGGTAGAGGTTGCCGAAGATCGTGTCGCGCGAATGCACCGGGACGCCGAGGAACTCGCGCATGGGCGGGTGATGCGCCGGGAACCCGACGGAGCGGGCGTCGACGCCGATCTCGTCGATGCGGATCGGCTCGGGGCTGTCGATCAGTGCGCCGAGCAGACCGTGCCCGTCGGGCAGGTGGCCGATCGCCTTCGCCTCGTCGGGGTCGAGGCCGACGTAGATGAAACGCTCGAGGCGCTTGCCGCTCGGCGTCGTCGGCGCGGTCGACGAGAGCACGCCGAGGGCGCCGTACTGCGCGCCCGAGAGCTCGATCGCGAGCTCGACGATGCGCCGCAGCACCACCTCGAGGTCGAGCGCCGAGACGAGCTGCTCGTTCGCCTGGATCAGCGCGCGGAGCCGGGCTTCGACCGGTGTGGAGGATGGCACGGGATCAGGTTAGCCGCGGATTACGAGACGGGCGTCTTGCACGCTGGGACAGGCGCGAGGATGCTTGCGCCAACGAGCCTTTTCCTGGAGGAGCCGTGCTGAGTACGCCCCCGCGAGTTCCGCGCCTGACGCTGCTGTGGGGCGGCGCGGGAATCGTCGCAGCAACGGTGGTGCCACTGGCTTGGCAGGTGTTCCACCTGGTCCCGCCGACGGGGTGGGAGCGGCTGAACTGGGCGTGGGAGTCGTTCTCGACCACGGCCTCAGCGGCCGTTCTGCTCGCGGCGTTCACCGTGCTTGCGGTGGGCGTCCGACGTGAGTCCGGCATCGCCGGATCCTCGATTGCCGGGAACGTCGCGCTGATCGGCTTCGCCGTCGTCGGTCTTGCCGTGAACCTCTACAACTACGTACCGCCCGACTCGTTCCTGAGCCCGATGAGGCACCTGACGAACTCGGACTACAGCGGCGTGAGCGTGGCCGACCAGCAGACGCTGGCGCGGGCGATCTGGATCCTCGAGGGCGTCGTCTATCTGGGGCACGCGGCGCTCGTGGTGGCATCCGTCTTCGTCATTCGCGCGCACGTGCTGCGGGGCGCCGCGCGCTGGGGGCTCGCCGCGCTCGCGCTCGCGACGGTGGTCGTGGACCTCTTGTGGCACGCCGCTTTCGGGCCCGAGCTGTCGATCCGGCTGCTCAGCCAGGCGCAGGTTGTGGTGCCCCTGATCCAGCTGCTCGTCGGCGTCGTGTTCCTGCTTCAGGCGCGGAGCACGCGGGTGTCGGGGGTCACGCGTAGCGTTCTCAGCGCCGGCTGACAGTCACCTGGTAATCGTACATAGTTTCTACACTGACGTTGTATTGCTCCTCTTTATAAGGTATCTTTGTTCCCATGGCATCCGTCGGGTCAACCGCCGCGGCAGCGCTTGAGAATCTTCTCGAGCTGCTGCCGGTCGACCCGTGTGAGCTGAGCGACCGACAGGTGGTCGACTGGCTGGGCCGGGTGACTGAGGCCAAACGGCACATCGAGGCGCTCGAGCTGGCCGGGGCGGCGGAGGTCAATCGGCGCTCCGACCCGGAACCGGGCGGTGACTCTCTGGCGAAGCGACTGGGGCACAAGACCCCTGCGCAGGCGGTCGAGGCGATGACGGGGTCGTCGGCCAAGTCGGCGCGGCGGCTGATCGCCGACGTGGAAGATCTGGCCAAGCTGCCGGTCGTCGAGGCCGCGGTGCTTGACGGTCGCATCGGGCGTGACAGCGCAGAGGCGATCGCGGTCGAGTTGAAGAAGGCGATACCCACGGCGGATGCCGGTCGGGTCGCCGTCGCAGAGTCAGAGCTCGTTCGGCTGGCGACCGGGTCGTCGGCAGATCGGGTGCGCGAAGAGGCGCAGAAGGTCGCGGCAGAACTCTCACCGGAATCCATCGACGAGCGGGCCAAGCGGGCGCATGAGCAGCGCTACTTCTGGATCGGCAAGGAAGACAACGGGCTCGCGCCCGTGTCGGGGCGGCTGCCCGTCGAGGTCGCTGCCAAGGCGCGAATGGTGCTCGACGGCTTCGCGAGCCCGAAGCGGAAGGTGAGCTTCGCCGATGCGGGCGATGGCGGTGCGGATGCGCCGGCGGACACGCGAACGATCGGCCAGAAGTACGCCGATGGTTTCGACGAGGTGTTCAGCGCCCAGGCGCGCATCGCCGACAAGCTCGAGGTCGGCGGCGACCACCCGACCGTGTGGGTCACCACGACCGAGGCGGAGCTGGCTGCGGGCAAGGGGCTCGCCTTCTTCGCCGGGGCTTCGGAGCCGACCAGTGTGCAGGTGGCGCGCAAGGCGGTCTGCACAGGCGGGCTGCAGGAAGTCGTGCTCACCGAGACCGGCGCGTTCCTGCGGCTCGGCCGCAGCAAGCGGGCCTTCAGCCGGCGACAGCGGCGGGCGATGGCCGCCCGTGACGGCGGCGAATGCATCATCCCGGGGTGCCGGGTGCCCGCCTATCGGTGCGAGGCGCACCATGTGATCAGTTGGTTCGAGGGCGGCCCGACCGACGTCGGGAACGGGGTGCTGGTGTGCCCGTTCCATCACGACGAAGTCGAAAAGGGGCCGTGGCAGCTGAAGATGGTCGACGGCAGACCCTGGGTGCGCTGGTCCTACGGCGGGAAGACGACCGAGTGGCAGCCGGTGGGCTCACACCTCACCCCGCTGTCGGCGACCTGACCTCCGTCCCCGGGGAGGACTCTGCCTGTTGAGGCCGGGATGGGACGGCGTGAAAGGTTGCCGCGCCGCGCTAGTAGCCGAGGGCGGCACCGTCGCCGCGCGGGTCCGCACCGCCTTCGTAGAAGCCCTGCTCGCGGTCGATGCGAATCGCCTGCGCGTGCCCCATGTTGTCGTTCCAGTCAGTCACCGACTGCACCGGCTGGCCACGGCGTTTCAGCTCGCGCACGACCTCATCCGAGATGCGGCCCTCGAGCGACAGCTTGCGCGACGGGGTTCCCCAGGTGCGGCCCATCAGCCAGCGCGGCGCCTCGATCGCCTGCTGCACGTCGAAACCGAAGTCGACGATGCGCGTGACCATCGCCGCCTGCGACTGCGGCTGGCCCTCGCCGCCCATCGACCCGAAGGCGAGCTCGGGCAGACCGTCCTTGAGCAGCAGCGCGGGCACGAGCGTGTGGAAGGTGCGCTTGCCCGGCTCGAGGCGGTTCGGGTGGTTCTCGTCGAGCGAGAAGAACGCGCCGCGGTTCTGCGCGATGATGCCGGTGTCGCCCGCCACGACGCCACTGCCGAAGTCGTGGTAGACCGACTGGATCAGCGAGACGACCATTCCGTCGGCATCCGCCGCCGTGAAATAGCAGGTGTCGCCATCGGCCGCGACGTGCGCGTGCGATGTCGGGTAGGGGATGCCCGGCGGCACGGCGTCGATGTCGAGCACGTGCTCCGGGTCGATCAGGCCGCGGCGCGAGTCGGCGTACTCGCGGCTGATGAACGTGTCGACTGGGATGTCGACGAAGCGCGGGTCGGTGAGCCACTCGTCGCGGTCGGCGAAGACGACCTTCACCGCCTCGGCCAGGTGGTGGTAGTAGTCGGCGGTGCCCTCGCCCCACGACGCGACGTCGAAGCCGTCGAGCAGATTGAACAGCTGCAGCGCCGTGAAGCCCTGCGTGGCGGGCGGCAGCTCGACGACCTCGTAGCCGCGGTAGCGGCCCCTGATCGGCTCGACCCACTCGGCGTGGTACGCGGCGAAGTCGGCGGCGGTGAGCGGCGAACCCTGCGGTCCGAGCGCGGCGGCGAAACGCTCGGCGACGACCCCTTCGTAGAACCCGGCGCGCGCGCCGCCCGCGGCGACCGCCTCGAAGCTGCGCGCGAGGCCTGCCTGCACGAGCTTGGCGCCCTCGCGCAGCACCCGGCCGCCGGGCAAATAGACGGATGCCGCAGCTTCCGACCGCGAAAGGATCGGCGCGTCGACCACCAGCCAGTCGGCGAGCGACCGGCTCACCGGCATCCCGCCGCGCGCCAGGTCGATGGCCGAACCGAACAGCGAGTCCCACGGCAGCCTGCCGAAGCGCTCGTGCGCGAGTCGCCAGCCGTCGACGGCGCCGGGAACGGTCAGAGCTGCGGCGGCCCCGCGCGCCGCGATGGTGCCGTCGGTGCTGCGTGCGCGGTACTCGTCGATCGACACTCCGGCCCCGGCCGGCCCGCTCGCGTCGATTGCGTGAACGGCGCCGGTCGGCTCGGCGATCAGCCAGAATCCGTCGCCGCCGAGACCCGCCATGTGCGGGTAGACGACGCACAGCACCGCGTTGGCGGCGATCGCCGCGTCGACCGCGCTGCCGCCCCGGCGCAGCGCGTGGAGCCCGGCCGAACTGGCGAGGTAGTGCGGGGTCGAGACCACGCCGTTGGGCGCGACGGCGGGTGGGCGGCCGGTGCGCGGGCCGTTGGGGTGGCTCATGATCGCCTTTCCTGCAGCGTCGGCGGACGCGTTGAGTCCATCTTGGAGCCTGCTACGCCGAGGCCGGCGCGAAACGGTACCCCATGCCGGCCTCGGTCAGCAGATACCGCGGGTGCGACGGCTCCGGCTCGAGCTTCTTCCGCAGCTGCGACAGGTAGAGCCGCAGGTAGCCGGTGTCGGCCGTGTGATTCGGCCCCCAGATCTCCGTCAGGATCGTCTCGCGCGTCACCAGCCGGTCAGGGTTGCGCACGAGCAGCTCGAGCAGCTGCCACTCGGTGGGGGTCAGGCGAACGGATGCTTCAGCCCCCGGTGCCCCGCGCACCACCCGCCGCGCCCCGAGGTCGACGGTCACGTCACCGAACCGCACGACCGGCTCGCCCTCGGCCACACCCGCCTTCCGGCGCCCGAGCGCGCGGATGCGCGCCAGCAGCTCGTCGGTCTGGAACGGCTTGGTGACGTAGTCGTCGGCGCCGAGGTCGAGCGCCTCGACCTTGTCCGTCGAGTCGGCCCGCCCCGACACCACGAGGATCGGCACCGTCGACCAGCCGCGGATCGCCTGGATCACGGCGAGGCCGTCGAGGCCCGGCATCCCCAGGTCCAGCACGACGACGTCGGGGTGGTCGTTCACGACCTTGTCGAGCGCCTCCTTGCCGTCGCGCGCGAGCACCACGTCATAGCCGCGCGCGCTCAGGATGATGCGCAGCGCGCCCAGGATCTGCCGGTCATCGTCGGCGACCACGATTTTCAACGGATGCCTCCCGCAGGTGCCGTGTGCAGAGTGACCACCATCGTGAGGCCGCCCCCTGGGGTGTCCTCGACGGTGAGCGTGCCGCCCATGCCCTCGACGAAGCCGCGCGACAGGGCGAGGCCGAGGCCGATTCCGGTCGTGTTGTCGGTGTCGCCCTCGCGCTGGAAGGGCTGGAAGATCGCGTCCTTGCGCTCGTCCGGAACGCCGGGGCCTGCGTCGACGATGCGCAGCTGCACGTCGTCGCCGAACGCGCTCACCGCGAGCCGTGGCGGGGCGTCAGGCGCCGTGAAACGCAACGCGTTCGCGAGCAGGTTGACGACGACGCGCTGCAGCAGCACGGGGTCGGCGCTCACCGCCGGCACGGCCTCAGCGACGTCGAGCACGACCGCGCCTGGCGCGACGCCGAGCTCTTCGAGAGCCGAGGGCAGAACGTCGTCGACGTCGACTGGCTGCAGGTTGACGGCGAGCACACCCGCCTGCACGCGGCTCACGTCGAGAAGGTTGGTGACGAGCGCGCCCAGGTTCTCGAGCCCGGTCTGCGCGGTGGCGAGCAGTTCGTCTCTGTCCGATTCGGACAGGCGGATGCGCGGCGAGCGCAGGCTCGACACGGCGGCTGTCGCCGCGGCGAGCGGCCGGCGCAGGTCGTGACCGACGGCGGCGAGCAGCGCCGAGCGGACCCGGTCGGTCTCGGCCAGCGGCTTCAGCGCCTCCGCCGTGTCGGCGAGGTCGCGGTGCTCGAGCGCGGCGTCGAGCTGCGTGACGATCGCCGCGAGGATGCGGCGGTCCGAGCTCTCGAGGGACGGGCCGTAGAGCTCGAGTGTCGCCCGCTCGCCGACCGGCTCGGCCATCGGCGCGGGGCCGCGGCGGTCTCCCTTCACCGGCTGCTCCGGCGAGTCGACCGACAAGGTGGCAGATGCGACAGGCGGGGTCGCAGACGCGACCGGCGGCCTCCGCGTCGCGCTCACCTCGAAGAGCACCGTGCCGTCCGACGCGACGAGGCGTGCGGCATCCAGCCCGAACGCCTCGCGCGCCCGCACCACGAGCGCCTCGACAGCGTCGTCACCGCGAATCACGCTTCCGGCCACCGTCGCGAGCACCTCCGACTCGGCCGCGGACCGCCGCGCCGCGCGCGTGCGCCGCGCCGCCTGGTCGACGAGGAAGCTCACCAGGGCGGCGATGACGACGTAGAGCAGCAGTGCCGCGAGGTGCAGCGGCCGTGCGATCGTGATCGTGTAGTACGGCTGCACGAACACGAAGTCGAGCGTCACGCCCGAGAGAACCGCGGCGAAGAGCGCGGGCCAGATGCCGCCGATGAGCGCCGCGACGACCGTGATGAGCTGGAACGACAGCACCTCGGCCGTCAGCGCGTCGGGCGAGCGGAACGACCAGAGGAACCAGGTCAGCAGCGGCCCTGCGAAGAAGGCGAAGACGAAGCCGATCACCAGCCGGCGCCACGACAGCGAGCCGCGCGCCCGCGGCAGCACAAACGGGTGCGTGCCCGCCGCCGAGTGGGTCACGATGTGCACGTCGATGTCGCCGGACTCGCGGATGACCGTCGCACCGACGCCCTGGCCGGTCAGGAACGCGGTCAGCCGGGTGCGGCGCGAGACGCCGATCACGAGCTGAGTGGCGTTGGATGCCCGCGCGAAGTCCACCAGCGCGTGCGGCACGTCATCGCCGACCACCTGGTGGTACGAGCCGCCGAGCTTGTCGACGAGCGCCTGCTGCGCGGCGAGCGCGCCGGGGTGCGGCTCGCGCAGACCGTCCTGGCTGACGACGTGCAGAGCGAGCAGCTCGCCGCCGGCCGAACGCGCCGCGATGCGGGCGCCACGGCGCAGCAGCGTCTCACCCTCGGGCCCGCCGGTGAGGGCGACGACGACGCGCTCGCGCGCCTCCCACTTGGAGTCGATGCCGTGCTCGGCGCGGTACGCCTGCAGCGCCGTGTCGACCTCGTCGGCCAGCCAGAGCAGCGCGAGCTCGCGCAGCGCGGTCAGGTTGCCGAGGCGGAAGTAGTTCGACAGCGCCGCGTCGATGCGCGCGGCCGGGTACACCAGGCCCTCGGACAGCCGGTCGCGCAGCGACTGCGGCGTCAGGTCGACGACCTCGATCTGGTCGGCGGCGCGCAGCACGGCATCCGGAATGGTCTCGCGCTGCACGACGCCCGTGATCTGCTCCACCACGTCGTTCAGCGACTCGATGTGCTGGATGTTCACCGTCGTGAACACCGTGATCCCAGCATCCAGCAGGTCGTCGACGTCCTGCCAGCGCTTCTCGTGCTGTGTGCCCGGCGCGTTCGTGTGCGCCAGCTCGTCGACGAGTGCGATCTGGGGATGCCGCGCGAGCACGCCGTCGAGGTCGAGCTCGGTGAGCTCGACCCCGCGGTGGTCGATGGTGCGGCGCGGCACGACCTCGAGCCCTTCGAGCATGCCTGCCGTCGCCGCGCGGTCGTGGGTCTCGACGACCGCGACGACGACATCCTTGCCCTCGCCCACGAGGCGGCGGCCCTCTTCGAGCATCGTGTAGGTCTTCCCCACACCGGGTGCCGCCCCCAGCAGGACCCGCAGCTTGCCCCGACCCATGCCTCTGCCTTTCTGCGCGCCGGTCCCGGCCCGGTGCACCCGGCACGGCGCCGTACACGCCGCCGCCGCGCCTGGCTACTTGTTGCCGTCAGGGTCCATCTTGGACAGGTCCAGGTTCAGCTGAACCACATTCACATACGACTGGCCGAGGTAGCCGAGATCGCGGCTGTGCGTGTTCCGCTCGACCAGCTTTTGAACGGATGCCGCGCTGATGCCGCGCGTCGCGGCGACCTTCGCCACCTGAAGCCGCGCGTAGTCGGTCGAGATGTCGGGGTCGAGGCCGGAGCCGGACGCCGTCAGCGCGTCGACGGGGATCTGGGACGCCGCGACTCCGTAGGTCTGCTCGATCACCTTCTTGCGCTCGTCGATCGCTTTCACGAGGTCCGGGTTGTTCGGCCCCCAGTTCGAGCCGAGCGACGCGTTCGCGTCATAGCCGTTCGGCGCGGCATCCGACGTCGCAGCAGACGGGCGCGTCTGGAACCACTGGGTGAGCGGCTTGCCCTTCGTGTCGGTGAAGGACTGGCCGATCAGGGTCGAGCCCGAACCGGCATCCGTCTGGAACTGCGAGCCGTTCGCCTGGCTGTGGAAGCCGAGCTGTCCGATGCCCGTGATGACGAGCGGGTAGGCGATGCCGAGCGCGGCCGTCAGCACGACCATCGCTCGAATCGCGACCCAGTACTGCCGCACTCCTGCGCGGGTGGTTGCAGGCATGGTGATGACTTCTTTCTTCAGTCTCAGAAACCCGGGATCAGGCTGACGAGCAGGTCGATCAGCTTGATGCCGATGAACGGGGCGATGATGCCGCCGACGCCGTAGATGAGCAGGTTGCGGCCGAGCAGCGCCGAGACCAGCGACGGGCGGTAGCGCACGCCGCGCAACGCCAAGGGGATCAGCGCGATGATGACCAGCGCGTTGAAGATCACGGCCGAGAGGATCGCGGAGTCCGGCGAGTGCAGCCGCATGATGTTGAGCGCCTGCATGCCGGGGAACGCCGTCACGAACATCGCGGGGATGATCGCGAAGTACTTCGCCACGTCGTTCGCGATGGAGAAGGTGGTGAGCGCGCCGCGCGTGATGAGCAGCTGCTTGCCGATCGTCACGATGTCGATGAGCTTCGTCGGGTCGGAATCGAGGTCGACCATGTTGCCGGCCTCCTTCGCGGCCGACGTGCCCGTGTTCATCGCGACGCCGACGTCGGCCTGCGCGAGCGCGGGCGCGTCGTTCGTGCCGTCGCCGGTCATGGCAACGAGGTGGCCGCCCTCCTGCTCACGGCGGATGAGCGCGAGCTTGTCCTCAGGGGTGGCCTCCGCGAGCACGTCGTCGACGCCGGCTTCTCGGGCGATGACGGCTGCCGTCACCGGGTTGTCGCCCGTCACCATGACGGTGCGGATGCCCATGCGGCGCAGGTCGGCGAAGCGCTCCTTCAGGCCGGTCTTGACGACGTCCTTCAGGTAGATCGTTCCGAGCAGGCGCGCGCTGCCGTCCGCGGCCTTCGCCGCGACTGCGAGCGGCGTGCCGCCGAGCCCGGAGACGTGCGCCACCTGCGACTCGAGGTCGGCTCTCGCCTCGGCGAACTCCGCCCCGGTCGACGACTCGGCGACCCACGCGAGCACCGCGCTCGGCGCTCCTTTGCGCACCTGGCTGCCGTCGGGGTAGTCGACGCCCGACATGCGCGTCTGCGCGGTGAACGGCACGACCTCGCCGTCGACTCGACCCAGCTGGGCGTGGCCGAGGGACTGCGCGAGAGCGACGACCGACTGGCCCTCAGGGGTCGGGTCGGCGATCGACGCGTGGGCAGCCGCCTCGATGAGCTCGTCACCGTCTGAGCCGGTGACTGCGCGGAACTCCGCCGCCTGCCGGTTGCCGTAGGTGATCGTGCCGGTCTTGTCGAGCAGCAGCGTGCTGACGTCGCCCGCGGCCTCGACGGCGCGGCCCGACATGGCGAGCACGTTGTGCTGCACGAGGCGGTCCATGCCGGCGATGCCGATGGCCGACAGCAGCGCGCCGATCGTCGTCGGGATCAGGCAGACGAGGAGGGCGACGAGCACTGTCACGGTCGGCGCGGCGTGGGCGAAGCCGGCCGTCGGGCCGAGCGCGAGCACGACCACCACGAAGATGATCGTGAGGCTCGCGAGCAGGATGTTGAGCGCGATCTCGTTCGGTGTCTTCTGCCGCGCGGCACCCTCGACGAGCGCGATCATGCGGTCGACGAAGGTCTCGCCGGGCTTCGACGTGATCTTCACGACGATGCGGTCAGACAGCACGCGGGTGCCTCCGGTGACGGCGCTGCGATCGCCGCCCGACTCGCGCACGACGGGGGCGGATTCCCCGGTGATCGCCGACTCGTCCACCGAGGCGATGCCCCAGACGATGTCACCGTCGCCGGGGATCAGCTCGCCGGCGGTCACGACGACCACGTCGTTCAGCCCGAGGTCGGCGGAGGCGACGGATTCCTGCCGTGCCTGCTCGGCCGAGGCATCCGTCTTCTCGTCATAGCCCAGCACGCGGTTCGCGAGCGTCATCGTGCGGGTCTTACGCAGCGTCGCCGCCTGCGCCTTGCCGCGGCCTTCTGCCACGGCCTCTGCGAGGGTCGCGAACAGCACGGTCAGCCACAGCCAGACGGTGATCCACCAGGTGAAGGCCGACGGCTGGAAGATGGCCAGCAGCGTGGTGAGCGCGGCGCCGACCTCGACGATGAACATGACCGGGTTGTGCCACATGTCGCGGGGGTTCAGCTTGCGGAACGACTCGGGCAGGCTCGTCCAGAGCTGCCGGGGCGTGAAGGCGCCCGCCTGGGCGCGGTGGGGAGCCGACGACGTGGGTCGATCGGTAACGGCGGTCATCAGTGCAGTCCTTCTGCGATGGGCCCGAGCGCGAGCACGGGGAAGTAGGTGAGTGCCGACACGAGCAGGACCGTGCCGACGAGCAGCCCGACGAACTGGGGGCGGTGGGTCGGCAGGGTGCCGGCGGTGACAGGCACCTTGTCCTGAGCGGCGAGCGACCCGGCGAGCGCCAGCACGAACGCGATCGGCAGCAGGCGGCCGAGGAACATCGCCGCGCCGAGCGAGGCGTTCAGCCAGGGCGTGTTCGCGGTGATGCCGGCGAAGGCGGAGCCGTTGTTGTTCGCGGCCGAGGTGAACGCGTAGAGCACCTCGCTGAAGCCGTGCTGGCCGGGGTTCCAGATGCTCGTGTGCGTGAGGTCGTGCAGCACGGGCGGGATCGCGAAGCTCAGGCCGACGCCGATGAGCACGAGGGTCGGGGTGGTCAGGAAGTAGAGGCTCGCGAGCTTGATCTCGCGGGCGCCGATCTTCTTGCCGAGGTACTCGGGCGTGCGGCCGATCATCAGACCGGCGAGGAACACCGCGACGATGGCCATGACGAGCATGCCGTAGAGGCCGGTGCCGACGCCGCCCGGCGAGACCTCGCCGAGCATCATGTTGATCAGCATCATCATGCCGCCGAAGCTCGTCATGCTGTCGTGCATCGACGCGACCGCGCCGGTCGAGGTGCTCGTGCCCGTCGTGTCGAAGATCAGCGAGCCGATGATGCCGAGGCGCTGCTCCTTGCCCTCCATCGCGCCGCCCGCCGCGGCGATCGCGCTGTCGCCGCCGCCGTGCAGCTCGAAGAGCGTGCCCGCGATGAGGGATGCCGTGAACAGCACGCCCATCGCCGCGAGGATCGCGTAGCCCTGGCGGTTGTCGCCGACCATGCGACCGAAGGTGCGCGGCAGCGCGAACGGGATGAGGAGCATGAGGAACGTCTCGAAGAGGTTCGTCCAGGCCGTCGGGTTCTCGAACGGGTGCGCCGAGTTCATATTGAAGAAGCCGCCGCCGTTGGTGCCGAGCTCTTTGATGGCCTCCTGCGAGGCGGTCGGGCCGCCCGGCAGGTTCTGCACGCCGCCCGCGATCGTGTGCACAGCAGTGACCGGATTGAAGTTCTGGATGACGCCGCCCGCGATGAGCACCACGGCGCTGATGACGGCGATCGGCACGAGAATCCGCACGGTCGCGCGGGTCAGATCCACCCAGAAGTTGCCGATCGTGCCGCTCTTGCGCAGCGCGAAGCCGCGCACGATGGCGACCGCGACCGCGATGCCCACGGCGCCCGATACGAAGTTCTGCACCGCGAGGCCGGCCATCTGAACCGTGTAGCCCATGGTGAGCTCCGGCGAGTACGACTGCCAGTTGGTGTTCGCCATGAACGAGATCGCGGTGTTGAACGCGAGGCCGGGCGCGACGTTCGGCAGGCCGAGCGAGTACGGCAGCCACTCCTGCAGCCGCTGCAGGAGGTAGACGAAGAACACGCCGACGACCGAGAACGCGAGGACGGCGCGCAGGTACTGCGGCCAGCTCTGCTCGGCGCCGGCCTTCACGCCGATGAGACGGTAGAAGCCGCGCTCGACCCCGAGGTCGCGCCGTGTGGTGAAGGTGTTCGCCATGTAGTCGCCGAGCGGGCGGTAGCAGAGCCCGAGCACGACGGCGAGGGTCGCGAACTGTGCGAGGAAGAGCCAGGCGTCCACCTAGAACTTCTCCGGCTTCAGCAGGGCGTACACGAGGTACGCGAGAGCGGCGAGAGCAAGGGCTGCCGCGAGGATGTCGAAGAAGATCACAGCTTCTCGACCCCCTTGGCGGCGAGCGCCACCACGACGGCCAGGGCGATGACGCCCAGAATCCACAGAATGTCCACGAGGGACGAGTGAAGACCCGTATGCGCACCGTCAGGGCGCCCCTAACAGAACCCGTGCGCCCGTCGGTTTTTCCCTAACGGATTCCTCACGCACTGCGGCAGTATCGAATCGGTGAACCCGCACATCGTGATCACGTTGGCGACCATCGTGCTCGCGATGGTGCTCTTCGTCTGGAACCGCGCGCCCGCGGTCATCGTCGCCGTCGGCACCGCCCTCGCGCTGTATCTCACGGGCGTGCTCACCCTGCGCGAGACGCTGAGCGGGTTCGGCGATCCGGTCGTCATCCTGCTCGTCGCGCTCTTCTCGATCGCGGTCGCTCTCGAGGAATCCGGCGTGGCCGCGTGGGCGGGGCAGCTGCTGCTGCGGCACACGGGCGGCAACGCGACCTGGCGACTCGTCGCGATCATGGGCCTCGCCGCGGTGTTCAGCCCGCTGATGGGCATGAACGGCGCCGTCGTCGCCATGGTGCCGATCGTCGCCGCGATCGCGGTGCACACGGTCACCGCGCCGTCGAAGCTGATGATCCCGCTCGCCTTCGCCTGTACGGCCGGCGCGAACCTGAGCCTGCTCGGCAGCCCTGTCAACGTGGTGGCGGCAGAGAGGATCGACCTGGCCGGTGCAGGGCCGTTCGGATTCTTCGCCTGGGCTCTCGTCGGCATCCCGCAGGTCATCGGCACGATCGTCATCGTGGTGCTGCTCGGCGACCGGCTGCTGCCGACGCGTCGGCCGCTCGCGGTGGACATCCCGACGACGACGGCCAGCTTCGAGGCGGTGGCGCCGGCGGCATCCGAGGTCCCTGTCGCCCGGCTCGGGGTGCGCGCGTACCTCTCGCTCGCCGTGCTCGCCCTGCTCATCGGGCTGCTCGCGTTCAACGTCGTGCCGCCCGCGATCGCCGCCGCGAGCTGCGCGGTGCTCATGGTGCTGCTGCGTGTGGTCAGCGTGCCGGTGCTCGCACGCAGCGTCGACTGGAGCACCTGCATCCTGATCGGGGCGATGATCGCCCCGGCCGTCGCCATGTCGAAGACCGGGGCGGCGAGCCTGCTCGGCGATCGGGTCGTGGACGGCATCGGCGGCCTCGGTCCATACGCCGTGTTCATCGGGCTGTTCCTCGTCACCGCAGTGCTGAGCCAGTTCATCTCGAACACGTCGTCGGCGCTCGTGATGCTGCCGATCGCCGTGGCGACCGCCGGCGATCTGCACGTGGCGGCGCTGCCGATGATCCTGGGCGTGGCACTCGGGGCGAGCACCTCGTTCGTCGTGCCGGTCGCGAACGCCGTGACGCTGTCGGTGTACGCGCCGGGCGGGTACCACTTCGGGGATTTCTGGCGCCTCGGGTCGGTCGTCTCCGCCTGGGCCTTCGTCGTGGCCGTCGTCGTCGTTCCGATCGCGTGGCCGTTCTAGTCCGTAACCGGCGCAAAAGCCGTCTCCCCGCGGCGAGGCTACGCGCGCTCCGACGCGAGCTCGAAGGCACGCCACATCGAGGCGTACGAACCATCGGCGGCGAGCAGTTCGTCGTGCGAGCCGACCTCGAGAACACCCCCGCCGCCGAGCACGACGATGCGGTCGGCCGTGCGCGCCGTCTGCAGACGGTGCGCGATCAGCACGGTGGTGCGGCCGGAGGCGACACGCTCCATCGCGGCGGTCACGCGCGCCTCGGCCGCGAGGTCGAGGTTCGACGTGGCCTCGTCGAGCAGCAGGATCGCCGGGTCGACGAGCTGCGCCCGCGCGAGCGCGATCAGCTGCCGCTGACCGGCCGACAGCGAGCGGCCGCGCTCCGTGATCTCCTGCAGGTAGCCGTTCGGCAGCGCCGCGATGAAGTCGTGCGCGCCGACGGCGCGGGCGGCGGCCTCGACCGCGGCATCCGTCGCCTCTGGCCTGCCGTACGCGATGTTGTCACGCACCGTGCCGGTGAACAGGAACGCCTCTTGCGGGACGTAGCCGAGCTGCGCGCGGTAGGCGCCGAGCGCGAGCGAGCGCACGTCGTGACCGTCGACACGCACCGTGCCGCGGTCGACGTCGTAGAAACGCGCGAGCAGCTTCATCACCGTCGACTTGCCCGCGCCGGTCTCGCCGACGAGCGCCACCGTCTCGCCCGCAGCGATATCGAGCGACACCCCGCGCAATGCCTCTGGGGGCTTCGAGACGGATGCCTCGACCGGCGTCGCCAGTCGGGCGTCCTGCGGCCCGCGCTCCTGCACGCCGGGCCGCGCGGTCACGGCGGGGTAGGCGAAGTGCACGTCCTCCAGCGTGAGCGTGCCCGACAGTCGGCCGGGCGAGACGGGGGACTGCGCCTCAGGCGTCAGCGAGTCGAGTGCCATCAGCCCGGCGATGCGGCGCACCGACACGGTCGTCTGCTGCCAGGCGTCGAACACCTGCGACAGCTGCTGGATCGGCGAGAAGAACATGTCGACGTACAGCAGGAACGCGATCAGCGCACCGGTCGTGAAGTGGCCGTTCACGATGAGCCACGCGCCGAGCCCCAGCACGATCGCGTCGGCGACCGACGACAGGAACTGCACGAACGGGAAGTACGTCGCGACGAGCTTCTGAGCGGCGACGCGCGCCTCGAGGTACGAGCCGCCGAGGCGGTGGAAGTGCGCCTTGGTCGCACCCTCGTGCACGAACGCCTGGGCCTCGTGCACGCCCGACAGGCTCTCTTGGAAGTCGGCGTTCACGATCGCGATGCGGTCGCGCGCCTGCTCGTAGAGCACCGCGGCACGCCGCCGGAAGATCACCGTGGCGATCGCGAGCGGGATGATCACGACGAGCACCGCGCCACCCAGCAGCGGGTTCACGATCAGGATCGCGACGCCGACGCCCACGAACGTCACGAACGCGACCAGCGCGGCGAGCAGCCCGTTCTCGACTAGCTGTTCGAACTGGTCGATGTCGGTCGTCATGCGCGTCATGATGCGGCCGGCCATCTCGCGCTCGTAGTAGTCGAGCGACAGCCGCTGCAGCTGCGCGAACACCCGCACGCGCAAGCTCAGCATCACGCGCTGCGCGGTGCGGCCCATCACGAAGGTCTCGGCGATCTGGTCGAAGAGATCCACAAGGGTGACGAGCAAGAACAGGGCGGATGCCGCGAGGATCGCCGCCGTCGAACCGGTGACCACGCCCTGGTCGATGCCGTTCTTCACCAGCACCGGGCCGAGCAGGCCGGCGACGGCGTCGACCACGACGAACAGCAGGCCGAACAGCAGCGGCCATTTGTAGTCGGCGAGCAGCGAGCGCAGCGAGAAGTGCGGCCGGTGGGCGCCCTCGCGGTCGATGTCGACCTCGGGGAAGTCCTTCACGGGCGGCAGCTTCTCGACGCGGGCGATCAGCTCGGGGGTCGCGGCGAGCGCGCGGCGCACCATGCCGCCGCCACCGGTGCCGCCGAGGCCCGGCCCGAGGCTCGGAGCGGCGGGCACGGCGCTGCGGGCGCCGTAGGTCGAGGCATCCGCCGCCTCAGGTCGCCGCCACGCGCCCGACGTGACCTTTCCGTACGCGGCGACAGAGTCGATGTCGCCGGTGGCGGCCGCGCTGCCGGCGGCCGTCTCGCCGTCCTCCATGCCGGAGAGCAGCACCCGGTAGGCGGCATTGCGCGCCATCAGCTCGTCGTGCGTGCCCTCGTCGACGACCCGCCCGCCGTCGACCAGCACAACCCGGTCGGCGAGGTGCAGCGTCGACTGGCGGTGCGCGATCAGCACGACGGTGCGATCGGCCAGGACCTCGCGCAGGCCGTCGTGGATGGCCTCCTCGGTGCGCGCGTCGATCGCACTGGTGGCATCGTCGAGGATCAGGATGCGCGGGTCCGCGAGGATCGCCCGGGCAAGCGCCACGCGCTGCCGCTGGCCGCCCGAGAGCGACAGCCCGCGCTCGCCGACGACGGTGTCGTAGCCGCGCGGCAGGGCGGCGATGAACCCGTCGGCCTGCGCTATCCGCGCGGCGCGCTCGATCTCTGCGTCGGATGCCTCGGGCCGGCCGTACGCGATGTTGGAGCGCACCGAGTCGCTGAACAGGAAGCTCTCTTCGAAGACGACGCCGATCTGCGACCGCAGGGAGTGCAGGGTGAGCCGCCGCACGTCGATGCCGTCGACGCGCACGGCGCCTCGCGCGGGGTCATAGAACCGCGGGATCAGCATCGCGGCCGTCGACTTGCCGGAGCCGCTTGCGCCGACCAGCGCGACCCGCTCGCCCGCGGCGACCCGCAGCGAGAACCCGGTGAGCGTGCTGTGCTCGTCAGAGCGGCGCCGCGCGTCATCGCCGTAAGCGAAGTGCACGTCGTCGAATTCGACCGCGCCGTGCGCGATGCTGGACGACACAGTCGCGCCGCGCGCCGTGTCGGTTGCCGCGGCCGCGCCGCGCTCCGGCGCCGCGAGCACCACCGCATCCGGCGCATCCGCGATCGCGGGCGGCGTGTCCAGCAGCTGCGCGATGCGCTCCACCCCTGCGCGGGCCTGCTGGGCGATGGCGAGCATGCCGGCGAGCTGCCGGGCGGGTGCGAGCATCTGCGCGACGTACGTCGAGAACGCGAGGAAGGTTCCAAGCGTGATGTTCCCGTTCAGCGCGAGCCAGCCGCCGAGAGCCAGGATCCCGACCTGTCCGAACGCGGGGATCGACTCGAGCAGCGGCTGGAACCTCGACTGGATGCGCGTCGACCGCATCTGCGCTCCGTAGAGCTTCGTCGCGGCATCCGTCAGCCGCCTCAGCTCTCGGCGCTCCTGGCCGAACGCCTTCACCACCCGCACGCCGCCGGTGTCCTCGTCGACGATCTGCACAAGCTCGCCTTCGCGCTGCTGCGCGTCCCACGTGGCGGGGAACACGCGCGAGCGCATGCGGTACGAGACGAAGATCAGCGCCGGGATGATCGCGATGCCCACCAGCGCCAAGAGCGGCGACAGCACGAACATCACGACGAGCGAGAGCACGAGCAGCACGACGTTGCCGCTCACGACCGGCAGGAAGTTGAGCAGCATCATGACGAGACCCGAGTCGGAGGATGCTCTCGCGACCAGCTGCCCCGTCGGCATCCGGTCGAGGTTGGTGAAGTCCATCGACTGCAGGTGGTCGTGCATGTCGTTGCGCAGGTCGTTCTGCACCTCGAGCGCGACCTTGCCGCCGCGGTAGCGGCGCAGGTGCGCGAACACGAAGTTCGCCGCGGCGAGCGCGAGCAGCACCCCGAGCCACACCCACAGGCTGCCCTGGTGGTGGCCGATGACGGTGTCGACGATCTGCCGAGCGACGAGCGGCGTGAGCACCTGGCAGCCGCTGCCGAGCAGCGCGGCGCCGAGCGCGATGTACAGCCCGGTGCGGTGCCGCAGCACGTACGACCAGAGCCGCGCGACCCAGCTCACCGGCTTCTGCTCGGTCATACGCTCGCCTGCGCCTGGGTCACGCGGTAGCTCTCGATGGCGTCGCCCAGTTCGGCGAGCGAGCGGATGCTTGCGCCCGGGTCGCTCGTCTCGGCGGTCACGGCGCGCACACGCTCGGCGAGGCGCGCCCGCGCCTGCTCGTATTCGGCGACCCCGGCCGGCGTGAGCGCGAGCGCCGTCGCGCGCTGGTCGCCTTCGACCTTGGTGCGCTCGATGAGCCCGCGCTTCGCGAGCGAGTCGACGGTCGCGCTGATGGCCGGCTTGCCGACGGCGAGCCGCTGGGCGAGGCGGCTCGCGCGGTCCTCGCCGGAGTCGATCGCGCTCAGCACACGGAAGTCTGCGAGGCTCAGCGGCAGCGCCGAGCGCTCGAGCATACGAGCGAGGCGGGCCACCGCGTCGACGGCGTCGCCCAAGGCATCCGTTCGATCGTTCATGGTCTGAACTATACGCGCCTTGGTTCAGATGGTGAACTGTCGCCGCCGCCCCCCAGAACGGGTGGAAGCTGAGCATGCCTCATTCAAGCTAGCGTTGCGTCATGCCGCGCCCGACCGCCCGCACGCCTCGTATCGCTGTGATCGGCGGCGGCATCGTCGGCATCGCGCTCGCCCGTGCTCTCGCGACGGGCGAACGCGGCGACGTGACCGTCTTCGAGAAGGAACGGCGCCTGGCCGTGCACCAGACCGGGCACAACTCAGGCGTCGTGCACGCCGGGCTGTACTACACGCCGGGCAGCCTCAAGGCCGAGCTGTGCGCGCGGGGGCGCCTGCAGATCAGGGATTTCTGCCTCGAGAAGGGCTTGCCTTACCGCGAGGTGGGCAAGCTCGTCGTCGCGGTCGACGAGTCCGAGCTCGGTGCGCTCGCCGAGATCGAGCGGCGCTCGCGCGAGAACGGCGTGCCCGACCTCGAGCGCATCGACGACTCGGCCCGGCTGCGCGAGATCGAGCCGCACGTCGCGGGTGTCGCGGCCGTGCACTCGCCGCACACCGCGATCGTCGACTACGCGGCGGTCACCGAGGCGCTCGCCGTCGACGCCCGTGCGGCCGGCGCAGACATCCGGCTGGGTCAGGAGGTGACCGGCCTGCGGATCGCGGGCAGCACCGCGCGGGTCTCGACGGCGCACTCGGAGGACGAGTTCGATCTCGTCGTCGCGTGCGCCGGGCTGCAGTCCGACCTCGTCGCGAGGCTCGCAGGCGGCGACCCGTCGCCGAAGATCCTGCCGTTCCGCGGCGAGTACTGGCAGCTGTCCCCGGAGGCCAACGGGCTGTGCCGCGGCATGATCTACCCCGTCCCGGACCCGCGGTTCCCGTTCCTCGGGGTGCACTTCACCCGCGGTGTCTACGACGACGTGCACCTCGGGCCGAGCGCCGTGCCCGCCCTCGCGCGCGAGGGCTACTCGTGGCGGCGCATCTCGGTGAAGGACACCGTCGCATCGCTCGCCTGGCCCGGCGCCGGCCCGCTGCTGCGCGAGCACTGGTACATGGGGGTCGACGAGATCAGCGCCTCGCTCATCAAGCGCCGCTACTTCGACAAGGCGCGCCGCTTCGTTCCAGAGCTCGCGATGAAGCACCTGGTCGGCAAGTCCGCCGCCGGCGTACGCGCGCAGGCGTGGGCCCGCGACGGCAGCCTGATCGACGACTTCGCGGTCGACCGGCTCGGCCCCGTCACGCTGATCCGCAACGCGCCGTCGCCCGCCGCTACCAGTTCGATGGCCATCGCGGACCACGTGATCAAGAACTACGTGAACTGACGGATGCCTGCCGCGGCCACCCCTCCGCGGCGCATCCGCCGCTCAACCGCGCGGTACGGTCACCACGGCGCGCTACGGGCGCACGTGAGGTGCGGCGATGACCGTACAGCGCGGATGAAGCCGCGTGACGCGGGCGAAGCCCGCGCCCGCGCCGGGCATGCGAGGCTGAGGTCGTGACCGACGAGCAGAACACCGTGCAGAACGCGCTGGCGACCGACCGCGTGATCGACATCACCACCACCGGCAAGACCTCGGGCGAGCCGCGCCGCATCGAGATCTGGTTCCACCGCGTCGGCGGCCGCTTCTACATCACGGGCCGCCCGCCGCGCCCACGCGCGTGGTACGCGAACCTCATCGCCAATCCGGAGTTCACGTTCCACCTCAAGCAGTCGGCGACGGCCGACCTGCCCGCGACGGCGCGCCCCGTCACCGATGCGGCCGAGCGTGAGCGCGTGTTCGGCGGCATCTTCGCCCAGCTGCCCGAGCTGAGCACGCAGCCGGATGCGCCGGTCGAGCTGTGGCTGTCGCAGGCTCCGCTCGTCGAGGTCGAGTTCGACGACCTCGAGCGCGACGCGGCCTGAGCCGAGGCATCCGCTCGCCCTATTCGGCTGTCGGGTCCGCCCCATCAGACGCGTCCGGCGCGCCCGCCGGCGTCGCACGCATCGGCACACGGAACACCCGGCCGAGCACCGGCACCAGGCCGCCCTGCAGCACGACCGACACGAGCACGACGACGAACACGATCGCGTACAGCTCGTGCGCGCCCGCGATCCCGGAGCTCACCACGAGCAGCCCGAGCAGGATCGGCACGGCACCCTTGAGCCCCGCCCACAGCACGAACCCGCGCTCGCCCCATGCAAGCCGGATCGGCAGCGCGACGAGTCCGACGAACAGCGGCCTGATCAGGAAGATCAGCAGCGCGGCGATGCCGAGCCCGGTCCACAGCACGGATGGCCTCAGCACGTAGTCGAGCTCGACCGTGAGCCCCAGCACCGCGAACGCGACCACCTCGGCGAGGCTCGCGAGCCCCGACGAGAACAGCGTGATCTCGCGCTTGTACGGCGCCCGCAGGTCGCCGACGGCGATGCCGGCGACGAAGACGGCGAGGAATCCGGAGCCGTGCGCGACGGCGCCCGCTCCATAGAGGAACACGGCGGCGGCGACCGCGAACACCGAGGCGAGCGCCTCGTTCGGCAAGGCCAGCCGCCGCAGCACCCACCGCAGTCCGAGCCCGCCCACGACGCCGACCGCGGCGCCGATCACAAGCTGCAGCACGAAATCGAGCACGCCGCTGCCGACGGCCGCCCACCCCGTGCCCGATGCGGCGAGCAGACTCGCCATGATCGCGATGCCCACGGGGTCGTTCGCACCGGACTCGCCCTCGAGGATCGTCCCGCTGCGGCCGCCGATCTCGGTCTTCCCGAGCACCGAGAACACGACGGCGGGGTCGGTCGGCGACAGTGCGGCGCCGAGCAGCAGAGATGCGGTCGCGTCCAGACCGAAGATGAAATGGGCGGATGCCGCGACCGCCGCCGCCGTCAGCGCGGTCCCGAGGATCCCGAGCCACACGATCGGCCACGCCGACGCGCGGAACCGCCGCCAGCCGATGTGCATGCCGCCGTCGAACAGGATCACCGCGAGCGCCACGCTCACCACCCGCTCGTCGAGCAGCCGGCCATGCGCGGACACGGGCGGCAGGAGCAGCGCGCCGAGGGCGGCGGCGATGAGGAAGAAGGCCGGGGCGGGAATCCGCACCCGCCTGCTCAGCAATTGCGCGAGAACGGCGAGCGCGATCGCGCCCGCCACCACGGCGACGACGATCGCGAACGGGTCGGTGGTCACGAGCGTCCTTCCGTCGACGAATTCCCTGCCGACCAGACTTCCCGGCGCACCTGCCCCCAGGCTACCGGGGCGCGCATCTCACGCCGCGGGACGCTCAAAAAAGGGAAAGGCGCAAATCCCAAATTGACCAAACCTCGCAGGAGCGGGCCGGTCACGAATGGAAATAGGGCACGATCAGGTAGATCCCGAACAGCACAACGAGCCCAGAGACCGCGAACAAGGCGTATGCGGTGACCAGCGCGAGGCGCTTGACGGCGGGCGAATACGGATTCCGCTGCCGGGCCTTCTTCACCCGCTTGGTCTCCTTCTTCACCTGCTTCGGCGACAGCACGGTGATGGCTTCCTCGAACTCGACGGGTGGCACGAACGGCGCGTGGCCCGACACCGCGAGCAGGCGCAGCCCCAAGGCGTAGAGGCTGACGACGACGGCCGCGCCGATCAGCGCCGCAGCGAAGACCGCGACGAAGTCGATCCAGTTGATCGTCACCGCTTCTCCTCGCCGGGCGCGACCGGGACCGGCCTCGTGATGTGGATGGCGGAGGTGGCGGACGCGACCTCGGCCTCGGTGCCCGCCGCCATGTGCTCGGCGGTGACACGGCGGCGCGCGTTGATGCGGAAGACCACGACGATCACGACGACCGCGATGGCGAGGTCGATGATGAGGCCGATCGTGCCGAGGCGGGCGATCATGGCGGTCGCGCCGCCGACCACGGCGGCCACGGGCAGCGTCAGCAGCCAGCCGAGCGCGATGCGGCCCGCCGTGCCCCAGCGCACGTGGCCGTCGCTGCGGCCGAGTCCCGAGCCGATCACCGAGCCCGACGCGACCTGCGTGGTCGAGAGCGCGAAGCCGAAGTGCGAAGAGGCGAGGATCGTCGCCGCCGTGCTCGTCTCCGCCGCGAAGCCCTGAGCGGGCTTCACCTCGGTGAGGCCGCGGCCGAGGGTGCGGATGATCCGCCACCCGCCCGTATAGGTGCCGGTCGCGATCGCGAGGCCGCAGGCGACGATCACCCACCACTGCGGGCCGGCGTGCGACGCGGGCTGTATGCCGGCTGCGATGAGCAGCAGCGTGATCACGCCCATCGTCTTCTGCGCGTCGTTGGTGCCATGCGACAGCGCGACCAGCGACGACGAGAAGATCTGTGCGTAGCGGAAGCCGCTGCGCCCGTCGGCGAGCCCATCGCCGCGGTGCGTGATGGCGTAGGCGAGGCGCGTCGCGGAGTAGGCGACCAGCCCTGCGACCACCGGCGAGAGCAGTGCGGGGATCACGATCTTCGCGAGCAGCACCGAGTAGTCGATCGACCCGACGTCCCACGTGCCGACGATGGTCGCGCCGATGAGGCCTCCGAACAGCGCATGGCTGGATGACGAGGGGATTCCCCACAGCCAGGTGATCAGGTTCCAGGTGATCGCACCGACCAGCCCCGCAAGCACGAGCGCCGGGGTGATCGAGACCTGGCCGCCCTCGCCGCGGATCAGCCCGCCCGAGATCGTCTGCGCCACCTCGGTCGAGAGGAACGCGCCGACGAGGTTCAGCGCGGCCGCGAGCGCGACCGCCGGCCGCGGCCTCAGCGCACCCGTCGCGATCGGCGTCGCCATGGCGTTGGCGGTGTCGTGGAATCCGTTCGTGAAATCGAAGAACAGTGCCAGCGCGACCACCAGAACGACGATCAGGGTCAGGCTCACCCGGCGGTCCTCATTCCCACCGTGGCAGGTTATCGCAGGCGGCGAGTGGAGCGCGGGAGTGCGTCAGAGCCTCGCCGCGGCATCCCTCGTCAGCGTCGGAATCGAGTAGATGCTCGTCGTGGCGGCGATGAACAGCTCGGTGCCGTCCGAGCCGCCGAAGCACACGTTGGCGATCTTCTCGGGGATCGGGATGGAGCCGAGCAGGCCGCCGTCAGGAGCGAGGACGAGCACGGCGTCGAGGCTCGAGGTCCAGATGTTCCCGTGCTCGTCGACCCGGAATCCGTCGGGGGCGCCGCGCTCGATCTCGGCGAACACGCGGCCGTTCTCCGGCGTGCCGTCGATGACCTCGTAGACCCGGATGTGCCGGGCGTCGGACGTGTCCGAGACATAGAGCAGGCTCTCGTCCGGCGAGAAGGCGAGGCCGTTGGGCTCGACCATGTCGGTCACGACCGGCGCGAGCGCGTCGGTGCGCGGGTCGAAGCGGAACACCCAGCAGGCGCCGTACTCGTGCTCGCCGGGGTGACCCTCCTCCGGAAGCGTGATGCCGTAGTCCGGGTCGGTAAACCAGACCGCACCGTCGGCCGTCACGACGACGTCGTTGGGGGAGTTGAGGCGATGCTCGCCGAGATGATCGACGATCGGCATGATCTCGCCGTCCACGTCGCGCTCGACGCGCCGCCTGCCGTGGGAGCACTGCACGATCGAGCCGTCGTGGTCGAGCGTCCGTCCGTTCGTGAACTCGACGTCGGCGCGGTAGACGCCGGCCTCCCCGGTCGCGGGCGTGTACTCGAGGATGCGATTTCCGGGGATGTCGCTCCAGATCACCTTGCCCGGGCCGGGCAGCCACAGCGGCCCCTCGGCCCAGGTCGCCCCGCCCGTCAGCCACTGCGCACGCGCGCCCGCCGGCACGAGCCCCTCAAGTCCGATGACCGCATCCGTCGCCATTGACGCCTCCTTTTGACCACGTCGCCGCACCCCTCATTCAGTCATAGGCGACGGGTGCGGGGGCGGCAACGCGCCCGGCGGCGGCCGCGCCGGAATAGCGCCCGGCGCCCACAGGTTTGGCCACGCATGGTGATCGCACTGCCCGGCACTCCCGCGGACGCCCCGCTGATGGCCTGGGAGTGGGCCATGTCGCTCGTGCAGCGGCAGCGCGCAGAGGCGGACACCACAGTCGACACTGGCACGGCGCCGCTCTGGGTCCTGGTGCTCGCCGGCTCTGCCGAGCTGACCGCCGCAGGCCGCCGCACCGAGTTGTTGGCCGGGGACGCGGCACTCGTCGAAGTCGGAACCGTGCACCGCCTGGTGGCGCGAGCCGGCTCCGAGCTCGCCACGGGTGATCTGCGCTCGGTGCTCGGCACGGCCGGCGTGCCGAATCCGCTCGTCGTGCGGGCGTTCTCGCAGCGCCACGCCGCGCTGCGCCAGCTCGTCGACACGTGCCCACCCGGGGCCGCGTGCTCCAACCCGATCTGGACCCGCGCATACGCGAATCTGTTCGGCGCGGCCATGGTGACGGCGTGGCTCGACGACGACGGCGCGGCCATCGCCGCGGACCCCGCGGTCGCGGCAGTGCTCACCGCCATCGCCGAGGCACCCGGCGAGGTCTGGACGCTGGAGCGCATGGCCCGCATCGCCCACCTCTCACGCTCCGCGCTCACGGCGCGCTTCCAGGCCGAGCTGGGAAAGGCGCCGTCTGACGTCCTGCGCGAGCTGCGCATGAACGAAGCCCGGGGGATGCTGGCCGAGTCGAAGCATCCGATCGGCGCTGTCGCCTTCGCCGTCGGCTACGGCTCGACCGCCGCCTTCAGCCGCGCGTTCGCCTCGCACCACGGCATGGCGCCGCAAGCGTGGCGCGAGCGCCGCGCCTAGGGTCTTCCAATCATTGAACGTTCGCCGCTCGGCGCCTCGAAACGATCACACCGCTAAGCCCGCCGCGGCCTGACCACCGCGAACCCGACCCCGGCAGCAACCGCCGCAACGGCCCCCACGACGAACGCCGGCTGTACCCCGCTCGCATCGACGAGCGCGCCGCCGATCGCGGCCCCCGCGGTGATCGCGACCTGGAACGCGGTGACGCTGAGCGACACGGCCGACTCGGCGTGGTGCGGTTCCGCGCGCGTCACCCACAGCGTTCCGAGCACCGGGACGATGTTGAACGCGAAGCCCCAGGCGATGGCGCCGACGATGAGCCACGGGGTCGTCGTCGCGAACCCGGTGACGAGCAGCGCGGCGGCGAGCAGAATCGGCGTCACCCCGGCGAGCGCGCGCAGCCGGCTGGCCAGCGCGCCGGCGACCAGGGTTCCGATCAGTCCACCGATGCCCCAGCCGACGAGCAGCGGCGAGGTGATCGAAGGGTCGACGCGGTCGATCGCGAGGCGGATGTACGGGTAGGCGACGAAGTTGCCGAACGCGGCCAGGGCGATGAACAGGATGCCGAACATAAGCCGCGGGCGCACGATGGCCTCGCCCATCATGCGGAAGCCCGCGCTGGGCTGGGCGGGCGTGCTGGGCAGAAGCGCGGCGACCGCGACGGCGGCGAACGCGGTGAGGCCAGCTGCGCCCCAGAAGGCGGCGCGCCAGCCGATGGCGTCCGCCACCGTCGCCCCCACCGGAACGCCGAGCACCGTCGCGAAGCTGACGCCGAACGAGAGGCCGGTGGACACGAGCCGATCGCGGCCCGGTGCGGCCTGGATGCCGACACCGAACGCGAACGCCCAGAACCCCGAGAGCGCGATGCCGAGCAGAAGTCTGCCCACCAGCAGCACCGCGAAGCTCGGCGCGAGCGCGACGATGACGTCGGCGAGCACCCCGGCGATCAGCAGCGCGACGAGGACGCGCTGCCGATCGGCGCGCGGCAGCACGCCCGCGATGGTCGGCGCGGTGATCGCCCCCGCGATCGCCGTCACGGCCACCGCCCAGCCGGCGACGCCGACGCTGACGTCGAGGTGCCGCGCGATCGTCGGCAGCACGCCGGCCGGCAGGAACTCGCTGGTGACGAGCACCGCCGTTCCCGAGGCGAGGGCGACGACGGGCGTGATGCCGCGCTTCGGGTGCGCGACGGTCATGGGCGGGAGCGGGGACGTATCAGTGGTGGCCACGCTTCCAATATGTCTGCGCTCGCGCGCACCCGGTTGATGCCCGGTCGCCGGGCTTTGATCGGAGGTCGCGCTTCGGGCTCGCGTCGCCGCGGTTCGTCCCGCGTTGGCCGGCGTCAGTCCCGCCCGAGCAGCTTCGGCAGCCAGGGCCGCAGCTGCTCCCATTCGGCGTCGGTCGCCGTGCCGGCGGCCGCGCGCTGTGCGAGCTCGATGACCTGGGCCGCCGCAGTGCCGCTGATGCTGAGCCGCTGTGCCAGGGCGGCCGGCGACTCGTTCGCCGACGCCCACGCGCGCAGATCCGGCCCGAAGTGGTGGCGGATGTCGTCGGCGGGCCGGGGCGCGGCATCCGCTCTCTGATAACTGACCGACCCGCCTCGGGACGGCGCCGGGTTCAGCCTCAGCCAGCGATGCCCGACGACGATGGCCAGGACGAGAAGCCAGGTCAGCAGGACTGTCCCGACGACCCATAGCAGAATCACGAAGAAAGCGAATCCGAACCCAGCCGGCCCATAGCTCATGGCGAGAACCTATTCGATCGTCTTCTCTCGCGCGAGACCCCTGAGCAGGGCGCGCCAGGTGTCGCGCAACTCGCGGCCTCTGCGCCATTCGCGCCAGGTGAGCCAGATGATCGCGGTGTCGAACGCCGTGAGCACGGCAACGCCGACCGTGGGGGCCGTGACGAGCTCGTAGACCTGGAAGACGAGGAACGCGCCGAGCGCGGCGATCGCCCACGGGTAGATGCGCCTTGAGCCCACGAGCAGCGCGACGACGATCGCGAGTTTCACCACCCCGTGCACGAGCAGGTAGACGGCGAGGAACGCAGTGCCGCCGGTGTCGAGGTGGGCGACGCCGTGAAGCAGGAGATTGGCGAGGACGTCGTGCGGGTCCTCGGCCAGCTCACCGGCCGTCACCGTGTGTGCGGCACCGCGCAGCTGCGCAGGGCTCACGAACAGCAGCACGACGCCGCCGATCAGCTCGACCAGCCCGTCGACGCCCTTGAACAGGACGCCGGTCAGGAAGACGAGGTCGAGGACTCTCTCACGCACCCGCTGACTCCCTTCTCGCCGTCGGCCTTGCTCGGTTCGGCCGCAGCCGCCGCCTCGTGCGGCCCTAGCGTTCTGCTGCAACCTTGCGGCGAGCGCGCAGCGCGCTGAGCGCGATCGGCGCGACCGAGATCACGACGACGAGCACCATGAGGACGTCGATGTTCGTGGTCACGAACGGGATACCTCCGAGCAACACGCCGAGGGCGACCATGAGCGCGGACCACAGGCCTCCGCCGAGCGCGTTCCACGCGAGGAAGCGCCGGTAGCGCAGACCGGCGACGCCCGCGGCAAGCGGGACGTATGTCCGCACGACCGGGACGAACCGCCCGAGCACGAGCGAGGCGCCGCCGTAGCGCGCGAAGAAGGCCTCAGCGCGGTGCAGATGCGCGGACTTCAGCACGCGGGCATCGGGTTTGAAGAGCCCGCGGCCCAACCGCTTCCCCAGCCAGTAGCCGACCTGATCGCCGAGGAAGGCCGCGATCGCCGCGACGACGACCATCGACCAGATCTGGATGCCGAGCTGCGGAGCCAGGATCGCCGCCGTGATGAGCAGCGAGTCACCCGGAAGGAACGGGAACAGCACCCCCGATTCGATGAACACGAGCACGCCGATGCCGAGGAGCGCCCACGAGCCCAGAGATGTCAGGATGCCGGACGGGTCGAGCAGAGGGATCGAGGCGAGCATGGACCCACCGTCGGCCGACCTCTACGAGGAATCCCTAAGAAACGGCACCGCCTGCGGACTGAAGCCGCTTTCAGGCCGCGCCGCCCCGTTGCGGCGTCGAGCAAGCACGTCTCCCCACCTCGCTCCCGTATGATGGCAGCGCAACGCCGATGTAGTTCAATGGCAGAACTTCTGCTTCCCAAGCAGGATCTGCGGACATTCCGGCGGGTGACGAGCAAGACTTGACTGACCGTCAAACTGGCGCAAAGCCGCGTGTTTACACGGGTTTATAGGGCTTAACGCCTTCCCTGCAGAGCTTCCCGTCCGACCCAAAAACACCAAGCAACACCCCATGCATGAGTGCACTTATGAGTGCACCAAGGTATTCTGTGGCGGTGCCCAAGTCGAAGCCTCACAGCCACGAGATCAACGCATTCCAGATCCGTGGCGGAAAGCTGTGGGCTGCCATCTACGAGGGCGAACGGGACGAATCGGGCGAGCGCAACCAGATTCGCCGCACGGGCAAGACCCGCAAGATCGCGATCGCCAAGGTTCAGGCGGTTCTCAACGAGATCGCGGTCAACGGAGGCAAGCCGACAGATCGGCGTACTCGCATCGCAGACGTTGCCCGAATGTACCTCGAGCTGAAGGAAACCGAGGCGATCAGCCCGAAGGGGATGCGAGAGATTCGCGACAATCTGAACAAGTACATCGTTCCTCTGCTCGGCTCGAAGGTCGCCACGTCGCTGACGAAAGGAGGCGTTTCAAGGTTCCACACCGCCACCCAACTAAAGGCGATGGAATCGAAACGCTCGATCGACGGCTACTCGACCACGCTGAACGCCCACAAGACACTCGTTGCCCTGCTCAATTTCGCCGTCGACGAGGGCATCGTGCCACGCAACGTTGCCGAGGCGAAGGGGCGGCCCAAGCCGCCTGAGGGACGGGCGCAGCGACAGAAGAACCGCGGGTCCCTGACGGCACTCGAAGCCGCCCGCCTTCGAGATGAGGGTGGCGCGAGATGGAGGCTTTACGTCGTCTCAGGAGGACGCTCGTCAGAGATCAGAGGTCTTCGATGGGAGTACGTCGACTGGGATCACGACCTCATCCATCTTGACTGGCGCGCCGCCGAGGTGGAGTACGCACACGCATGCGGCCCTCAGCGGGCGGATGGAAGCTGGCCGTGCGGCAAGAAGACGGGGTTCGGCTGCACCGCACAAGACAAGGACAACCCGACTTTCAGGTTGTCCACGCTCCTTGAGTCCGAGCGAATCGCTGGTCGTTGGTTCTTCATGCGCCCGAAGGGGCAGCGCGCACGGCCCATCATCATGACGAGTGAGCTGAAGCGCGAGCTCCTCGAGCTTCAGGAGGCGACAAAGTCGGCCCACAACCCCTTCGGCCTCGTGTGGCCGCGCGATAATGGGTGGCCAGAAGAGAACCGCGACGAGAACGAGGCGCTCCGGGAGGCACTGCGCCGGCTGGGTATTGAGCGTCCAGGCGTCTCCGTGACGCTGCACTGGCTCAGGCACTCATTCGTGACGCTCATGAAACAGGCGGGAGTGCCGTGGGCGGCGTTCGGCCCTGTGGCGGGCCACGCTGACGAGAGCACCTCGGATCTGTACACCCATGAAGACATCGAAGCGAGCCGCGAGGGCGTCCAGAAGTTGAACGACATGCTCACGCGCACGCTCCGTGAAGCGGCGTCTCAGTAGAGCTTGTACGGCTGGCGGGGGAGGCTCGCGACGAACCGTCGAAGTTCGTCCACGGTGAAGAGTGGCTTGTTGCCTGACGGAATCTTGCCAAGGTGGCCGGCACGAACGTGCTTGCAGAACTGTGAGTAACTCATGCCACAGAGAGCGGCAGCCGTCTTCTGGTCGACCGACAGCGGCTCCATCGCGAACCAGACTTCGCGGTTCGACGCCGCGCTCTCACTCGGGCCGCTCGCGAGTCCTTCAAGGAACCGGCGCAGGCAGTCGAAGGTGAATAACGGCTTGGTCCCGGAGTAGTACGCCGTGATCTCGCCAGTCCAGAGATGAGCGCGAAGCTGCGATGAGCTGATTCCGAGCAGAACCGCAGCGGTCTCTGTGTCGACGGCGACTGGGTGCACGACGACTCGGAGGTCGCGGCGGTCGAGTGAAGGGATGCATGTGATCTCAGGTGACGTCATACCCTTCCTGTGCAGTTCACAGGCAGGCGGCTGGGTTGTATCACTCGGATACACTCACTGAGTGCCTCCGAAGTATGACCCGCGCTCTCTGCTGGCCGCGCGCGAAGACCCGCAACTGGCGGCTCTGGCAGCAGCTGCAACGGACGAGCTCGTGCATCGGATTCGCGCATGGGCCCGCGTCGAAGCAGATCGACTTGGCGTTCAGTCCGACGTGCTGGCAGCCGCTCTGCTCGTGGACGCGCGAGACCGGCTCGGAGACCATGAGCAGATCGCGGCCGGCGCCGCGCGCGCTCATGGGGAGCCGCGGCAGGCTGTGGCGGATGCAGTCCGAGAGCCGCATCAGAGCAACCTCGGACGTCGATACCCGGACCTCGCACGCATCGCCGCCTGGCATCGAGCCCGCGCCAGCGGCGCTGAGGACGACCTGGTCGTCGGCGCCATAGTCATGCCCGCGAGCTGGGTGATGCCAGGTCTCGCCGGAACGGCGAAGCCGCGCACTCCGCGCTGGTAGGGCCCGACGAAATAGTCACGCCTCGCAGACCAGGCTCCGCGAGTTACGCCCGGCGCACCCGCGCCTCCACGAGCCTGCGCACCGGGTCGACGAGCGTCGGATCGAACGGCGCGTAGAGGATCTCGCCGAGCGCCCGGTAAATCTCAGCGGCCCGATCACGTGCCTCAGCGTCGAGCGATGTTGGACGGGGCGCCGATGGCTTCGGCAACGTCGCGAGCCCGGAAGCCGTGAGTAGCCGCAGGAGCGCCGCTGCACGCGTCCCGGTCCTACCCATGATCCGAGTCTTTCAGGGTCTGCGAGCCGTCCGCGCATAGTCGGTGCGTGACGAAGATGGTGCTGGACGGTGAAATGCGCGCTGAGCCGCAGTACGACGCCTCCGGCCGTCTATTCCGATGGGAGCTGCGTGACCTTGCGGCTGAGCGGGTCTTCTACGGAACATCGGCGACCTACCTCTTGGCGACGCAGATCGCCGGCTACACCGCCACTGACTACCCAACCGTCCCCGACCTCGCAGCCCAGCTCGCCGCACGCCATGACTACGCGGTCGATCTCGCCACGGTCATGCAGTCGGCGCGCAACAGCCGCTTTGAGGAAGAGCACGGCAGCGGCGCGATCAACCGTCTGCCGCGTTTCGTCGCGGCGACGCTCCGTGTCGACAAGCGCCGTTGGTCCGGGATACGCAGCTGGCGCCGCGACCTTCCGGCGCTCGTTGTGCCCGAATCGACCATCCTCTTCTCGCAGCGAGCGGCGTCGATTCCGCGCGGCAACGTTGAGCTGGTCCATGATCTCGACGAGCTCTCGCTGCTGGCCAATATTGCGTCCGTTCACGGGCTCCAACTTGTCGACCGAGCCACCGACGAGGACAAGCTGTGGTGAACCGTTGGCTCCTCCACGCCGCGAGCCTCACCGCGATCGTGGCGGCCGCTCTCGCGGTCGGTGCCGCGCAGGGTCTGCCCGTGGCCTTATCGCTGGGCGTCGCGGCCGGCGCGGCGGCGGTCTACGCGGTCCTCTCGGTTCTCCGCGCATAGGGATGACATGCGCAATCAGCCGCCGATCGTCCTCGTCGACCTCGACAACGCCACGGCCGACTTCACCGGTCACTTGAACGCGGGGCTCGCTCGGCTCTATCCCGACATCGCCCCTCACGACGGCAAGCAGTTCGCAATCTGGGGCGACGACGCGGACCGGAACGCGGCGATCCGCGACGTGGTCACGGAAGCTGATTTCTTCGCGACGATGCCCGTCTACGGCGGCGCGCGGGACGCCCTGATCGCGATGCTGCGCGCGGGGATCGACGTGCAGATCTGCACGTCGCCGATGACCTCGAACGTTCTGAGCGCGAGCGCGAAGATCGCGTGGGTCCGAAGGTTCCTCGGTCGGCGCTTCGTCGAGCGAACGACGATCACTGCCCGCAAGGAGCTCGTGGTTGGGAATCTGCTCGTGGACGACCGGGTCTACCCGGCATTCGTCCGCGAACCGCTGTGGCAGCAGGTGTACTTCACCCAGCCTTACAACGCCAATGTGCCCGGTCCGCACTTCGACCGCTGGGAAGACTGGGAAGGCATCATCGTGCCGCTGCTCGAAGGCGCCTCCGATGCGTGAAGCCCTTGCCGAGGTCCTGCGCCGACACCTGGTGGCGGCTGCCTGGCTCAACGACGTGTCCGTCGCCGATTTCGTTGAGAGCGCGCCGCAGGAAGTGTGGTCGCTGGCTGTCGTGCTCTGGCCGGACGCCATTTTGGGCAACGAGGAACGCAACGACCTCCTCGGAGTGATCGCCGCGGACGTCGAAGAGCACCTGGGCCGCCCCGTGAGGCTCGTCGAGCACGATCTCGGAGTCCAGTTCTCTCGGATCGGCCAGATCTTCGACGACCGGATGTCCGGCCGGTGGTTCGCCGTGTCGGAAGCGGCGCGCAGGCTCTCCGAGACGAGGCTCGCTGAGACATACGACCGCGAGCAGACGCTCGACGCGCTCAAATCGCTGGCGGCGGCAGGGTCGTGGCTGGCGATGGGCGTCGACACGATCAAGACGCCCGGGATGGATCGCGACGAGCTGCGGGAGATCTCCGAACTGCTTGATCGCGTCCATGGGTTGGCGTGGCTCGCTCATAACCGGATGCAAAGCACCGGCGATTGAGGCCGGCGCGAACCGCGCTCACGCGCCTCTCGCCGCCGCTGACGCGTCGCCTTACCTTGCGCCCCGTGTCACGCCGCAGGCGCAGCGTCCGCGTCCCGTCGGCCTCGCTCCGTGCGCGAGACGTTGCCGAATCGTGCCTCGCCGCCGTCTGGTCTCTCGCCAGGATGGGGTCGTGGGGAAGCTCGGAGCTGCACTGGCCGTGTGTGGCCTGGCGATCGCTGTGAGCGTCGCGGGCGCCGGTTGCACACCGGTGCGCGCATGCGCAGGTCCAGGGATACCGTCGCCTGCTGTGTGGGTGGACGCGACCCCGTGGCTCACCGCCCACCCATCGTCGGAAGTCCGGGCCTGTTACGGGGATCACTGCGCGACGATCGACGCGTCGACGCCGCGGCCGCCGCAGCTGATCCACGGCGACGGGTCGCCGAGTCAGCCGCTCTCCCTCAGCGTGAAAGCGGAAGGCGGACCTGACAGCCTGGTCGCCACCGAGAAGATCGGGTTGAAGAAGTCCACCTTCACGGGTGGCGCATGCGGGCCGGTTTCAAGCTGGGGTCGGATCGTGATCCTCGACGCGCAAGGTCAGCTCCAAGATCGCGGGTGGGACGGCCGAGCCCCGCTGGATGGTGTGCCGGTACCCACGCCCACCGCGAGCTGACAGCGACGGCGCGAGCGCGGGGCGCACGCCGCTACGAAGGCGGCGCGCCTGACGTCCCGCTCACTCGTCGCCCGCGGGCCGCAGCCGCTGCGCCGCGGGCGATTCGTGGCCGGGGCGGGGAGCGGAACGGGTCGGGACGGTGGGCGCGCCGGCCAGCGTCCTATGCTCGCTGGGTGACTCCCCGCCCCGCCTACCCGATGGACGGATTCGATGAGGATGAGGAGATCGTCGGCTCCCAGGCGCGAGGCTCGGCACAGCTCGACTGGGAGCGCCTGGTGAAGCGAGTGGTCGGCGACGGCGGTCGTCGTCAGACGGACCCCGCGCTCCTCACGCTGGTCGCGCTCCGTGAACAGCGTGAGCGGATCGAGGAGCAGATCGACGCGACGATCGCGTGGGCGAGATACCGCGGCATCCCGCGTGAGGCGATCGCCAGGGCGCTCGGCGTCGGCAACGGCGGGAACTTGGACACCGTCCATCCAGACCATCTCGACGTGCTGCAACACCTGATTCAGGCCGAGGCCGGTGTCTACGCCGACCAGACGCCTGAGGAACTCGCTGAGCAGCACGAGCGCGCAGCCTCGCGGACACGCCGAGCTCGGTGGAAAGGTCCCCGCGACCGATCAAGGAGCGGTGTCGTCTTCCGACTCGGCGACACGAAGATCGACCCGCAGCTCTTCGGGATCGAGCCGAAGTCGGAGCGGCGATAACTGCCTGTAGGTGGAAGAAAATGCCGGGGCGTCTGACGGCGGTCGAAGGCTGTTCTGCGCAGTGATTCCGCGGAGTCGCCGTTGAGCACAGCCATCAGTTCGGCACCTGCATGGGATGAGTGCGCCCGACAGTCGGGCTCCGGAGGCCACCCGGCCCCGGGAAGCACTCACCCTAAGGAGCTCACTATGAGCAGCAAGACCCTGAACACCGCACCCTTCGACCGCTGGGCCGAGGAGGACTGCGACCTCATTCACAGCATCCGGTACCAGCTGAAGTCGACCGGGAGCGTCTCCGCCATCATCCACGTGCGAGAGGCCTGGCACCAGCTCGCCGAGGGACAGCTGGCCTGCGGCGTGTCCCTCGAGATTGGCACCGTTGACGTGTACCCCGACGACGACTTCGAGGCGCAGGTGAATGCCACCCCGGAGGAGCTCGCCGAGAAGTTCTTCGGACTCGCGGCTGAGCCTGTCGGCGACCGCATCGTGACCTACCGCCAAGACTTTGACGAGACCGCGGGACGGCTCGAGTACGACCTCCTGCTGCGCGTGAAGCCGCTCGACTGAGTGCGTCGCTGCGCTCCTCGCCGGCCCTGTGCCATGTGTGCGAAGCGTCGGCGTGAGAGCGGCGTCACCGGTTCGATCCGACCCGGTGCGCGGGGCGCCGCGCGCCGCGCATAGGTCTGCATGTCGCAGAACTCGTCGGAAGCGCGAGCTTCTGCGACACGAGTTCCGAGACGGGTTCTGAGACGCCGCAGCACGGCGTGTCCGCTCCCCGCCCTCGGCTCGCAGAATCGGTCGTTTCTGAGATGGAGGCCATGGATGGCACTGGTGGGATACGTGCGCGTTTCGACGGCCGAGCAGACGCTGGCTTTGCAGCAGGACGCGATGGCGGCGGCCGGCGTCGAGAAGGTGTTCAAGGACGTCGGGGTGAGCGGGTCGAAGACGGCGCGCCCCGGTCTTGACGCTGCGCTCGACTACCTACGCGACGGAGACACTCTCGTCGTCTGGCGCCTCGACCGTTTCTCGCGCAGCACGGTGCATGCGCTCACGACCATCGACGATCTCGGGGCGCGCGGCGTCGGGTTCCGGTCGCTCACTGAGCAGATCGACACCTCGGGTCCGATGGGCCGCGTGATGCTCACGTTGATCGCGGCCTTCGCACAGCTCGAGCGCGACGTGATCCGTCAGCGCACCGTCGCCGGGTTGGAAGCGGCGCGCGCACGCGGCCGAGTCGGCGGACGGCCGAAAGCGCTCAACGCCACGCTCATCGAGGTGTGCCGCGCACGTAAGAAGGGCGGCGCCACGGCCCGACAGCTCGCCACAGAGCTCGGGGTGAGCGTTGCGACCGTTTACCGAGCCCTGGCCTGAACACACTGTTCTACCCCGGGCTGGAACGTCTGCGCCGACAGGGATGTTCTGAGGTAGAGCCGCACATAGGTGTGGTGTGCCTTCATCGCTCACCACACCCGGCTCGACTCTGGACCTGGCTCTCCTCGACTCGGTCGATCCGGGAACCGACATCCTCGAGTCGCCGGCCGACGAACCTCTGCTGTTCGAGGCGACGTATGAGCCGTCCGGCCCCTACCTGCCGGTTGCGGCGGCAGCGCTTCCCTCGCTCATCCGCCGCGTGCGCGTTCGCCGCGAGCTCTTCCTCTTCGTCCGCCATCGCGAATACGAGCTCGACGCACAGGTCGGCGGCGATGCCGACCGCGGAGTGCTCGCTGAGGTCAAGGTCGGCGACGGCGAGTACCGCCGTTTCTACCGACCTGGCGCCGCCGAAGCAGACCGCTATCTTCGGCCCGGCAACGGCGGCGGGTTCATCTTCCACGCGCCGGACGCCGAATGCCTCACTGTGCCAGTGGCGGCGGCCGCGATCACCCTGTTTCTGCTCGAGGAGCGCGTGCTCGGCGGCCTCGCGCTTCGTCGCGCGACGCACTTCGATGAGGAGAAGCGCGCACGGGTGCGGGTCGGTTAGAGCGGGACGCGCTCGTCGTCGATCAGAATGCCGACCTCGCCGAGGCCGTCGGTGACATACCGGAGAGAGCGCAGCCACGTCGTCGGCTGCGAGCTGCGCAGTTCGATGACCGGGATGCTCGCGCCGTCGGTTCGACCATCGAAGCTGCCGAAGTCCCCCTCGAGTCGCGTCAGGTTCTCCTGAGTTGCGACGAGCAGCGGCCAGTCGCGTGACCAGGGAACTGACGGGCGAATCCACGCGCGGGGGTACCGACCGGTGACGATCTTGCGGACATCAGCAGGAAGCCGGTCGAGTTCGTCCCGCGTGTGGCCCGACCGAAGCCAGTGGAAGAGAGAACGGCGGCGCCACTCGAGAACACGCCAATCGGTGAACCACGACCGGAGAGCGATCCGCTGGGCCTCAGGTGACCAGCTCGCCGAGAACCGGAGGCTGCGGAACGCGTGCTTCTCAGTGAGGCGCTCCACCAGCGTGGCCGGGGAGTCGTCCACGATGAAGCCGCCATGCCATTCGACGTAGAACTCTGAGATTCCGGGCGCCAACGTCCCGTCTTCGTCACCGAACGCGTCGAGGTCGGTGCGCGCCGTCACGCGGCAACCGCCTGGCTCTGCTCGACGAGCTCCGCGCCGAAGCAGGCGCGGACGGCGTCAGCGATGCGCTGAACGGCGCGTGCGCGGAACGCCTCGTTGCTCGGCAGGGTGAAGTTCCACGTGGCTCGTCCATCGACGAGGGCGAACCGGCCGGCGCCGAGGGACCAGGTGAGCGCGGCCCACGCCTTGCTCGGGTGTGGGGTGAAGACGGAGATCGTCGGGCGGCCGGTAACCCGGTTCTCTCCAAGCCTGTACTCGACGACCATGCCTCACTCCTCTCGATCCGGCCGCGGAGCGCTCCGGGTTGAGGCTGCGCTTCGCGGTCGTGAGGACTATGCGCGGCGGCCGGCGGAATCCGTGAGTTCCCGCATCAGCCGGCGAGATCCGCGATGCAGAGCGGCTTTGTGCGATGGCCGTGGCGGATCGGGTCTTGTTGTTGTCAGCGTTGGGTACCGCATGCTGCGAAGCTCGACATGTGATGGTCACATCGGTTGTTTTAGGACACGACGGCTATGACTGGTTGACGTTTGCTGCGCAAGCCGGTGGTGCATTGGCCACCGTGATCACGGCGCTCGTGGCGATTGCCGCATTGCTCGTGTCGCTCTGGTTGGCTCTCGTCGATCGGAAGCGCTCGCGTGAAGTCACAGCGCGAGCGGAAGACGAGCTGCGCCGGAATCGTGAAGCGGTTCTCCGCGCCCAAGCGGAGCTGGTCACGGTCTGGCTCGACCAAGACGAGAGGGCGGGCCGCGGCGACGTCATGCTTTCCAACGCTTCGACTGGTGCCATCTACGACGTCGCCATCGGCTACGGCGTCGCATACGGGGCGGGAACGGGATTCCTCAAGGGAGATTGGAACTCCAACGACGCACTCCTCTTCATCAACCGTCTCGCGCCGGGTAGCTGGGCCGTATCGGGTGCCCCGGGGTATCCCGGCGGTGGAATGCACATCCACGTGGAAGCTGCGATAGCTTTCCGCGACGCTGCGGGCCGATTCTGGGCGCGGGACGCAACCGGCGAACTCCAGCAGATCGAGGAGCATCCCTACGAGTACGTGCAGGCGATGCAGCCGATCAGTCCGTGGGCCACCATCCGTCGCGCCTCTGCGGCCTGACGTCGGGCTCGTCGTTCGAGGGGGCACGCAATGTCGGCGGCGCACGCTACGTTCACCCCATGACTGTGGTCCCTCGTGCGAAGCCGTTTCGCTTCGGTGTCGCGCGCGGTGCACGGGGCGAGTTCAAGCCGATCTGCACGATCGGAATGATTCGCGACGGCGGCATCTTTGTGTCGCCCGCCAAGCTCGCTAACGCTCGGTGGACCTACGGCCTCACTCCGCGGTACCTGCTCGACAGAGAGACCGACCTCGTCACCGTCGACGAGAGACCGAAACTGCACTACCACCAGAGCGGCATTGCGTCAGTCACGCTGACGGGGACGTCGCTGGAACGCCGCCATCTGCGCCTGAATCCGATCACCGAGATCCGGCGATCGGCCGTGATCTCTGTCGTCGCCAATCGGATATGGGACCTTCCCACAGATCCGAAAGGAGCGCGCAACGGCGATTTGATGAGCTTGGAACGACTGTGGCCCCAGGTCGTTGGACTGACGTTATCCGTCGTCACGGTGACCGATGAACAGGCTGCACGGCTCCACCTCTTCGATGCCAGCGCCTTCGGCCTTATCCCAGGTGACCGCAGATCATTCCTCGTAAGCCTCGCTGGGTTTGGGCACCACGCAGTGCTTGTAGGCCGCTTCCGACTTGATATGGAGCCGTGGCCCGAGCCAATCACCTCGATTACCGTGGGAGCGACACCATGGAGCCCAGAAGGCCCGCAGCGCGGGGATAGAGCGCTCGCCCTCTTCACCGAGGGACTTCGGAATCCGATCTTCAATCTCGCTGTCGAAGATGACGTCCCGAGCGTCGAGTCGCTGCCAGGACTACCCGATGCAACGGTCGGCAACTTCACTTGGGCAGAGCGCATTCGTCTTCGAGCCGAGCAGGACGAAGCGGGACGACGCGCCCGCGAAACGTCGATGATCTTCGGCCGCGGCGCAAGGTTCCCCTCAGTCTGACTGTAGCTACTGCACGCGCGCTCGATCGGTTTGCGACTTCGCCGCGCGATGCGCAGCCAGCCGCTCACGCCTGGCAAGGGCTTCCCGCGACACGATCAACACGTCGATCGGCAGCAACTCCTCGACCGCTTTCGAGCTATCCGTCTTCTCGACGATGCCCTCGCGGAGCGTCATCGTCGCGTCGTCCTTAATGCTCCATTTCAGAGCGCCTGCACGTGTGTAGCCAGGTGCGACCCACGCCTTCATGCCAGCCGGCAGCCCATCGTTCAGCAGCCTCTCCACCTGCGCTCGACGCGAGGCGCGGGCGGCGCGCAGCGCTTCGGCGCCGTTGAGGCCGCTGAGGTCCCTGAGGTCGTGCGGCGTCTCGAGGGAGACGGTTGCGGGTGAGCGGGTGCCTGGCTTCTCTGCTTCGGGCGCGAACTCGCCGTTGGCGGTTCGGGTGCGGCGGCGGGCGACGGTCGACTGGGTGGTGTTCGTCATACCCAGCTTGTGCGCGGCGTCGGGGCGCACAGGCCGAAACGGGCCGCGCTCCGGGTTTAGCTTCGGGTGAGGTCGATGTCCGGGTAGGCGGCACGGAACCGTTGCTCGGCTGCCGCGTAGACCTTGGTGAGAGCCGCGGTGTTCTCGTCACGCAGGAAGAACACGATGTCGATGACTTCGGGCTTGGTGAACAGGTGGAATGGAGAACTGAACTGTTCGATGCTCCGCTCCATGAGGGCGCGAAGTTCGGCGTCGTTGAGCTTGGCCTTCCCTGCCCACTTGAAGATCCGGTCCACGATCGCCGGTGCCGGCTTCTCGCCGGAGTCCTTGAACGGGAAGTAATAGGGCGCGTAGATCGACAGGAAGTCGGGGCGGAAGCCGTTCGACACGCCGCTGGTGTCCCAGAAACAGACCTCCGCGTTGAGCCCGATCGCATCGAGCCACCGTTCCTCTTCGGCGACGAAGTCGGCCATCGAGTGCCGAACGTTGCGGTACAGCCCCCAGTTACCCTCTCGCGCGCGCTGAACGCTCCGGTCGTTCAGAAACCGCCAGACATGGTCGCGCCAGGGGAGCGCCGGGTTCGACGTGACCATCTGCGACAGCAAGAACATGTCGAGGTTCTCTGTCGTCGGATGCTTGTGGATGTAGGGAATGAACGGTGATGCATCGAGCGCGGCGCGGCCCGTGTCGGTGAGCGCGTAGAAGCGCTGCGGGAACGTCTTCTCGAGATCGGCAGCAGGTACTTCGGTGAGGACTCGGTTGATCAAGGTTGGCTTCGTTCCCGTCGCCGGAAGGCCGTGCGCGACGAGGACCGGTTTGAGAGCGGCGGCCGTCTGCTGGTTGACGGTGTCAGCCACGCTGCCCTTAGCGATGAACCCGCGCGAGATGAGCGACTTCAATATCGACGAGACGTTGCTCACGCCGTAGCTGTAATCCCAGAAGCCCTGGAACTTCTGGCCGGCGGTCGTGAACTTCGGCGCGTAGTCGAGCAGCAGGATCTCGTGCGGGTAGAGCCCGAAGCGATCAGGGCTGAGCTTGGCGACACGCTTCTCGATGGGGACGATCTCGTCACGCTCGAAGCTCACCTCCACTTGCACGGGCTGCGCGACTGGCGCGCGCGTCGGTGCTTTGGCCGGTGGGACCGTGTCGGGCTTCGTGTTCTTCTTCCACCGATCGAACAGACCCACAACCACTCCTCGACTCTCGCTCTGACACACACTGCCAGGGACGTTGGACCCCGCGCATGGCCCAGATCGGGGCGCGTGCGTGATTCGGCGCCTGGCTGCCTTGATCCTCGGAGCTACACTTCGACCACGCCGGTACGAGGCGGCTGTGGCCGCTCGAAGCCCGCGCTGGCCCAGGACTCGATCTCGCGCATGACGCCGGCTGGGTCCGGGGCTTGCGAGTACACCCGAAGCTGCAAGAGCTTGGGGTGCTCGACGTCAAGCAGTTCCAGCGGGTGCTCGCGCAGTCGCACGACGTGAAACCCGGCGGCCAGCAGATCGAGGGTCTTGCGCTCGTCCACGAGCCGCTTGGCGTCCGCCGAATGCCAGTAGGAGCCGTCGTACTCGATGACGACCGGACTTCCCTCCACTTCGACGCTGATGTCGGCTGCCCACACTGCGCGGCTCGTGAACTCCGGGTAGCGAAGCGTCCGTCCCGACTTCGCTGCGCCGAATAGCCCCTTGGCTGCGGCCAGGTGATCGAGCTCGACCTTCGACTTCCCGGCCGGCTTGCACTCCGGGCAGCCGGCGCCGTTCGAGCGGGAGGCGAGGGGTGCCTGCCAGCGGTGCTCCGGGTTGGTTGCACAGACCCACCCGGGGAGGAACTGGGTCGTCGACATGGGCGCAAGGTGCCATGGGTCGGTCGGGTTCTCGGGTGCCCACTCGGCAGCAAGTCCCGGGTCACGCCAGGCGAGCGAGCCGAGGATCGAGCGGCACACCGGGCAGCGAAGCCGCTGGTATTTGTACCGACCGAGCGGGCTGTCGCGCCACGTGTGGTCGCAGCACCCGGAGTGCCAGAAAATCTGACGCTTCGAGTCTGCCGCGACATTCTCAGGCGTGTACTTGCCGTTCAGCGTCGGGTGCCATTGCTCAGCGATCTCCGGTGTTGCCTCGGCCACCGAAGGCTTCTGCCGGGCGGCGGTCTCTTGCCCGCGGCACGACGGGCACCCATTCGTCAGATACGCCGAAGGCGACATCGTCGCTCGATGTCCAGCAGCGCATCGGAAGACTCGTGCGGGAAAGTGGTCGCCGACCATCACCTTCCACGGCTCTGTCTCATCTGCCCACGTGGCCAACAGCTCTGGAACCTCGCTCACAGGCAGCGTCGCCAGCCGTTCCGCTTCCGCATGCGACGCCGTGCGCTCCCGGTCACGGCACGCTGGGCAGACAGGGTGTTCCGCCATGGCGGCGATCCTCTCCGCGAAGCGGTGCCCACAGTCCGGGCACTTCCACGCAGCGACCTTCGTCGAGGCGCGCTTCGCCGTCTTCCAGAGGAGCTCGTCGTTCGCCTCGTGATCCCACCACGGGATAGCGGGAGAGTTCGATGCAGCGAATGTCATGCGGTTCGCCTTCGAGCGCGTGACCTGGTTCGGTGTCGCGGCCTTCGTCTGACACGAGCAACCCCAAGAGATGTCGGAGAGGCGCTCCGCCTGGATGCGCTGACACGACCTGCAGCGCACGCGGACGATGCCGCCAGCCGCGACCGGGTCGAGAACGTCGAGAAGTTCATAGCCGTGCGACTCGGCGAAGGCTGAATAGTCAACCGCTACGTCCGCGTGGTCTACCGTTGCGCCGAGGCTCGCGCCCCAGGCGCTCCACGCCCGCCAACGGCACAGGCCACATGTCGGCTGCCCGGTCTTCGTCTTCTCCATCGCGTACTCGAGCCGGTAATGGGCTGTCGTGTCACACGCCCGGCATGTGGAGAGCCAGAAGTCGCTCGGCCTGCCAGGGAACGGCTCCGCTGGGTCAAGGCCCGCGTCACCAAGGAGCGAGGTCAGGTGCTCGAGGCACCATGCCGGCTTCGAGCGGGTGCGGAACGCCGCCGCGTTCGGACAGTCCACGATCGAGCACGGCTGCTCGACTGTCACCGGCATTTCTCAGCCCTCCTGTTCCTTGTGCTTTCACCTTAGGAGGCGCCCAGGACGCGCCGAGTCCCGCCTTCGGGGTGACGGCGCCGAGGTGTGGATCGGACACGACCCGGGCGACTGGGAGCGATTCGGAGCGCCCTGCAGATTGCAGTGAAGCGAGAAAGCTAAGCGATCGCACACCTCTGCTGCGCGTGGGAACGACCGCGCGAGGCCTCCTAGGTTGGCACCGGCATTCCTCGACGCGACGTCGGATCGGGCGACGGCGAGTCTCCCGTTCAGAGCACGCCGGCCGGTGCGAGTTTTCTCATCGCTTCCTCGTGCACGCGACTGATCTCGCGCACGAGCCCGCCTGGCGAAACCCCACGCCACCCTTCGCAGACAACTTCCCCGCCCTTGTTGGCCGCGACGTATATGACGCCGAGTCCTGCGTTGATCGTGAACGCCCGCGCCTTCCTCCCGAGCCTCGGACGCACGTCCATCAACTGTTGCTCAACGAGCCACGTGAACGCCGAGGCCAGCGCATCAGCGGTACCCCGCGCATCGGTCACCGGCACCGCGTAGCGGAGACGACTGTGACCGTCCAATGCCAGCCACAGCTCGCGTTCCCCGTCTTCACCATCCAGGTCATGCACGTCGACCGGCTGCGTGGCGAGCAGGGATCGCAGCGAACCGTCGAGATCCGCATCGTCGAGGTGCAGTTGAAGCGCTGCGGGGAGCAGCTCGCCCGGGTGCATGAGCGCGTCATGCTCGATGACCACGTCCCGACCGTCAAGGGAGAGCCGATAGAACGTCGGGTGGAGGGTGACCATCTGCCCAGGAAGGTTCAGGCCATCTGTGCTGAGCCGCTCCCAGTCGAGGCCGAGCCAGCTGGCGATCGTCTTGACCTCGGCGTCTGAGATCAGCCGGTGCTGCTCCGCGGGGAGGCGGCCAGAGGACCCCGGAAGGGCCAGCCCGAGGTTGAGCCGCCCCGCAGCATAGAACCCGCTCACCGTGTCAACTCCCGCTCGGCTGCGCTCAGAACCTCGGCGATCTCCGACGCGATCCGCTGCGCCGCCGCCGCGGCGAACGAGCCCTGCACGAGCGGGATCTCGCGCTCGCCGTCGAACGTCGCACCGACCACGAGCCCGCGACGTTTCACCAGGTCGATCGTGCGCTGACCGCTGCGGAAGCCGATCGTCAGCTCGTCGAGTACCGGCGCGGGCTGGAAGTACTCGACCGAGAAGCCGAGGTCGGTGAGGCGGGAGCGAAGCTCGGCGTCGAAGGTCGCGTGCTCGTCTGCGAGGAACCCGATTTCGGCCGGGAAGTCGGGGAGGTCGAACGCCGTGGCAAGCGCGGCGCATCGGACCTGATCGCCTGCGTCAAGCGCGGCAGAGAACTCCTCGAAACGGGATGCATTCCTCTCGAGGAATGCGTCGGCCCAGCGGTCAGCCTCGGTGTCCGGTGATTCGTCCGGAAAGGCGACTGCCGCATCGACGGCGTCGATCAGCGTGCCGAAAGCGGCATACGTGTCGAGCACCTCGTCATGCTGGCTGCCGAGGGCCTGGATCACGGCGACGATGCGGGCGTCAGCCAGAGGCGTGCTCACTGCTCGGCCTCCGCGAGGACGTCGGACCCGTGCTTTCGCAGGTCCGCGACGATGGCATGTAGCCACGCGAGCGCTCCGTCGAGGCGCTCGACCGCCACGCCCTCGCGGTCGGAACCGGTCCACATGAGGCGCTCATTGAACGCGTCCTCGGCGGTACGGGTCGCGAAACCGAGGTGGAAGAACTTCCGTGCTTCGTCCGTCTTCGGCAGGCCCTGCTCGGCGCAGAACGCGGGAAAATGCAGCGGGTCGATATGGCGGCGGGCGGCGAGCTCGCCGACGTGCAGCCACGCGAGCTCGGCCCCGTGCACCTTCTGGACGAAGCGCTGCGCCTGCGCGAGCACGGGGTCGCGCATCGCGTCTCGTGCGTCGAGCGCGGCAACGAAGTCGGCCATAGTCGGGGCGGTGGTGGTCATGATGTGCCTTTCTGGTTGTGGGTGGGACACCTCGCACTCCGGGTCGATGTGCGAGGCGAGTCGGTTAGTGGATCGGCACGGAGCCGAGGGTGGGCTGGGTGACCGAGGCCTGGATGCTGAGCGTCCCGCTGACGGATGTCAGGCTGTGGAAGCCGGTGATCTGGATGAGCGCGGTGTTCCCGGTGACGCTGAGCGCGACGGTCGTGCCTTCGCCCAGGGACGTCAGCGCGTTGAAGCCAGAGATGTCGGTGAGCTGGCTGTCGCTCGCCACAGCGACTCGGGTCACGTGCGTTAGCGCGTTGAACCCTGAGAGGTCCGCCAGCTGACCGTTGTTGGAGACGGTCAGCTGTCCGCCGATCGTTGTGAGTGCGGGCAGATCGACGGAGGTGAGCTTCGTGCTGGTGATCAGCGCGTCAGTACCGATAGACACGAGCGAGCGAAGGTCGACCGAGGTGAGCGATGCGCCGCTGATCGTGAACGATGTCGGGATCGTCGCGAGCTTCGGAAGCGAGATCGAGGTTAGTGCGGCACCGCTCACCTGCAGGCCTCCCGCCGACCCGTTGACAGCTTGGAGCGTCGTCAAGTCCGGCAGGCTGATGCTGGTCAGCGCTGCGCCGCTCACCACGATGGATGCCGACGACCGGATGTTCTGCAAGCCGTTCAGGTTGACCAGCGAAGCGCTCGAGTCGTTGATCGCGCCGAGATGCGTGACGGCGGCGTCCTGGAAGCCGGCGAAGCTCCCGACACCAGCCCCGAACCAGTGTGTGCTCGTGTCGTATGCCTGCGCCTTCGCGTCGTCGAGCGCTGCGGCGTCCGCCTCGGTGAGCGCGACGGTCGCGTCGTCGGCTGCGGTGCCATCGCCCTTGCCGAGAGCCTCGACCACCCAGGCGTGGAGGGCGGGGTCGGGGATGGACCAGGTGGCAGAGGCTGCGGCGGAGTGGGGGTCGATCACAGCTGGCGACGGGCAGGCAGGGGCGGTCCCCGAGGCCGCCGGTGCGATGGCCGACTGCGTGATGGTCTGAGACTCGGAGCTCGACCAGAAGAAACGGCCGGTCCTCGATTCAATGCCCAGGCAGTAGCCGTCGTCGGACGTCGCGATCGCGAAGTGCTCGGCGGGGTTGTCGGAGAGGGCCTTGAACGCGGTGCCGTCGGGTGTGCTGGTGTTGCTCGAGAGCGCGTCACGGCTGCCGAAAGCGTTGGAGTTGGCGTGGAAGAGCTGCTCGGCACTCTGGATCGTGGATGCCTCGCTCTTCGCGCTGTTGTCCTCGGCCCACGGCACGATCCACACGACGCCGAGGACCACGGCGCCGATCACGGCGATGGACACCGAGACGGCGACGATGATCTGCGGGATGGAGACCTCGATGCCGGCGGCGGATCGGAGGACGCCGAGCGGGTGTCGGAGGCGGGGTGCTGGTGCGAAAGTCATGCGCTGGTCTTTCGATTTGAGGTGTGGTTGCCGGCCCGGGGGCGAAAGGAAGGAGGAAAAGCCCTCCGGGCCGGCAAGTCTGTGGTCAGCTGCCGGAGGTCCCGGTGTAGCTGTTGCTGCCCGTGTTGGCGTGCGAGATCAGGTGCAGGATCGCGTTCGCGCCGTAGTCGAGGAAGTTGACGACGGCGGGGATCAGGAGGCCGGGCGCCGCGAGGACGCAACCGGCGAGGAAGGCCCACAGCAACGTGTCGAGTCCCTTGTGAGCTCCGCCACCGCGGCGCTTGTCGAAGATCCACTTGCCGATCGCGAAGACGACGAGGATCACGCCGACGATCGTCATCAGGTTGAGGATCTGCGGGCCGACGGTGTCCTGGACGCTGCTCCACAGCGTGTTCCACGGGGTGACGAGGTCGATGTTCCCGGTCGTGCTCCCGTTGTCCGCGAGGATCAGTGCGCTGTGCGTCATACGAGGTATGAGCGCGGCAGCCGTTTCGAGGGGATCAACCCCAGGGGTGTCGGGACGCCTCGCGCGGAGCGAGCGCATCAGCCAGTGCGATGACGGGCTTTGCGCCCCGTCGCGCGGATACGATGTCGCCGATCGTCCACACGCTGACATCCGTCTCGAGGGTCGCGGAGACCAGCTCGATCACCTGCTCGACCTCGCGCTTCGACCGGCCCGTCGCCCGCAGGAGCTGTGCCAGTCGGATACGCCTGACCGGCGCCCCCTGCTCGCTGCACGCAAGGTCGAGCACCTGCCCGATCGACGCGCGACCGTGCCGAAGAGCTTCGAGAACGGCGGTGCGCCGCTCGTGAGCTGACTGGCGCGCGGCTGAGGCGGCCGAGCCACCGAGGCAGACGGTCATCGACGGTCCGGGGTGATCAGGACGACGCCAGCGACGAGGGTCGCCGCCGCGAGCATCGGAATGGCGGCGAGGGCGAAGACAGGCGCCCCGGCCGCCAGGAAGTACGCGCCGAATCCGAGGTCGACCGCGGCGCTAGCCCCGCAGACAGCGAGCTGCCCGCGCTTCGATCCGAGGAAGTCACGCATCTGCCGCCTCCGCATCTGAGCCCGTGTTGACCCACGCCCACCGCAGCGCCACCGGTGCGCAAATCGGTGCGATGATCGCGGCGACCACGGTGAGGGCCGGCGCCCCATGGACTGCGAGTACGGCAGCGGCCGCGACGCCGAGACCGGCGAAGACGAGGCCCCAGATGCAGGCATCACCGCGGGCGTTGCCGAGAAGCGCGAGAGCCGACAGGGCGAAGGTCGCGCCTGTGGCGAGCGTGGATGAGGTCAGGGCCACGGCGAGCAGGGCGATGACCATGACGAGACCGGCGGTGAAGCTCAGGGCGAAAACCGCACGCGGGCTGAGCGTGGGCCGGCGGTGCCGGGACGAGTTCGTCGCCAGCTGCTCGGCGATCCACGCGTGGAGCTGCGCGGTGCGCTCCGCCGCCTCCTCGACGCCCGGTGACGGGATCGTGGCGGTCGGGCGATCGACGACCGTGCGCGGTGCCCACGGGTCGGGGAGTGGCTGATGGAAGTGGGCGCGATTCGCCGCGACGTCGTAGAGGAGGCGATGCGCGGTGTTGAGGCGCGCGGCGAGATCGGTTTTCTCTGGGCCAGCGACATCAGGGTGATGCAAGCGAATCCGACGTTGGAAGGCTTTCGAGATGGCGCGCTGGTCGGCGTCCGGGTCAAGGTCGAGGAGGGTGCGGGCCTCGGCGAGGGTCATCGTGCTCACGGGGTATATGAGCGCGGCGAGGCGCGGAACGCAGAACGCCCGCCGGAATCGACGGGCGTTCTGCTGCTGCTCCCTGCCACGGTCACAGCTCAACGAGATGGTCGACGGAGGAAACAGGAAAACTCCGTCACCAGTCCTATGCGGCGGGGTGGCGACCGGCTGGGTTGCCTGCTCTTCGAGTCAGTTGATTGACAGCATCAGTTGTGGGCGTCGACTCACATTGGGCCAATGCCAAACGCATCTGGCCAATCGCGAGTCAGGGCAACGCTCAAACTGCAGGGCGTGGCCGGAGTGACGAACGCGCCGCCGGGTCGAAAGGAACTGCTATGGGCAGCGCTCGAGCCCGAACCGTCGGACGCCCCGGAGCAGTTCATCTGGGATCGGCAGCGAGCATGGCAGCCAGGTTCCTAATGAAGCCCTTGCAGGAATGCTCGAGCGAAGCAGTTCAGAAACGGTGTCAGGGTCACGGGTGCCCCGGACACTTCAAAGTGTGAGCATCAATCGCACGTTGGCTGCGGCAAGCACCGAGCGACATCAGCTACCTCGTGCGCGAACGCTGAACATGGCGCCGATAAGGTCTGATCGTGGACGAACCTTGGGTGATCGAGCGACTCCAGTGGTGGATCAAGACAGCGCGTAAGGCGCGTCGGACTTCGTGGAGCAGCAATAGAGGCAATCAGGTCTACGGCTTCATGTACGACTCAAGCCCGCACTACAACGAGCTTCGTGCCGCTTCCGCGCAGACGCACGCGATCATCTGCAGGGTCCTCGGGCGCAACAACATTCCCGACCTGATCCGGCGTGCCGACGACGCCTACTGGGTCGATGTCGGGATCGAGTACGCCGAGCATGCCCTCGCCGTCATGCAGACGCGTGCGGAGACGCAGGCGAGACTCGGTACCAGCGCCCCCACCATGAAAGCGGATGCCTTGCATCCCCTCATCTGGGATGCCGCCTCAAAGCGCTGGGAATCGGCGCACTACTCGGATGCGGTGCAGCGGGCTGCCACCGCGCTGAGCGGCCTCGTCAAGGACAGGACGAGCCGATATGAACTCGGTGACAAGGACCTGATGAGCCAGGCGTTCTCTCTTGCGGCACCTCAGCCGGGCAAGCCTCGGCTGAGGTGGCCTGGCAGCGATGAGGACCTGACGGTGATCGCAATGCGGCAGGGCATCCTCAACTTGGCCCAGGGTGCGTTCTCAGCGATCCGCAACCCCGCCACCCACACCACCGACGAACTCCCCATGCAAGAAGCTCTTGAGCAGCTGGCAACACTCAGCATCCTGACGCGCTGGATCGACCGCTGCGAGCTGCAAGAGGCCCCCGCGTAACGAAGGTCAACCGACGGTCGCAGAACGCAACGCAAACGTTGGTCTATCGGCTCTGTTTATCGTCTCATTTCCACTTCCGTCGCTGACAGCGTGAGCCTGACGCTGAGTGAGGTGCTGGCGGTTCTGCTGGGGTGCGACGCTGCATTCGGTGACGACCCGGAATCGCTCTTTACGATCGGCCGACAGCTCGAGCGACACCTGCTCGCCGTTAGCTGTTCGCCTGGCGCTCGATGTCCACGACTTCCCAGCTTCGACCGGCGCGCCTGACGATCCGCCCTGCGGGCCGATCCGCGGCGCCGGCAAATCGTCGCCGACGATACGGATGCCGGGACGCATGACGGTACGGCTGCGGGTCGGAGGCGCGCCGGAGGCGTCGGGGAGGACTAGGGCTTCACGTTCTTCGGAAGTTCCTGCAGGACGAGCTTCAGAACATTCAGCGCCATGTCTTGCGCAGACCCGTCGCTGGCATCCTTTGCTGCTTGCGCGGCGGGCTCCCACGCGTGGCCGAATGCGCGGTCGATGAATGTCGTCTTGATGTCTTCGATCGCTTTATCGTCGAGGTCGGCAAGGAATGGCTGGAGTGCCCGGATGTCCAGTTCTTGGCGGCGGTACGCGGTCGCGCGTTGGATGGCCTGCCCGCCGAACCGGAACGCAACTGCGCTGAGGCTGCCGAGGACCAGCGTCAGCCCGATCTTCAGGACGATGTTCTCCCAGCGGATGGTGTGGTCTGCGAACCAGCCGAAGGCGAAGAAGATGACGATTGCCCCGATGAGAACCGCGACTGCGCCAACGCCATACGCGATGTAGGCGACCACGCGCTCGTTCTGTGCGCTCTTCTCAAACTTCTCGGCCATGATGTCGCCGGCGACGATTTGGGCGAGTTCCTCACTGCTCGTGCGCAGCGTCGAAATCCGGTCGAGCTGCTCCTTGGCGCTCGCCTCCGACGCGGTGATCCCGCTCAAGTGGGGCTTCGCGAGGTCAGCGAAGCTCTTCTCCTGCTTCGTCAGCCAATCTTGGAACCCGGTCTCCCGATCGGTCTGTGCGCGAACGAACAGGTCGCCGTTCTCCTTGAGAGCAGTCGTCAAGCGTGTCTCGTCGCCTTCGATCTGCGACTTCAGCGCGGCGACCGCCTGCTGGGCTGAGCTCACCTCCGCCTTCAGGCTGTCGATCTGCGTCGTGAGTTCGCTCTCGCGTGTGGCCGCGGCGTCTTGGGCCTCCTTGAGCTGCTGGGCGAGCCCGTCGCGGCTCTTGTCGAGTTCCTCCTTGTAGGCGTTGAACGCTCGGGTCACGTCGGCCTGCGCCCGCCCACCTGCTATCGGTCGTGGGAGCGCGATGATCGCCGCGCGGAGCGCGTCCGCCAGGTTGGCCGCGTTTTCCACATGACCCATATTCGTGTTCGACGAGTACGCCCGAAGCTGGCCGTCGATCTGACTGAGGACGTTGTTCATCTGATCCAGCTGTGCCCTACCGGTGAGCATCGGATCGCCGCCGTCGCGGTACCCGTCCGCGGCCCCGAACAGCTCTCGGATTTCGTCGAGCCGCTCGATCGCGGGCTTGTCGCCGGACTTGTTGATGTCGTCAAGGGCGTCGCGCGCGCTGGCCAGGGCGGTCCACGCGCCGTGGCCCGCGTAGTCATCGACGTTCATGAAGCAGCTCCTCGGCGAGTTCGTGGTCAACGGCGATGTTGACCATAGACCCGGGCACCGACACGGGAAGTGCGAAGGGGACCCCACGTTCGGGTGATGGCCCGCTCTACGGCACTCGGCGGTGGCCGCCCGATCTGCACGTCATGCGGCCGCACGGCGGCGGCTCTGGCGGTGATCCTGACCCGTTGGGCGACGGTGACGGACCGCGCCCCCGCGATCTCGAAGCTGGGACGCGGGTAGGAGCAACGCAGAGCGCCCCGCGCCCGGTTCGGGGTCCGGCGCGGGGCGCTCTTGGTTCTGAGCCCATTACACTCGCGGTGCTCGGTTCTCCTCGTTCTGCCAGTGGATGGCGATGAACTGGGCGACATCGTCAGGGTCGATGCCGTCCGCCTGCGCCCCAGCAATGTTCTTGCGGTTGAGCGCGACGGCCTGGACCGCGTTGGGGACGTCGTGGATCTCGAGAAGGCGAGCGACGACGCCTGCATAGCTGTCGACAGTCCACTCGTGTCCGCTGATCTCGATGGTTGTCAGGCCGTTGGGGAGCTGCGCAGGTGCCTCTCCGAGTTCGATCCGTCGCTCGTCGAGCTCGCGGATGAGTCGCTGGACGGCGCGCTCGTCCGTGATGATCTGGCGGGCTTCCGCGAGGGGGCTGTCGGCGTCCGCCGCCTGTTCGGCAAGCTCAGCCGCGTTGCGGAGGTCCGGATCATCGGTGGTGAGCGCGTGGATGTACTCACCCACAGTGGGCGCGCCGGTCGCCTCGTCGGTGAACCATCCCGGGATGGACTCGTCGAGATGCTTGACCTTCCACGATTCCAGCGCCCCGTTGGCGTGGAGGATGCGCTGTGCAAGAAGCCAGTCGTAGTGCTTCTGCTCCTCCGACAGCTCAGCGGCGAGCCCGATCTCTGCTCCGCGCTTTGGCTTGGCCTCCGCGATCTTTCGCGTGTGCGCTTTCGCGCGGGCCGTGCCGTCTGCGCTCTTGCTGGCCTTGACGTTGATTGTCCTGCTCATTTTGCTATTGCTGACTTTCTCGTAAGTACTACTCACTGATGGGACTTGTGTCCCAATGGACTTGATGTGCGCGGGGAGCCCGCAGAAGCGCCATCTTGACGACGACGCCCACTAGATCTGGTGAGGCGTCGGCCGTTGTCGAACGGCGCTCGAGTGTGGGACGGTCGCGGGTCAAAACGACCGCCCCACACCTTCACCTATGCGCGCGTGCCGGCGGCGGCTGGGCTGGCCGTTCTCCAGCGCTCCCGCTTCCTCGCGGCCACCGCGTCGACGACCCGCTGCGCGACGAACAACGAGGCGAAGAACGCGAGGAAGGCGACGGCGAAGATGAGGGCGCTCATCGGCGGCGAGCGTAGGGTCGACGGTCCGCGATGGTCCGGCGTTTCCGGTCGATGCGGTCGGCTTGCCGGCGGAGGGCTCCGCGGTCCGGCTCGGGGGCGTCGCTCGCCAGCCGGCGGAGGGTCGCGGCGTCACGGCCGAGACTCTCGGAGAGCAGCTCGAGATCAGACTTGGTCGGCTCGGCGTAAGGGTCCTCGGGCGGCTCGGTGTCGTCTGCTCGCCCGTGCCCCTCGACGTATGCGAGGACGTCTGCGGCGCGCGCGACGTAAGGGGCGCCCGAGCTGGTGCGAGGGAGCAGCGGGATCGGCAGCTGGCCACGGTAGGCCTTCTGGCGGACGCTGGGCACGCCGATCTCGAGGATCTCCGCGATCTCGCGGAGGGCGACGAGCTTGTCGCCGCCGATCAGCTGGCGGGCTTCTTCGAGGCTGATGGTCACTGGGGTCCTGTCTTTCTGCCGGTGGCATCCGGCTATCTCGTTGTGACGCCTGGGCGGTGTCGTAGGTGAACATGCGGCGAAAGTCGGACAACGGCTGAAACCCGCGAGTATCCGGCTGATACGCGCCTGTCGGACAGTCAGGGGCGGACGAGGGCTGAGCGGTTCGCGAGGTAGATCTCGCCGGTCTGCGGGTCGCGCCGCCAGGCACCGCTCCCCGCTGCGAGATCGCCAAGCACGAGCCGCGCGTGGGGCTCGCGGCCAGCGGCGATGTCGCGCGCGATCCAGTCGGCGATCGAGAACTCGCGTTTCGACCGGTTACATCTGCCACACGAGGGCACCCAATTTCTGGCGTCGTGGGTGCCGCCGGCGGCCAGAGAAATGATGTGATCCACCCCGAACTGTGCCTTGGTCGGTGTCCCGCGCCCGGAGAAGCCATCTGCGCGAACGACAAGTAGGTGTCCGCAGTAAACGCAACTCGGTGTAGCACCTGTCATCGCGGCGACGGCCAGTCGCTCGTCTGTAGTCCAGGTGGCAGCGACGCCGGCGGCCTCGTTACGGCGGGCCCGATTCTCGGCTGCACGTGCCGCCTCGCGGATGAGTTGCTGCAGGTGGCTGCGGCTACAAGCGAACCGGTCCCTCTGCGAGGGCGGGGCGACCACGAAATGGGAGCAACGCCGGGCCCGGCAGCGTTCGACGCGGAAGCCGCGGTGCAGGAGGCGGGCACCGATGCTGGCGCAGGTGGCCGAGCACCAGCGTCGGCGGCGAGAACCTGTGGGGATGGCCTTCTGGCACAAGGCGCAGAAACGGGTGGGGGTATGGGTGTGCGAAGTCCGCATCGCCGACGTCCAATCGAGCGAGCCCCTCGGAGTGGGAGCTGTGCGACTTGGCACATGCGGCGATGCGCGGACGGGGCCGGATCAGGAGCCCCGAAGATGCAGAAAGACCCCGGCGGAGTGCCGGGGTCTTTCACGATTGGACGTCGTGTATTCGATGTATGCGGCGACGCCGCGGGCTCGCTCCTACGCGGCGAGAAGCGCCTGCACGCGGTCCTCAGGAACGTCCGTGTGCAGGCTGGTCGCGACATCGCTCGGGTTGAACCCACGCAGCTGATCCGCGCGGATCGTCTCGCGCTCAGCTGCGACCTCGTCGAGGGCGGTCAGCGGGTCGATGCCGCGGACCACGAGGTCGTGGGCGACGTGGGCCCAGAAGGAGAGCGCGGGCACACCGCGCCAGCCGACGCCGGAGTATTCGCCGAGGCGCTCATCGGTCAACGCGGCCAGGCGGTCACGGAGGAGGAGATGAGTCGCAAGGTCGAGGTCGAGCTCGCCGGTGCCGGGGAAGCGGGGAATGTCGCGTTCGGGGAGCTCGAAGCCGATCGCCTCGACGACGCGCTGGTGGACGCAGGCAGGGGACCGATCGAGGATCGCGCTCTCGATCTCGGCGAACGTCGCGGACATGGGTGGCTCCTCGGGTCAGGTGGTGTTTCCTTCACCTAGACCTATGCGGTGAGCCGGCCGACGGCTGGGTTGAGCAGCGCCGCATCGAGAACCGAGAGGGGCGCCTTGAAAGCCACGACGGGCCGCCTGTCGCGTTTTTTGACGGCCAAGAGGGTGCTGTCGCGCCCGAATCGACCACCTCGTCCGATGTCCGTCGGACGGCTACTTCCCAATCGGGAGTAAGGGAGAAGGCCGTTTCGGGGTCCGCGTCTGAGGTTCGAGCGCCAGAACAGGACCTATATAGAGATTTGGATATTTCCTAATCCTGAAATCGGGGGAAATACAAAGCCCAAAATCCCTATGTGTTGTTGTTTGTTAAACCTAATACTGGAGAATTCTTCTTCTTCTATTACTGTTTTACCCCTGGTCAGCGGTGGTTTTCGGCTGTATTATCTTCCGTCGGATTTCGTCGGACAACCAGGACAGGTTTTCTCGGACGCGCTATGCCGTGCGGCCACCTGGCGCGACAGAACCCTTTGCCGCCCGCTCCACCCACGGGCGAGGTGAAATCGCGCCTAGGGGGCGCACAGCGCCGCTGAGAGATATATGAGCGATCCCGGTGCATCAGCCGAGCGTTCCCTGACCCCGCATACCCCTCGCGCAGCTCGCCGCGCTCATCAGAGGTATGGCAGACCACACCTCGTTCGACCTCCTCGCCCTCTCGGTCGGCATCCCCGACCACCGCCCCGCTGACGCGCGCCACGGCGCCGTGGTCGTCCTCGCCGGCACCGGCCAGATCAGCGGCCCTTCGCCGTGGCCCTCCCTCATCCGCAAGCGCGCCGGCACCCACGCCGACGGCGCCGCCAATCTCGCTGCGCTCCACCGGATCGCCGCCCGTCAGCACACGCTCGTCGAGGAACTGACCCGTGTGTGAAGCGCTGCCCGGTGACCGGTGCGAGATCTCGCAGCACGGCGAGCATCGCGCTCAGGTCCAGCGTGCGTGGCGGCAGCGCCGAGCAGCGCATCGAGAAGACCGCAGAGAGGTTGCCCGGTCCACAGCTCGGTCCGTCGTCACGGGCGCCTCGCTCACCACATCTGAGTCTCTAATCCCATCCGTCGCTAGCCCCGTGGAGGCCACCGTGTCCCGATCCCAGCTCGATGCAGTTCTTGAGTCGAGGACCGCTGTGCTCCGGTTGCTCGACGTCGAAGGGGAGGGTGAGATTCCCGGGCTCCCCGATCGCGACCGGGCTTCTGTCATCACCGACCTGGTCCATGACGAAGCCGGGCGCCTGACCGCAGTTGTGCTCGACGATGGTCACCGGCTCGACGTCGGCGGACGCGTCCGATTCGAGGATGGACTCCTCGTGATCCCCGACGGGGACGCGCGCGCTGTGTTCCGTATCGAGCAACCCGACCAGCCGCCGATCGGCGTGGCCGACTTCGCGGGCGTCGAGCCAGAGCGCGTCAGACTCATTCGGGAAGCGCGGGACGCGCTTGGCCTGGTCGCGCAGGTCGCCGTCGAGGAAGCCCGCACGCGAAAGCCTGCCGATCTGAGTGAAGTGCCGGTGATTGCCGCCTCGATCCTCGGCTCACTTCGACGGGCCCGCGCGGTCGCCGACGGTGCCTGGCAGGCATCCCTGGGCCTCGACGACGCCGCCTGGCGCCAGGTCCGTGCAGATCGCGACCCGGCGCTCATCCAGGTCGAGCTCGCGGCCGTCGAAGCGTGGCACGGGAAGGCAGTGAGCATGGTCAAGCGGCTCGACGAGGCTGTCGCTCGATACGCCGACGGCAGGCGGCCGATTCCCGCGCAACTTGAGGCGTGGAGCCAAGACATCCGTGGGTTCCGTGGCGGTCTCGCGAAGGAGCTCACGCGACTGCGGGGGACCCAGTGAGCCCGGCGGACGCTGTCCGGCATTCTGGAGCCCCATAGGGCGTGGCGGTCCACCTCAACTGGGGCCCACCCGGCTCCCACCGATCCGCTACCGTCAGCTGATGAGCTGGCTCCCGACCCTCGCGACGGCAGTCGCTGTGGCGAGCGGAATCGTCGGCCTCTTCGCAGCAGCTTCGCGCTATTCGGAGCCGCTCCGCATCCACGGACGGATCAGCCGTCTTCGCGACGCCCGAGATGCATCCACGCCAAAATCGTCGTCCGCGACCGTCCTCCAGTCGCGTATCGACCGAGAGTCTGCCCGCCTCGCCGTCATCGCTACGATGCGCGTGCCGGCGTCGCTGCGTTTCTTCCCATGGATCACCGTCGTCCTCCCGGCGGTCAGCGGACTCTCGGTGTGGTGGCTCCTGGCGACCGCCGATGGAGACGGCGCCCTCGTCGCCCTGGTCGCGTTCCTGGTCGGACTTATCACGGCTCTAGCCGTCGCGGTTGCTGTTGCGGTGCTCTGGGCGCGCCGCTTACACCGCGAGCGGTTCGTCCAGCGTCTCCTGGACGCTGCGCCGGAGGACGTGCCTGCCCTGGTCGCGGAAATCGAAGTGTCGCTCGAGGAGATCGACAAGCAGCCCTCGGGTAAGTCGGCCGTTCGATCGGCGTGACAACGGCCGGCCGAGATGCCCACGGCAAAGGCGACGGCTGACGAAGCGCCACCACCACTCACGGCTCGCCGGCTTCGCCCGCTCGCCGACCCCGCGGGCCTTCGGCCCTACGCACCGCCATCGACACGCAGCTCCACGTCCCTTCGACCCGTTTGCGTGCTGCGCGAGCTTCGCTCGCTTCGCCGGCACGTCGGCTGAACGGTGCGCGGCGCTCAGCGATCCGCTACGGCGCAGCTCGACGAATGTCGAGCGCAGCACGCGGGCGAGACGGATGCTCGGCGGTTGCGCGGAGACGCGTTACGAAGGTCGGCGAGCGGGCGAAGCCGGCGAGCCGTTGAGTGACAGGGGAGCGAGGTCAGCCACCCGCATGGCCACTCGGGTGAGTATTCATCAGATTCTGCTGGCCGCTGAGTCTGAACACCTGTAGCGTCTGCGCCAGTCAGCGATGTGCCCTTGGGATCGGAGAACGACGTGCCCCTCGAGTTCGAGCTTCCGGACTACTTCGAGCGTCCCGAGCTGGTCTTGGCTTCCTTCACGGCGACGGTCTACGAAGATCTCGACTCGGTCGTCGAGATGCGAGAGGCTCTCTTCCTCGACCGTGACGTGATCGGGGACGTCTTTGATGAGAATCTCGTCGCGGCCCTCGAGGCGATCGCGGAAGCCTGGGGGCCAGTCGCGGACACGCGGGACTCGTTTGTTGAGTCGCTCCTCGCCGCAACCCCCGAAGTTCTGAGCTTCTACGGCCTCATCGGGCTCGAGCTCCGAGCGAAGATCATCGGCTGGGAGTACGCGCGCGGCCGACTCGAGGCAGCACTTGACTCACCGAACGTAGAGACCGTGGGATCGGACCACCTTCTACCCCAACCGGTCCCGCCGGTTCGCACGGCCGGGCGGCTACGTCGTCTCCTTCGCGCGATCAACCGGCCCGCAGTGCGCAGGGTTGCCCGGGGCGTCGAGCGCTCCCTGGGTGCCGCCGACGTGGCGCTGGGGAGCGCTGTCAAGTTCATCCCGCACCACGAGAAGCTCGTTGAGATGAAGGAGCTGCTCGAGAATCTCGCAGGCACCTTTGCCGACCAGGCTGAGGGCTGACCTCCAGCTCGCTGCACCGCGGGCGGCACGATAGCGTGGGCCGCCGTCAGCTCGCATCGCACCACCTTCTTCGATCCGTCTGCGTGCTGCGCGAGCGCTGCTCGCCGCGCCTGGGTCCCGCTGACAAACCACAAGGGATGCCGGGCAAGTCAGCATCGAACGTGCGGCCGATAGGCGTCTTGTTGCGTGGCATCCCGCCGCCGCGGCACCGCTCCAGTACCGTGGCCGGGACACCGAAGAAAGGTCTCGCGTGGCAACGACGATCGCCATGTTCAACAACAAAGGTGGGGTCAGCAAGACCACCACTACCTTCAATCTTGGTTGGATGCTCGCCGAACGTGGCCACACCGTGGTGATGGTCGATGCTGACCCCCAGTGCAACCTGACCGGGATGGTTCTGGACATCAAGGAGGAGGACGCGCTCTCGGCGTTCTACCGTGACAACCCTGGCCGGAATTTACGTGATGCGCTTGAACCAGCGTTCGCGTCGAGGCCCAAACCGCTCGAACCGGTGGAGTGTGTGCCGGTCGAAGGTATCGACAAGCTCTATCTCATCCCCGGCCACGTCGGTCTCGCTGAGGACGAGGTGTCGCTGGGCATAGCGCAACAGCTCTCGGAATCGGTTCAGGCACTGAAGAATCTGCCAGGCAGCTTCCGATATCTGTTCGACAAGACCGCCGAGGACTACGGCGCCGATTTTGTCCTGGTTGATCTGAGCCCCGGCCTCGGCGCAATCAACCAGAACCTAGTCGCGACCGCAGACTTCTTTATCGTCCCCGCGAGCCCCGATGTCTTCTCAGTCATGGCATTGGAGTCTCTTGCACGAGTACTTCCCCGCTGGAACCGATGGGCAGAGAACGCGGCCAGGCTTGACGCGTTGACCACTGCCGACTACCCGTTCCCGAAGCCCGACCTCAAGTTCCTCGGAACCGTCATCCAGCGCTACCGGCTCAAGAGCGGTTCGGCCACTGAAGGCTTCCGCGCCTATTTTGAACAGCTCGACCGGGAGGTTGAGAACATCCTCGCGCCCGCTCTGGATGAGGCGGGGCTTCTCTTGCCGAAGGAGAAATACAAAGCGGCCAACATGGACGAGTCGCTTCGCCTCATCAGCATTCCCGACTTCAATTCGCTGATCACGAACTCGCAGCAGGCTCGAAAGCCGGTATTCGCGCTGACGAAAGATGACACCGAGAGCAGGGGATTTGTGTGGGACACGCAGAAGGCGAGCATTGACTCCTTCCACACACTTTTCGCGGAGCTTGCCGAGCGGATCGAAACCTTGACGGCTTAATGTCCACGGCTCGCCTCGTTCACTTCGAGTCCGACGCTTCTCGCGCTCGTGACGTCGTTGGACTGGGCCAACGCATTGGCACACTCACGGTGGGTCGCGTCGACGCGTCCGATATGTATCGCGCGGGGCTCGTTCAAATCGTGTCCGCGATGGACCACTACTTTCACGGCGTTGTGCTGGATCGGGCGGTCGATCTGATAGTTGGCCGCACTTCGTCGAACACGGCCTCCACCAAGGTCGGGGTCTCCTTCGACGCGGTTCGGCAGATTATCGCTGCCTCGACGCCAGCTGAGCGAGAATTGGCCGCACGCACGCACGTTTCGCAACGGTTGGCGCTAGAGACGTATCAGAAGCCAGACGACATAGGGGCGGCACTGGCAGTCGTAGGCATACCAAAGATCTGGAGCGCGGCCTTTGGGGCAGCGGCCGGCGGCACGAAGGTCGCGTTGGGCGTCATCGTCACCCGGCGAAATCGCATTGTCCATCAGGCTGACTCGGACCCGCTAGTACCGGGGATGGTGACAGCTCTCAGTGATGTCGATGCGCTGGCAGCGATCGACACTGTCTGTAAAGTCGTGCGCTCGATCGACGCTTTTCTATAGCGAGCCGACGAGGTCTCGCCCTCAGACATCTACCTCACTCGATCCGCCACGGCGCGCGCACCTGCCCGGCTGCGCCCCGCGGCACGCCGATGCGCAAGGCCGCCGCGTGCGGCTGGGGGAGGCGTTGCAGGCCGAGCGCTTTGACGGACTCGGGCCAGCTGGGCTTTGCCGGGGCCCGGCGCAGCCAGTGTGGCGTTGCGCGCAGAGTCGCGGCTCGTTCGGTCACGCCGAGGGCGTCGAAGTCGGGGCCCGGGTCGAAGGTGACGTCGCTCGGGTCGAGGAGCGCGCGCTCCACGAACTCGCCGGCCGACCCGAGCACCTCGGCTTCCAGCGGAAGGAACCCGGGGGACGCAGCGAGGCGCTCCGGAAACCAACGCCGCCATTCGCCGACGAGGAGCCGCGAGCTCGTCGGGTCCTGCCACGCACCCGGCCACAGCTTGCTGGCTCGCTTCACGATGTTCCGCAGCTGCGGCGCGACGGACCGGCTCACCTCGGCACCCACCTGGTCCACGGCGACGAAGACCACGACGACGCCGGTATCCGAGCGCTGCCGCTGGTGCGCGTATCGCGCCCAGCGCTCAACCTTCATCTGAACAGCGGGGCTCGAGCTTGTCACCAGCTCCACCACGACCCGCAGCCCGTCGCCTCGAACGAGAGTCAGATCACCGTGCAGCATCTCCAAGCTGTGGATAGGTCCACCGTCGATATTCGTGATTCCCGAATGCACGGCCGGAAGCACAGCCTCCACCTCACAGAACTCGGCGATGCGCAGCCCGAGCTCAGCAGCGAGCATCGGCCTCGCACTCGCCGGCCCGCGGCCGACGTGCGGGATACCGCCGAAGGTGCTTATCCACTCCGACTTCGTGAGCGCCGGCTCGACGAGCCTCTCGACGCGGCGATCGCCGGTCCACCGGACCACCCGCAGCCGGTCGCCGCGGAGCGTGGGTCGCGGCACGACGCCGGCGGCCCCCACCTCCAAGAGCTCCGCGACAGCCGGCGACCGCGAGCCGGCTACACGCTCGTCGCCGACGAACGCAGCCAGCTGCTCCGCGCTCAGCAGATCCCACGACCGGATCGCGGCGAGCGTGTCGAGGCGGATGTCTCGCGTGCGGCGGACCTTGATTGCGTCAAGCCACTCGGATGAGGGCTCGCCCGACGTCCCCGTCTTCGGCTTCAGCGGAACAGCGGCCCCCAGCTGTTCGGAGAGCCCGTCGAACAGGGGATCGCGTCGAGCTGCGGCACGAAGCCGAGGGTCAGGAATCGCCGACGAGAGCTCGGCAAAGTGGATGGTGTCCATACCGACGATGAGCGCGGCGCCGGACCGGACGGAGTTCTACAGGTGAGTGTCTTTCTGCGGTCGCCGCATCTACCGGGGTAGCCAAGACGGATGCCGCGCATAGGGTGTGTGAGACAGACCTCGGCAAGGCCGATTCCGTCCCAACACCCCCGGTAGGGAGCCGGGAGCTCAACGAGACGGAGACGACCATGAAGAACCGAAAGCTCACCACCACCCTCGCGCTGACCGGTGCGACCTTCGCGGTGGCCCTGCTCGCCGGGTGCTCGACGAGCGCCGGGCACCAGCCGTCACAGTCGAAGCCGACCGTGACTGCGGCACCGCTCGCAACGACTGTGAAGCAGGCTCCGGCGCCGGCGAAGATCACCACCGTCAACACGGTCGGCCAGGTCATCGGCGCTGGAGACCAGCTCGGATCTGGGCTCACGGCGTATTCCCTGGCCGACGGCACGAAGATCGCCATCTCCCAGACTGCCGCGCTCCCCGGCAACGTCGTCGCCGACATCGACACGAAGGCCAAGCAGCAGGTGAAGGCGCCGGCCGACCACACTATGAACTCCGTCCAGGATGTCTCTGCCTCCGCGATCAGTTTTGCCGGGAACAACGACTTCTACACCGGGCACAAGACCGTCGTCATCGACGAGACCCCGCAGGGGCCGTCCACGATGGTCTGGGGCTTCGACGGCGATATCACTCCCGCCATGAAAGCTGCGAACGCGGCCGGGTTCTCGACCTCTATCGCCGCAGTTGCAGCGGCGCAGAATCTGGTCGGAGCTGACCCGAGCTACGTGATCGTCGTCGGCGCGGGCAGCTGACCCCAGGCGATACGAAGACGGCCCCGGGAAATCCGGGGCCGTCTTCGTATTCACTCGCAGGTTCCCGAGTGGAACGTCGCGTCCGCGACGCTGAGCTCCCACTCGGCCCACTCCGACCACCCTCCGGCGTTGTGGTCGCGAATGGTGATGTCAACACCAGACAGCCCGGTAGCCGTCGTGTCGAGGCACCCGATGAGAACCAGCGTCCCCGGGTTGGAGGCCGTGGCAGGTCCGTCTGTCCATGTCTTCCCGTTGCCGAGCGTGGCGATGGCCTGCCCCTGCCACTCGTCGATCCCCGGAACCGAGCATGAGTAGCGGAGACCGGTGACCTGGCCTGCGATATAGCCGAAGCTCAGCCCGCAACCCGAATAGGGTGCTCGCGGTGCCGGCGGGTGCGCAGCGGTCGCCCACTTGGCGCTCACCGAGTAGGTCGCCGAGACGGACCAGCTCGAAGCGCAGCGGGCCTGGCCGTTGGCCAGATAGGTGAGCCCATAGTTCTCGCTCATTGCGTAGGACGCATTGCCCCCGACGAAGTCGGTGTCCTTCCCGATGCCCGAGTCATACCCGCGGGTTTGAGCAGCGGTTCCGGCTGGGCATGAACCAGCCGTCGTGACGACGATCGTCCGGGTCACCGGCTGCTCCCCATCCGCGCCCTGACCCGAGAGCCGCGGACGGATGGTGATTGAGGGCCAGGCGACGTCGGCCGCCGCAGTGCCCGTCGGCGACGTGACGGCACTGGTCTTCCCGCTCACCGAGCAGTTCACCGTCTGCCCATAGGCGGAGCCCGTCGCCTGCGGCCATGACGCGCTGGTACCGGTAGTCGTGGTGCTCCACGACGCGTGGCTCAGCGACATCGAGCACGAAAGCGAATAGGTGACGGGGATCGTCGAGATCGGCGCCCAGCTGACGTTGACCGCCTGAGCTCCCTGGTTCCAGCTGACCGAGGGCTTCGGTGCGTTCAGCGGGACGACAAGGCGCGTCCCTGACGTCGTGACCCCAGACCCGACGACGCTCGTCGAACTGGGGATCGCCCCATCCTTCTGATTCCCTGTCGGCTGCGGGAAGCACTGCAGCGTTTCGACGACGTCGTAGGCGGAACCCGCGGGCATCGTGAGCGTGCCGCGCAAACCTGACACGTAGAACACGTTCGTCTGGTCGTAGGTGGTCGCTCCTGTGCCCCCGGTCGTCTCCGTGGCCGGCGTCACCGCGACTCGCGCGTCCTTCATCGAGAGGGCCCCGCACGCGGGGCCGTTGGGCGCGCCGGCGGCGACCGTAACCTGTGCGGTCGTCCCGACGGCGCCCTGGACCGTGGCGCTCGGCGTGCCGAGCGGCGCGTAGTAGTGGAGCTCGGCGGTGGGGATGGTGCCGATAGACGTGTAATTGGTGGGGTCGGGCAGGTAGGTGAAGCCGCCGATCCGCGCCCGCGTGAGCGAGTACGGCGCTCGGCCCAGCGGGTTCACGTGCGGGTGCTCGACTTCCATCTCGGCTGCGACGCTCGCCACCTTGACGACGTTCGACGTCCACCGGAAGCTCTCGATCTTCGACGGCGCCGGGTTCGCGCTCGGCGCACCGAACGACCCGTCCGCGTTCACGAGGATGGTCCGGCCGCTCGCGTTGGTCAGCGTGAGCTCCGCGCTCTTCACCTGGGGCACATTGAACACGTTGTGCCACTTGGTCGGTGCCGTCGTCGAGCTGGGGGCGGTGCCCACGCGCTCGACGATCCGATCACCGAAGGTCCAGTCCTGCCACCGGAATTCGCCTTCGGGCGGCGCGCTCGCATCCACGACCACGCTTCCGTCGTGCCCTTCGATCACTTGGATCTCTGTGGGCGAGACGACGTGGACGGCGGTCGCAGACTGAAGCTCTGCAGCCAGGCTGGTGCCGGCGACCTTCAGGTCGTTGGCCGATGTCGCGTTCTGCCCGCTGATCCCGGTCCAGGAGATGAGGATCGTGATCAGGCCGGCGAGCGCGGGGCCGAGGATCAGGATCACCGCGATGCTCCCGATTGTGAGCATCGGGTCCGTGTCGCCGCGTTCGCTGCGGAGCCTGTGCATGTCAGTTTTCCTTCCCTGTCAGCTGCCAAATGGCGATAGCCGGAACGCCGCTGCCGGCGGCAGCGAACTGCGCGTTGCTGTCGGCATCCATCCCGAGGAACGAGCCGACGTTGGCGAGCGGAGCGCTGACCGTCTTCGTCTCGTTGAGCTCGGCGAGTGGCAGGCCGCGCAGATCGGAGGCTGTGATCGTGATCTCGAGCGAACCGTCGGCGCCGACGGTGACCCCGTTGAGGCGCACGCGCTCGGCTTCCGGCGTGTAGGTGGTCGCGGGCGTCGCGCGCGCCGCGCTGATCCCCGAGACGTTGGCCGTCTCGACGACGCTCTGCGCGAGCTCGTTGATCGCGGATGCCTCGCGCATCCGCACGTTTGCGTAGCCGGACTCCTTGACCTGGATGCCGAGCCACGACAGTGTGCCGAACGCGACGAGGGTGATCAGGAAGAGGACGATGACGCCCATCGGGATCAGGTTTCCGTCGTCGCGGCGCATCACTTCACGCCTCCTGCGAGCCGCCACGCGTCGACCGCGGCGACCTGGGCGCTCGTCGGCTGCGTCGCACTCGTGGAGATCAGTCGAATCGTCGGCGTCGAGCAGCCCGCGACGTTCGCGAGGTTCACGGTCGCGCTGAGCCACCCGTTGCTCGCGCGCACGAAGCTCGACTCGTCGGCCGCGGTCATCACATCGCTGTCGGAGCAGATCGCGGCGACGGCCCAGCTCGAAGTGGTTGCCGCCGCGACGCTCGCAGCCGGGTCCACGGACAGACGCAGGTCGCCGAGGCCGTCAACCGCGCCGAGCTTCGCGAGGTCGAGGGTCGCCAGCTGCACGCCAACGCCAGCGCTGTTGATCGAGGAGGTGAAGCCAACCGGCTGCGGCGGCACCCACTCGTCCGCCGTCGGCGTGTTGAAGGCGACGGCGACAAGGCACTTGCTGGGGTCGGCGTGGCCGTCGACTGCGCTCGTGCAGTCCGCCGGGCGCATGGCGCTCGCGTGGACCACGGGAACGGCTGCCGTCATCTGGAAGACGCCCGTCACCGGGTCCTGGGTGATCGTCGAGGCGACGGTCGCCGGCATGCCGGCGAGCGTGACCGTCGTCTTCTTGTCGACGGCCGGGGCGACGGACGACCACGACTCGGCGGTGAACGCGTTCAACTGCTGCTGCAGGGCGCCGCTCTGCAGGTCGTTAATCCCGGCGGCGACACCCGTCTTCGCGCCGATCGCGAGAGCGGAAACCACGGTGACCATGGCGAGGAACACGCCTATGCTGATCCCGAGATCAGCGGCCAAGTCGCCGCGCTCGCTCTTCCAGAGGTCTTTCACCTCCTGGATGAGCGCGGCGCCGCGCAGAACGCCGTTCACAGCTCGACCCACCGAATCGCGTCGCGAACCTCGTCGATGCTGAGCAGCGAGCCGCTCTTCTCCGGGTCCTTGACGCTCGCGCGCTTCTCCCGGTTGTACCGCTCGGTGATTGCTTCGGCATCCAGCTCGTCGCCGCGACGCAGCGTCTCGGACACCACCTTGCGCGCGGCGCGCGCGCGACGCACTTCGCCGGCGATCTCGGTGATCCCGCCGTGGAACATGCCGTGCTCCTCGGCGCGGATGAGGCCTTGCTTGCGAATGGCACCGAGCAAGTAGCCGACCGCGTCTCGCGCGGGGGCCGCAGACTGACCAGTGCGGACCTTGCCGAGGTACTCGACCAGCCAGAGCAAGCCCTCGGCCGCGGCATCCTCGCCAAAGTGCCCGGCGATCCTCCGGGCGTCGGCGGTAGCGCTCGGCTCGAGGATCTGCCAGACACGGGCAACAGCCTGGTCGCCTGCGCGGCTCTCGAGCTGGGGGAGCTCGGCGAGCAGCTCGACGAGCTCATGGCCCTGGGCGGCGGATACGCGTGGCATCAGCGGACCTCGATCCCGACGAGCGCGAGGTCGATCAGTGGCCGGTCGAGGATCGCGGCACGCAGGTAGGTCCGGGTCTCGTCGATCATCTCGGCGGCGCGGTCCTGCGCGACGCCGAGCTGGCGACTGACCGTGAGCACAGAGGCCGGGGTCCACTTCTGAGAATGGAATCCTGCAAGCAGTTCGGCGACGTCGAGCACCCACTCTGGGGCCGCGGCGAGTAGCGCGTGCAGTTCGGCGCACAGCGCCGTCCACTCAACGGAGTCGCGGAAAGCCAAGTCGGTGATCCGAGTCCCGTCGTTGTACGTCTTGTCGAGGGAATCTACGGTGCTGAGGAGCATGGTGGCGGCCGATCTCGTCGATGGAGCGGTCCTGCACCGCTCACACCCCTCAGATGCGGCGGAGCTCTAGAGGTGAGCGTCTTTTCTGTCCACCGGGTACGAAGAAGGGCCGCCCCTTGGGGCGGCCCTGGCTCAGCTGGTCTCGCTCAGGAGCCCCAGGCAATCGAGATCAGCTCGGGGCTTGCGCCGAGGATCGTGCCGACCTGCGCCTCGCCGCTTTCCGCGATCGCACGGCGGACCAGCTGCTCGAGCGCCCGGCGGTCGGCGAGAGCGCGGCGCAGGTCAGCGACCTGGCGCAGCTGCTCGACGCGGGAAGCATCTGTGCGCACGTGGGCTCGGGTGAGGAGATCGTCGAGATCGGTCATGCCGTCGATGAGCGCGGCGGGATCTGCGACGCACTCCCGGCAAGTGAGGCTACGAGCGCTTGCGAATGCGACCGCCGCCTTCAACCCATCGTCTCGAGATCGGTCGGAGGAAGTTGGGGACGGCGTCGGGATCGTCTTCGTCAAGGAGGTTCCCGTAGACGATCCCGGCCTTGGTTCGCGCAAACGGCAAGGTCAACGAGCGGTTTCGGCCGTCGGAGGTGAGCGCAACCACGATGAGGGCCTCGTCGCGATCGGCTGCCGCGCCGGCGTTGAAGAAGCCATCCTCGGGCGGCAGCATCTCTGAGATCGGAACGGGCACCAATGTCCCTCGATCGCCCGGCCTGCCGAGCCACGTTTCAGACGCGAAGACGGCACCACTGAACGGCCACGAGCCGAGGCTTTCGACAAGCCCTCGAATGCTGACCTCGCGCGGTGTGCCATCCGGGAACATTGTTCCGGTCAGTTGCCGGCGACCATCTTCGCCGAAGAACAAGACCATTGGGCCGGAGTACCCATCAACTTCGAGGTACCGCTTTGACATCTCGAGCCGTTCCAGCGCGTGATCAATCGGATCTGAACTCATCGTGGGAGGCTCGCCGTATTTCTCGGCTGCCTCCTCGATCGCATCGTCATCTCGCTCAAACGAGGCGTATGAGTAGTGCGCGGTTTCGCCGGTCTCGACGTCGAGGAAGGTCGTCGGCAGCGGAGCGCCCGGAGGAATGCAGTGCAGCTCTGGGTCGATCTCGGGACCGATGCAGGGACGCGAGAACTCTGGTGCAAGGCACAGCTCGATCCCACTCTTTTCGTGAGCTGTCTTCACGACGGAGGCCACCGCGCGGTACATTTCTCGCAGGACTGCGACGAGCTCGTTGTCTCTCAGCTGGTCGTCAACCCACCGCCGCTCAACCCCGATCCACCCCTTGCGACCCGACGGACGATTCCTGAAGCGCTCGGCAAAGGCCGCGATGAGCTGGGCCGACGTGGATGCGGGCGGCGCCTGAATAACCTGCTCTGCCTCCTGCGTTCGATCGCCGAAGAAACGGATCGTCGCTTCGCTGTATGTCGTGAGGTCCTCTTCTTTGACGATCCGATTCCGCGCCGCAATGCCCCAAGCGAGTACTGGGTTAGTGCGGGCCTCGTCCTGCCACGCGCCATACCACTGGTCGAAGTCTGGCCACTTCGACTTCCGCTTTTGTAGGAGGAACGTGACGCCCCGGGAGTTCTGAATAGCGCTGTTCAAGAAGCGCCGAAACTCATTCGCGTCAAGGTACGACTCGATCGCGCGATGGATGTCCTCGTGAAGGTCCATCAGACGGCGATGTGAATCCAAACACGGGCACGCAGTAGGCGTCGGGGCGGCAACCACGACCTCAACCTAAGGGTGAGCAGCTCATCCACGGCGGCCCCCAATTGGGGCGTCCGGCCAGTTCCTTCGAGACCTGCTTGGCGGGGCGTAGCAACGCCTCCGGCGCCCGCACCGCGGGCGCACCCGGCGATAGCCGCGATCCTCTGAGGGTGAGGCCCCGGGGACCGGGGCCGAGCCGGCGGGGTGCGATCTTCCGATCAGCACGGGACACCGGCGCCGTGCTCCGCACGTCGCCTCTCGACGACCCGGCTTCGCCGTCTCGTCTCACCCGCCCTTCCAGCAGCCTTCGGCTGCTCTCGGCCGGCGTCACCGAAACGTAGCCAACGCGAAGCCGCGAGCGAAGCGCTGACGACCCGTTCACCGTGGCGCTGTCGTTCGAGCGCGAAGCGCTCGGCCAACGCGAAGCGCTCGTGGCGTCGTCGATGAGCGCTGCGCCGAGCTGTCGTCTCGTTGACCCGCGCCTTCGGCGCGCCCGCGCGAATGCGCGGGGTGCTTCGCACCGGCGGGCGTCGCCCGCCCATCGGCCATTCGAGGGTGCTTCGCACCCTTCGGCCGACGTCGTCGATACGAAACCGCTGCGCCACTATTCGGCTGCGCTGATCACGGTGACGTTTCGGATGCTGGGCGACACGTTGCGACGGCCGCGAAGCGGGCGACCGCGCGAAGCGCGGGTAACGGAGACGTGACGGGAGGCGTTGCGTTTGCGCCGGGCGCGAAGCGCCCGGGGACCTGGCTTGCGTGACATCTCTGAGATGGAGATCGGGGACACCTGTCCCGGGACGCGGGGACAGGTGACGCCTTCTCGTCCGTAACGCAGACTGCTTCCCGCAGAGTCCGAAGTGACATCCGCCCGCCCCGGGCCTGTCGGCATCCCCACCCTGTCTTCTTGCCGCGGGCGCAGCCCGCTAGCTCGGCGCGTCGCCATCCATCCCTGCCCCGCCATCACCACACCCCTCTCTAGCCCTCGTCGGCGTCGACACGGAGGTGCCCCGGTATTCAGTTGAAAGCGGTCGATCTGGCCGCATGGTTCTGCGGCTGAGAACCCTGTATTTCGCCGGTGGCGGGCTGGCAGTCCGGCAGCCGCGGGTTGACGCTCGGGGACGCGGGATCTGCGCGGGTTCTGGCGGGCCTGATCGCGCGGGACACGCGGAGAAAATCTGTCGGTTCGTGGCACATCCGGGCCGGAGACACCGGCGCATTCGACGGTGAACTCCTGCGCACGTTTGGCGGTTTCGTCTCGCGCGGTCCTGCGGTCGCTCGCACCGCGTCCCGTGGCTCGCCGCGCTCATCCAGGTCAGGCGCGGAGACCGTCCCCGCGTCGGAAAGCCAGCTCGTGAAGCTCAGTCACCGCCTCGCCGCAGTCATCCTCGCGACGACCCTCGCCGTCGCCGGTGCCCTCGCGGGTGCGGGGGCCGCTCAGGCGGCTGGGGTGGGTGGGAGCCAGGTTGCGGCGAGCGTGGTCGTGGCGGCGCCGGCACCGGTCACGCAGGCGAGCGGGGACGTCGACACCACAACGACATGCTCGGCTGACACGCATACCGAGGTCGTCGACGGGAAGACCAAGTGCTATTACCTCGACCCGTACTTCGTCCAGTTCCTTCCTATCAATCGGTGGTCGTCCTTCACGGCGTCGATCCACACCAACTTCTCGAACGTCGTCAGCTCGGTGGTCGCGAACGCCTCAGTTACCACGCCGCAGGTATGGGGCGCAACGATCGGCGACTGGTCGTATCGCACCGCCGCCGACCTGGTGTCTCTTGCGACCTCGATGCAGCCGCTGAACCTCCTCGGAGCGAAGGCCGACAACATCGTCGGCGTCATCGGCAGCGCGCTCTTCGACTCGACGGGCAAGACGTTCTCGGTGATCGCAGCGCTCGTCATCATCATGGTCGTCGCGGCGGTCTGGCGTATGCGGAAGGACGGGCTGGTCGCCCTGAAGAAGCTGATTCCGGTCGCCGTGGCGCTGGGCATTTTCACGACGATGATCGGTGGGGCGACCCAGTCGACAACGACAGACGGCGTCTTCAATCCCGGCTTCATGAGCCCGGGTTGGGTCGTACAGAAGGCGTCCACGGTGATCAACGGGGCGACGTCACTGCCGGCGGCCGGGGTCCTGGCCGCTCAGGGCGGGACGATCGAGCGGACTGTCGCGCCCACCGGCTCGAACTGCGCCGCCGAGATCAAATCCCTCGACAGCGACTTCGCGAACGGACTCGACGGGACACAGCAGAACGCCGACCTCGGCGCTGTGGCACAGGGCGTCAACGACCTCTGGTTGGAAAGCGGGCTCGCCTCGTATTTCACAATGCAGGGCGGATCGTCCACGGAGACGCCGGACACCGACCGCACCTGGGTGTCTGAGGCCGGCTGCGTGATGCTCGACCAGCAGTCGTCCGTTCCTCCGGCGCAGATCGCCGCCGCGTTCACCGGCGGCAACATGAACCTCATCGGAGACACCGCCGACACGAAGAACCACAAGATCAACACGAACTCGGCTGCTTGGTATGTCGACCAGACCAACAACACAGAGGTCGACGAGGACTGGATCGCATGGGCCGCATGCCAGGTCACGGAGAACAAGGCGGGCAACGGGTTCGACATCTCGGTCCGCCCCGCCTTCAGCAAGGTCACCGGCGGCGACCAGGCGTGCGCCGACTGGTGGGACACCGACGGCCCCGACGCGCCCACGAAGAACAAGACGTGGGCGGAGATCCAGAGGCTCGGCAACGCGCTGAACAACGTCGAGTCGCTGGGCATCAACGGCGCGATTGACGACGCTCTCGGAAATCCTGACTCACCCGCGCTCGACGCATTCAAGATCGGCGGGTCCACTGGCGCCGTCAACAGCAATTTCCCGCTGAACCCGGCGTCATACCCCGACGGTGAACCCGAGAAGGCGGGCACCCCGGACCAGTTCCTCGCTGAAGTCCAGAGCGCCCGAACGTTCGTCTCAACGCTGCACGGCGGGTCCTGGTCAGGATCTGCGGATGGGCTAGCGGCCGCCGGGTCATTCGGCCTCTCCGGCCTCGTCGTGCTCTTCGGCTTGGGCGGTCTGGCACTCGCGGTTGCTCTCGCGAAGCTCGGCACGGTCGTCATGATCCTCGCGCTGGCCGGTGTCATGCTCCGCGTCATGATTCGGCCCGAGAGCGGCGGAGCGGTCATCGCGAAGTTCGGGAAGCGTGCGCTCGGCGGGATGATCCTCGCGTGGGCGTCCTCGTTCGCGCTGGCCCTGGTTGTCGCGGTGTCCACGCTCATCTCGAGCCTCGGGAACCAGCTCTTCCCCACCGCGAGCCCGCTGTCGATCGCGTGGGTCGGTGCGAGCCCCGCGATCGCTTTGTTCCTCCTCAACTGGCTGCTCAAGTCGATCGGGCAGCCGGGCATCTTCCGGCCGTCCGACGCGATGAACTGGGGCACGTCGGCAAGCGGGATCGGGGGCGCCGCCGCCTCCTGGGTGCAGAGCTACATCGGGAAGGCACGCCAGGCGGAAGGACGCAGCCTGCTCGACGGCGCGAAGTCGATCCACGCCGGTGCGGCGACGGGTGTTGCAGGCGCTCAGAACGGCCTGCGGCTGCTGCGCGGTCAGAGCGAGCAGCGCAAGAACATGATGACGCCGGCGACCGGTGGCCCGAAGGCCAAGCCAACGGATGATCCGCGTCCGAAGCCGGGACCGGCTGGCGATGAGCCGAAGCCAGGGCCTGGACCGATGCCCGGTCCGGGGCCGAAGCCGGGCCCGAAGCCGGGACCTGCGGCGGCCGGCGCGAAGGCGGCGTCCGCGGGTACCCGCGACGTGTCTGGCGCCTGGGTGATGGGCAGCGCTCGCTTCCCCGCGGTCGATGGACCCGCGCCCCGGCACCGAGTTGCGCCAGGCGTCGGACGCGCACGCGACCTCTCGTTCGCTCTCGGCACGACCGGGGCACAGAAGCTGCAGACCGTGGTCACCTACGGTGCCGTCGCTTCGACGGGGGCGTCAGCGATCAAGGCGGACCTTCCGGTCGCAGACCGGCTCGCGGCTCAGCGCGGCGCCCAGCACGCCGCGCAGCAGAGCCGCTCGGCTAAGACCGAGACCGGGACCCCGGTCACACCGACCCCGGCGCCCGCATCTGCGAGGTCCGCTCAGACACCAGCTGCGCAACGGCCCCGCTTCCAGCCGCAGCCGCCGCTCATCCCGCTGCGACCGGCCAACCAGCCGCGCGCCAGCCAGAACTTGCACGGCGGTCGTCGATGAGCGAGGTGGACGCACGGGAGAAGGCGCGGAAGCTCGCCGCGATCCGCAGCCGGCAGGGCGGGGGCGTCGCAGCCGGGACGGCAGCCGCGGCGAAGCCGGGCGGACTGGGCGTGTCGGCCGACGACATCAAGGGACTCGCCCAGCCGAAAGACGACACCGTCGGAGACCTCAAGCGGGACGTCGCGCAGGCCGCGGTGCAAGGCGCGGTGGAGGGCGCAGCCAAGGGCGGCGCGCACGGCGCGGTGGCGGGCGCCGCGGTCAAGGGGTCCCTGGCCGTCCTCAAAAGCAAGACCGGCCGGCGCATCATTCTCTGGGCAGTGCTCGGCCCGGTGATCGCGTCGATCTGCACGTTCCTCCTCCTCACCCAGATCATCTCGACCGCTGCAGCGACAGCCGAGGCCGGCGTGCAGTCACAACAGTCGGCGACCGCTGAGACTGCGGGGTTCACCGATGACCAGGTGTCTGACGCGTCCGACGCCGTGTCGGGGACCCGCGTCCCCTGGGTGCTCGCACTCGCCTACGCACGCGTGACGGGGGCCGCGATGACTCAGGCCGCCGCTCGACAGCTCGACGCCGCAGTCTCCTCCGACCACGGCCTCGACCTGAGCCTCGTCGGATATATCGACCTGGGGTCCGACGGGAGCCTTGCCGTGGACCAGGCACGCACCGACGAAGTCGCAGCCGTCGGGCAGATCTGGGTCGCCGCGATGGTGAAGGTCGGGTTGAGCAACGCAAACGCCACCCAGATCTGGAATGTAGCGCTGGCCGTCATCTCGGGCCAGCAGAACACCTGCCCGTCGGGAACAACAGGCGCCACCGATCAGGACCCCGGCTCGAGCGGCAACGCGCTCAACTCGACTCAGACTGCTCACGCAGTCCAGATCATCTCTGACATCCGCGGCCTGCTCACCGACGATGGTCAGGCTCGGCAGGCGTCTATCGACGCGCTCGACTCTGCGATCACAGAGTCGGGAATCCTGATGCAGGCGAACTCGACCGTTCCCGACTCACTGAACTATCCGCACGACAAGGTGGGTTCTGATCACGACTCGCTCGGCTTCTTCCAAATGAGAGCCAACGGCGGCAACTGGGGCACAGTCGCCGAGCTCATGGACCCGCACCAGCAGGTGATCCGCTACCTGGGTGGACCGTTCAGGCCGTCCGACGAGCACTCCACGTCCCCGCTCCTCGACCAGCCGGGGTGGCAGGACCTGCAGCCCGACGTTGCCTCCCAGCGCGTGGAGGTTTCAAACAACCCGAACGCATACACCCCGCACGTCGCGCTCGCCGAGACCCTCGTCGAGGAGCTCTGGTCGCAGGCGACGCCCTCCACCACGATCCAGCCCCTCGTCACGTCCATGCAGTCCACCACCCCGAGCGCCGCCGCCCCGGTCACCGAAACGGCGCCGGCAAGCGACGACCCGACCACGGTATGTTCTGGTGACAGCGCGAACATCTCCACCAGCCAGCAGGGTCTCGCTCAGCAGATCGTTGCGCTCGAGGCGGCCGGAAAGGTCACGTACTGGTCGAATCCGGACTCGTCGATTCCTCTCAAGTCAGAGGTCGACAACATCGCCAACGGAACCGCGACCAGCGACTGCTGGCTGGGGACCGGTGTCCTCGAGGCGATCCTCGTCGCGCAACACTCATTCGGCTCGGTACAGATCAACGACTTGAACCGCACCTGTGAGCACGATTCGACGGACGCGTCTATTCATTCCGCACACTTCATCGGGCTCGCCGTCGACTTCGGATCTCTGGGTGGAGAGACCGTCCAGGGAAGCGACGCACGTGACGTTGCCCTCCTTCAGATCCTCGACCCGATGAGCCCGAAGACCGCGTGGGCCGGACAGGCGAACTGTCGGGCGGCCGCCGGGATCAAGATCCCGCTCGTAAACATCACTGAGGGCGACGACACCTGCACACATCAGCATTGGCAGGCTGGGAGCACGGCAGGAACCGATCCGACGCTCGACGAGGGGCAGTTCGAGCAGATCATGACGCTGCCCGTCGGATGGGCGGTCGCTGGCGGCGCCGGAAGGGGGCCGCAGTAGTGCGCAAGCGGGTCGTGGCGCAGCGGTTGACGCTGACCGCGGTCGTCCCGTCGGCCGTCATCTGAGGGGTGGCCGGCTCGATCTGGGTTCCGGGTTGGTTGGTGCCGAGCTGAGCTCAGTGCTCGGCGACTTTCGCTTTCCGATACCGCTCCCAGTCGATGGCGTCCTCGAGCATCGAGGTCGCGGTTCGCAACGGCGCGACAAGCGATCCGATCCTGGCGGTGACTTCGACCTGCAAAGTTCCATTCCCATAATCACGGGTCTCTTGCATCGCGGCGACGAGCATCACGCGCGAGGCGGAAGGGTGTGTCAGCCCACTCGTCAGCATCCAGATCGTCTTGGGGAGGAACCCTCCACGGAAGCGTGTGGAAGAGGTGGACGCGTCGTCGAGGATCTCAGACCACTTGGGGAGCCCTGCACTGTATTCGTCGTCCGCGATCCCGCACGCCTTTGCGGCGGCTTTCAGCGTCTTCTGTCGCGTCCGGTCCCTGCGGTTCGCGTCGCGCGTAGCCTTCGCGCGGGTTGACCGCTGCTCACGAGTCTCCGGCGGGCGCCCCTGGTTGATCGAGCTGACGAGTTGCTTCTCGAAGGTGAGTTCTGACGAGATAGCGGCGAGTGCGCGCCGTCTGCGCTCGTGCGGGTCCGAAGGGCTTAGGAGCCAACTGGTGAGCGCGGCGTGCTCGATGATGGCGCGGATGTGCGAGTGCAAGGCGACTATGAGAATCGAGAGACCACCGTTCCCATCATCGAGCAGCGTGAGCAGAGCGCGGCAGTGGTCGTTTGCAGAGTTCAGGTAGCTACTGGTCAGGTGGCTCAGGCGATCCGGGTGCGTGACCTCGTCGTCGGTGGCCATCTCCGAGTTCTTCACGGGTTGGATCTTGCTGCGGCGCTCGTGGCCGTCAACGAGCTGTCGCAGCTGACCGATGATCGCCAGGATCTCGCGCCCGGCAGCCTGCGCTTCCTCCGGCGTCTCGCCGTTGTGTTGTCTTGGCTCGGGTGCGCTCATCAGGTCCTCCGATGCGAAGTAGATCACGAGGGGCGACATTGCCGCGCATAGTCTCCCAGCCCGCGTCATCTCGGAATGGAGTCCTCATGCAGCGCTGGATCACCGTCACCCTCATCGGCTTGGTCGCGCTCTGCGCCTTCACGCTCAGCTTCAACGCGTTAGCCTCCCTCGCGGCGGCTTCCCACCTCGGCGGCTGGCTGTCCGTCATCTACCCCGTGAACGTCGACGGCTGCGCACTGCTCGCGGGCTGGGTCGCGCTCACCTGCCGGAGCGAGAAGGAGCGCGTGACGCGACGCATCGCGTTCGTGGTCATGGCGACGCTGACGTCGTTGTCGCTTGCTGCAAACGTGCTTCACTCGGCGCTCGGACCTGTCGACCTGCCGATCGGCGCGCGTATTGTCATCGGGGCAGCGCCGGCGTTGTCGCTGCTCGCGTGCGCCGAGCTCGCGACCAGGCTCCTGACGAAGCCGGCGCCCGCTGCCAAGGCGAAGAAGGCGACCGTGACTGCCGCCGACCACCAGCCGATGGCGAAGCGGAGCGCGTCGACGCCGCCGCGGGTCGCGGCGAGCGGGGCGAAAGACGCCGTGATCGCGTGGGCGCAAGAACGGTTCGCGGAGACGGGCGCGTGGCCGAGCGGGCCGGAGTTGGGGGAGCGGTTGGGGCAGTCGCGGAAGTCGGGGAGTCGGCTGCGTGCGGCGCTCGTCGCAGGGGAGCTGTAGGCCAGCGGCGACAACCAACGCCATCATCCGAGCCTTCAAGGGTTGGGGTTTTCCCTACCTTGGACGCGGACGTGTTGTGGGGCCCGCCTAGTGTTCGTGGGCGTCGGTCTCGGAGACGCTGGGCGTGTCAGCACCACTCCAGAACATCCGAAGGGAACCTGATCATGGGAAAGTATGTGCTCGAGCCGCAAGCGCAAGAGATCGCCGACGCGACCTCGAAACCTCCGTTCCTCTACGAGATCGGACCCGAGGCGGCTCGCAAGGTCCTCGACGACATCCAGGCAGCCCCGGTCGACAAGGTCGAGATCGGTGAGGACAAGTGGGTCACGGTCGCTGCTGAGGTCGGCGACGTGCAGGTCCGTGTGATCAAGCCGAAGGGTGCGGAGGGTGTCCTCCCCGTCATCCTCTACGTGCACGGCGGAGGGTGGATTCTCGGCAACTCCGGAACCCACGATCGCTTGATTCGCGAACTCGCGGACGGTGCACGCGCTGCGCTCGTCTTCGTCGAATACGACCGCTCACCGGAAGCCCATTACCCGGTAGCCATCGAGCAGGCCTACGCGACCGCGAGATGGATCATCGCCAACGCGCAGCAGGAAGGGTTCGACGCGTCACGCATGGCGGTCGCCGGTGACTCGGTTGGTGGAGACATGACGGCGGCTTTGACCCTGATGGCGAAGCAGCGCGGCGACGTGAAGTTCATCCACCAGCTGCTGTTCTACCCGGTCACCGACGCTGGGCAGGACACCGGCAGCTACAAGGAGCTAGCCGACGGCCCGTTCCTCAGCGCAAAGGCGATGGAGTGGTTCTGGGACGCCTACATTCCCGACAAGAACGACCCGCGCCGCAAGGAGATCACCGCCTCGCCGCTCCAGGCAACGCTCGAGGACCTCAAGGGCCTGCCGCCGGCCCTCGTCATTACCGACAATGACGTGCTGCGTGACGAAGGTCAGCAGTACGCGAACAAGCTGATCCAGGCCGGGGTCCCGACTGCGAGCGTCCACTACAACGGGGTCACACACGACTTTATGATGCTGAACCCGGAACGTCCGACGCAGGCGGCGACGGCCGCCATCGAGCAGGCCATCAACGTCCTTCGGAAGGCCTTCGGTACAGACTAGTAATCGCAACATCGCGATCTACTCGCAGGGGCTCGGCTGTTGGCCGAGCCCCTGCTGCGCTGAGTGTCAGCTGAGGCCGAACAGCGTCGCGAGGTCGGCTCGCTGAAGCTCTTCCTTGCGGATGAACGCCTGTGCGCCAGCACTGGCTAAGCGTTGTTCGCTCAGTGCTTGATCGGCCGCGGACGTCAGAACCACCCGTGGCGGCCGCGGTAGCCGATGGAGGCATTCCGCCAGCTCCACCCCGCCCATCCCGGGCATCTCGACGTCGATGAGCGCCGCCTCAGGCCGCAGGCTACGGATCAACTCGAGCGCGTCCGTTGCACTGCTGCTCGACACGACCACATGCATGCCGCGAGAAGTGAGCAGAAGCGAAGCTACGCGACGGAAGCCGTCATCGTCGTCGACCACTGCGACCCGGATGCTCACGTGATCATCATCGTGGATGGCACACAATGCCGGGCTGCGTCCGTCAATATACGCAATGCGGCCGTAACGCGACAGTGTCAGAGTTGAAGCATGACGGATGTCGTTGACGACCGTGCGCACCATCTCGAAGAGCTGATCCCCGTGATCCTCGCGAAGGTTCCGCAACCCGTCTGGCTCGTTGATGCGCAGGGGAACATTCAATACTCGAATCCTGCGGCGCTCGCTGCCGTCGGATACTCGTCGCTGGATGAGGTCTTCGGCCGCAACAGCCATCAGCTTGTGCACCACTCTCACCCGGACGGAACTCCCTACCCAATGGATGAGTGCCCGATGCTCGCGCCCTCGCGAGACGGGCGCACAAGCCGTGGCGAGGAGTGGTTCATCCGAAAGGATGGGACGTTCTTCCCGATCGCATTCGTCTCGGCACCGATCGAGCTGCCCGGAGGACGAGGAACAGTGCTCTCCTTCGCCGATGTGAGTGAGCGATACGCGCTACAGCGTTCGATTCGCGAACGGGACGCCGCAGAACTTCTTCGACGCGAAGCCGAGAAAAGCCATCGTCGCCTGATGGAGGGTGTCGCCGCCGCGCGTCGGCAGATCGTTCGCGATCTCCATGACGGCGCCCAGCAGCGGCTGGTCAACCTCACGATCTCGCTGGGACTCCTCTCGGAGAGTCTCGGGGACGACAGGCCTCAGAGCGCCCTTCTCGCGGCTGCAAGGGAGGACGCTCAGGCGGCGATCGCGGAGCTACGCCAGCTTGCGGCGGGCATCCATCCTCCTGCACTCGGATCGGATGGGCTGGTTGCGGCCCTCGAGGCCCTTCGCGACCGCTCCCCGATCCCTGTGCACATCCGCGGCGGGCTGGGCCAGCGACGCCTCCCGCCGGTGGTTGAGCTGAACGCTTATTTCATCGTCTCCGAGGCGCTCACGAATGCTGCCAAGCACGCTCGTGCCACATCCGTCACCATCGACGTAGACCTGATCGACGAAACGCTTGTCTTGGCCGTCATTGATGACGGCGCAGGTATCGACCACGCGGCAGTCGGCTCGGGGCTGCAGAATATGAGCGATCGTGCGGCGGCCCTCGCCGGGCGAGTCGCCATCGAATCGAGTCCCGGACGAGGCACATGCGTCAGAGTCTGGATTCCGGCGTCCGCATGACGAGAGTCAGTGTCGCAAGAACTTGAGCACGGCCAGGACTCGCCGGTGCTGACCCGCGTCGATTTCTTGCAGGCCTAGCTTGCTGAAGATCCGGGTCGCATATCGCTCGACCGCACCGACGCTGATGTGGAGCATTGCGGCGATGCCGGCGTTCGAGCGCCCCTCCGCCATGAGCGCGAGGACGTCACGCTCGCGTGACGTCAGCATGTCGAGTTCGCCTGGCTCTCTCCGTCGACCGATCAGCAGGCTCACGACGTCTGGGTCTAGAGCGGACTCGCCGGCCGCGACTCGTCGGACCGCGTCTGCGAGCACGCCTCCCTGCGCGACTTTCTCCTTGAGGAGGTAGCCGACCCCCTGCGGACGGTCGGCGACGAGCTTCATGGCGTAGCCGGTGTCGAGGTACTGGGAGAGGACGACGACCCCCAAATCCGGGAACTCGGTGCGCAGTTCTCGTGCAGCGTCGATACCGTCATCGCTCATATTGGGTGGCATCCGGATGTCGGTGACAAGCACATCCGGTCGGCTCTGAGCTGCCCTACGGCGAAGGGCGTCAGCGTCGCCGACTGCTTCGACTTTCATCCCAGCGTGCTCTAGAACGCGCAAGATGCCTTCTCGGACGAAGGTCTGATCCTCGGCAACCAGCACGCGAAGCTCGTGCGGGGCGGGGCTTGCCGCCGTTGCAGGGTGATCCGCGCCCCGCGTCCCAGGTTCACGTGGAGAAGCGCTCACGTCGCCAGGCTACCTTTGCGCGGCTGGGATGAGCACCGTCAAGCCGCTATGCGCTGGCTAGGTGTAGTTCCTCGGCACGTTGTGAACGTGGGTTGATGTAGTGAAGACCTCCGGGACGATGTGGGTTACCACACTCACTTCGTTCACCGGAGGTCTTCGTGACTCACGCTAATGCCCATCTGACTCCGAAGGGCCGGCTGCGGTTGGCCCAGTCGATCCTCGAGCAGGGCTGGTCCTATCGGCGGGCAGCCGAGCGGTTCCAGTGCTCGCCGGCCACGGCCAAGAAGTGGGCGGATCGGTTGCGCGCGGGCCTGCCGATGACCGATCGCAGTTCCCGGCCGCGCTCGAGCCCGAACCGCACCAGTAGGCGCACCGAGCGGCGCATCGTCGCGTTGCGGTTCATCCGCCGCTGGGGCCCCCACCGCATCGCCTTCCACCTGCATCTGGCCCGCACCACCGTCGAGCGCGTCCTGAGCCGGTACCGGATGCCCAAGCTCGCCCATCTGGATCAGAACACCGGCCTGCCCGTCCGGAAGCCGAAGCCGGTGCGCTACGAGCGTCAGAAGCCGGGCGAGTTGGTGCACATGGACATCAAGAAGCTCGGCCGCATCCCCGACGGCGGTGGCCACCGGGTGCTCGGCCGGCAGCAGGGCAACAGGAACAACACCGGGCACGGCAAGGCCGGGCGCGGCTACGCGTTCCTGCACCACGTCGTGGACGACCACTCGAGGCTGGCGTACTCCGAGATCCTCGCCGACGAGCGCAAGGAGACCGTGGTCGCGTTCTGGCAGCGCGCGAAAGCGTTCTTCTCCGAGGCCGGCATCACGATCGAGCGGGTCATGACCGACAACGGCTCGGCCTACCGCTCACGGCTGCTGGCGAAGGAGCTCGGGACGATCAAGCACAAGTTCACCAAACCCTACCGGCCGCAGACGAACGGCAAAGTCGAGCGGTTCAACCGCACCCTGGCCGCCGAGTGGGCCTACGCCAAGCCGTACGCGTCCGAGGAAGCCCGAGCCGCCGAATACCAGGCCTGGGTCCATCACTACAATCACCACAGACCCCACACCGGCATCGGCGGCAAGAGCCCCTCAGAACGCGTTCACAACCTCACGAGGAACTACAGCTAGGCTGCTTACCCTTCATGACGGGTGCCCGCGCAACCGTCAGCAGCTGCGCCGAGCCGACCCGAAGCCGCGTCTCGCGCCCGGGCCGCGGCGCCGCGAGCAATCCCGGCTGACCGCGCCGCTGTCGTGGAGTGGGTGAAGGCGGAGGTCAAGGCTGGCCGGACTCCGAGCGGGCCGACGATCGCTGAGCGTCTCGGGAACGTCTCGCGGAAGACCGGTGCGAGGATTCGCGCACAGGTGCTCGCAGGGGAGATCTGAGCGGGAGCCGCGCACAACCTGGGCATCTGGTCATTCTGTGAAAAGCGCCCCGAGTCGGACGACGGCTCGAGGGCGCTTCGCTGTTGACACGTGTCAGTGAGCGCTGACCGGCATGACGGTGAACTCGTCGAGGTTGCGGAGCTTCCTGGGCGGCGGAGGACGGGAGGGGCTACCCTGTTTCCGTGCATGCCACCAGTTCTCGCGCGGCCGCCGTGGTGCGTCGTGTCTTGCTGGTGGTACTTGCGCTGGGCGTGTTGTTCGGCTTGGCGGGCATGCATGAGGTGATCAGCGGCCCGAACGCCGCCGCTTCTGCGGTTGCCGCGCACCTGGAGCATGCGGTCGGCCATGCTGCAGCCCACGACACGGGCCCGATGGCGCACGCGGCGGTGACGGCGCCGATGGGTGACATGTCTCATGCGATGGAGACATGCTGCATGGCGCTGGTGGTGATGCTGGCCCTGGCGATGCTTGCAGCCCCGGGGCTGCTCGGCACCCTCACGTCTTTGCGGCCGCGCGCACAGATTGCTCCAGCCGATTCGCCGCGCCCGGTCCGCGGTATCGAACGCAATCTCACCCTCGGAGTGCTCCGGATCTGATGGGGGCGTAGGAGGAGTCTGCCTGTTTTCGGGCGACTCCTTCAACGCTTCTGTTCCTCATCAGACCTGTACTTGGAGTACCTCCGTGAACTTGAATACCCGCATTGCGGTCGCCTCGGCGACCGCTGTCACCATCGTCGGCGTTCTCGTCGGCTGCTCATCGAGCAACTCGTCCTCTCATTCGGGGATGTCGGGAATGCCCGGCACCAGCACATCTCCGTCGACGTCATCGTCCGTTTCCGCAAAGCACAACGCGCAAGATGTGACGTTCGCGCAGATGATGATCGTCCACCATCAAGGAGCGGTCCAAATGGCGCAGATCGCCGCGAGCAAGGCTGCGATGCCGGACGTGAGGCAACTGGCCGACAAGATCCAGAAGGCGCAGTCGCCGGAGATCGACGAGATGACCGGATGGCTGCGCGCTTGGCGAGAGCCGGTGAGCATGTCCGAACCGAGCTCGATGCCGATGCCGTCCGATTCTTCGATGGGTGGCATGGACATGAGCGAGCCGACGGCCTCCAGCATGCCGGGCATGACGCCTGAGGACATGAAGAGCCTGGAAGCCGCGACGGGCATGGGCGTCGACAAGACGTTCCTGACCCTGATGATCGAGCACCACAAGGGCGCGACGCAAATGGCACAGACCGAGATCTCGAATGGTCAGAATACGCAGGCGCTGCGCCTGGCGCACAGCATCGTCGAGTCTCAGACCAAGGAGATCCAGACGATGCAGTCCATGCTCCAGAGCATGGGCTGAGCGACGCCGCCCGGGAGCGGCCGGCGGTCCGGCCGCTCCCGGGCGTTCCTGCGACGCTTTGAAAGCTGGCACCGATGCCATCCCCGTCCTTCCGCCCACCCGCACACCGGGCGCTTCCCGCCGCGACCACCCACCTTGGCTGGCCGGGGCTATCGACCCTCCGCCGCACCGGAATAGCGTCAGCACCGTTCCAGCTGACGGCGGCGCTGAAAGGAGCACGACTATGAGCGACACACACAGCCACGGTCACGACCACCACCACGACACGCCCGCCGGGGCGACCGATCTCATCGCCTGCCCGGTGATGACGGACAACCAGGTGAGCCGCACCGAGGCGGAAGCAGCAGGACGCAGCCGCGAGTGGGAGGGCCGCACCTACTATCTGTGCTGCGACTCCTGCGTCGCAGCGTTCGATGCCGACCCGGCCGCCTACGCCGGCAACGTTGATGAACGCGGCATGCCGACTCGGCACAGTGCGCCGGCCGATCATGCTGGTCACGAGCACGAGCACGAGCACGAGCACGAGCACGAGCACGAGCGCGAGCGCGAGCACGGCGCATCGCACGAGCATGCCGCGCGCGATCAGATGGGCCACTCTGGGCATGACCGGATGGGCCACGGCGGCCACAGCGGCCACGGCGATCACGCGGCGCAGTTCCGGGACCGGTTCTGGTGGAGCCTGGTCCTGGCGGTGCCCGTGGTCATCTTCAGCCAAATGTTCGGGCACATCCTCGGCTACCAGCTCACGTTCTCCGGGGCCGCGTGGGTCTCTCCCGTGCTCGGAACGGTAATCTTCGTCTACGGCGGCTACCCGTTCTTCACCGGAGCCGTCTCCGAGCTGCGAACCCGCAAGCCCGGCATGATGACGCTGATCGCCATGGCGATCTTGGTTGCGTTCGTCGCGTCGTGGGCGACTGTGATCAAGCCGTCGCTCGAGCTCGACTTCTGGTGGGAGCTCGCGCTGCTGATCGCGATCATGCTGCTCGGGCACTGGCTCGAGATGCGCGCCCTCGGCGCCGCCTCCGGCGCACTGGATGCACTGGCTGCGCTGCTACCGGACACGGCGGAGCTGGTCCGCGGCGAGGACATCGTCGAGATCCCGTTGGGCGAGATCGCCGAAGGTGACATCGTCCTGGTCCGCTCCGGCCGCCGTGTGCCGGCGGACGGGACCGTGATCGACGGCCAGGCGGAGGTGGACGAGTCGATGATCACCGGCGAGTCCCGCACCGTCACTCGCGGTGTCGGCGCTCAGGTCGTCGCCGGGACCGTGGCTACCGACACCGCGATCCGGGTGCAGATCACCGCCGTGGGCGAGAACACGGCGCTGGCCGGCATCCGCCGCCTCGTCGATGAGGCCCAACGGTCCTCCTCGCGAGCGCAGGCGCTTGCTGATCGGGCGGCTGCGCTGCTGTTCTACTTCGCCGCAGGTGCGGGGCTCATCACGTTCGTGGTCTGGATGCTGCTCGGCGACCCGACCGATGCGATCGCCCGCACCGTGACTGTGCTGGTGATCGCATGCCCGCACGCGCTGGGTCTTGCGATCCCGCTCGTGATCTCGATCTCGACCGAGCGGGCGGCCAAGGCGGGCGTGCTGGTGAAGAATCGGCTCGCGCTCGAGCGGATGCGGACGATCGACATCGTCCTGTTCGACAAGACCGGCACCCTCACCCGCGGTGAGCCCGCAGTCTCGCGCACCATCACGGCCGGCATCGACAAAGCTGAGGCGCTGCAGCTCGCCGCGGCCGTCGAAGCCTCGTCCGAGCATCCCCTCGCTCAGGCGATCGTTCGCGCCGCCGACGAGCACGGCACCACAGCGCGCCCCGCAGCGACGGCCTTCCGCTCGCGCACCGCCCGCGGGGTCGAGGCCACGGTGAACGGCGCGCTCATCCGGGTCGGCGGACCGCGCCTCCTCCAAGAAACGGGCGTTGTGGCCCCTGAGAGCATCAGCGGCCCGGCAGCAGAGGCCGCCGCTCAGGGCGCCACGGTTCTGTACCTCCTTCGCGGCGAAGATGCTCTGGCCGCGTTCGCGCTACAGGACGAGATCCGCCCTGAGTCGGATGCCGCGATCCGCGCCCTGCACGAGCGCGGGGTGAAGGTCGCGATGATCACCGGGGATACCGCCGACGTCGCGAACTCCGTCGGACGGCAACTCGGCATCGACGAGGTCTTTGCCGAGGTGCTCCCTGCCGACAAGGACAGCAAGGTCTCGGAGCTGCAGCATCGCGGCCTGAAGGTTGCGATGGTCGGAGACGGCGTGAACGACGCGCCTGCTCTCGCCCGCGCAGACGTCGGCATCGCCATCGGTGCGGGAACCGATGTCGCGATCGAGTCCGCCGGTGTTGTGCTCGCCTCCAGTGACCCGCGCGCAGTGCTCTCTGTCATCGAGCTGTCCCGCGCGAGCTACCGCAAGATGATCCAGAACCTCGTCTGGGCCACCGGTTACAACATCATCGCTGTGCCGCTGGCCGCCGGCGTCCTCGCCCCGATCGGATTCGTGCTCTCGCCCGCGGTCGGCGCGATCCTCATGTCCGTGTCCACCATCGTCGTCGCCCTCAACGCCCAGCTGCTGCGCCGCATCCGACTGGCCCCAGAATCCCTCGCCCCCGTGCGCTGACGCGCAGCCCCGCTCGCACCGCCGCTCCTGGGTGGCGATCGCGGCCGCCGACCACGAAGGAACCATGACAGAACCCACCCTCCCTGCCACTCACCGCACACGCCGCTCGCTCAGGGAAGCCAACAGGCGGCGCAAGCCCCTCCCGAAGCTCCGCCCCGCAGCCACCCTCGCGGTCCTCGCGATCGCCGGGCTGCTCGCCGCGATGGCGATCCCGATCGTCTCTTCGGCCGCACCCGCGGCATCCCACAGCGCACGCCCGCTGAGCACCCAGTCGATGCGGGTCGCCGACACCGGAGCCGCCGCGATTATCAGGGATTCCTATGCCGTGAATGTCACACCGAGACCGGCCGCCCCCAAGGCGCCGAAGGCCGGCACCGCCCTCCAAACCGTGCCGGCCGGGAATCTCGCCTGGCCGTTCGGGCATCCCGTTCCGCTCAGCTCGCTCTTCGGCGCCCGCAGTGCACCCTGCTCCGCGTGCTCGTCCAACCACCAAGGCGTCGACATGATCCCCGGCGTCGGCACCCCGATCATGGCCGCCGCCCCCGGCATAGTCCGGGATGCCAAGTACGGCGGTGCACTCGGCAACTACGTCGTCATCGACCACATCATCGGCGGCCGCCACGTGAGCACCATGTACGCCCACATGGCAACCCTGCCCCGGGTCTCGGCCGGACAGACGGTGTCGGCCGGCGCTGTCATCGGAACCGTGGGAAGCACGGGTGAGAGCACCGGGCCGCATCTCCACTTCGAGGTCCTCCTCGACGGCGTGACCGCGGTGGACCCGCTGCCGTGGCTTGCGTGAGAACGCGTTGAGCGCCATCCCATGAGTTCAGGAGCTACTCGAGGTGGAGGTCGACACAACATTGGCCGCATGCGGACGGGGCCCGTGAGCTGAGATAGATCACAGCTCGCCGCGTGCGGGATCGCTTCTTGTGGACAATTCGGTCTCGCAGTCGGGCCAGTGTGCAAACAGCGACCGCATGATCACATGCGTCGCTTGCGGCACCGAACTCACCGCCGAGCGTCAGCTCTGAGGTGACCCGCTTGCCGGAGATTGAAAGGCCGGATCTCACAACTTCCGGGGCTCTCCACTGGTAACTCGGCAAGTTCTCGTTGCGCCTCGGCCGGTGGCCTGATGTGTGCGCACGGAGGTCAAGCTACGCGAGGCCAGTTCGTTGCAGCCACGACTGTACCCGTTGGCCGGCATCGTGAATGGTTTCTCCTTGCAGAGCGAGGCCGTCGTGGACTGTGGCGCCGTTGCAGAGGTCGGTGTAGTCGGTCTGTGCGTTCCCCATGCCGCTGACGGCGTAGGTGACGAAGGGGTAGACGTCTTTCCCGGACCAGTTGAGGGCTTCGGCGAAGGTGCGCATGATCATCGGGACTTGAACGTTCCAGATCGGGCTACCGAGAAGGATCGTGTCGTAGTCGTCGAGCGAGGGCAGCTGTCCGCGGATTGCGGGTCGTACATCGTCCTGTTCCTCTTGGACGTTGCGGGCGACTGTCTGCTCGTAGTCGTGGGGGTAGGGGTTGGCAGCTTGGATGCGGTAGACGTCCGCAGTGATGCGGTCGGCGATCATCTCGGCGGCGACCTGCGTGTTGCCGACCTTCAGGTCGACCCGGCCTCCGTAGCGGTAGTTCTCGCCGGCGCGGGAGAAGTACGCGATGAGAACGCGCTGGGCAGGGGCGGCCGACGGCGTGGGATGCGCCGCCGGGGAAGGTCGTCCTGATTCGTTCACGGTGGTTCCAGTTCGTGGGGTGCAGGCTGCCAATGCCGCGGATGCCAGAACGCCGCCGGTGAGGACCAGACCAGTGCGCATAAGATCGCGCCGGCGCAGCTCCCGGACGCGGCCGCTACGAGGCATCGCTGACGTCCGTTCCGCTTGGTGTGCTCGGCGAGCGGTCAGCGCGGAATGGCTTCGAGGGTCGCGGACAGGGCGTCGGCGGTACCGGTCGAGTCGACAATGTTCTTCGCGTAGCGGCGGTACTTGCTGCGGTAGGCGTCGCTGATCGCCTCTTGGGCCGCCGCGTCGGTGACCTCGGTGAACGTGACGTCACGCTCGATGTTGCCGATGCTGATGTGCCCGATGCCGGTGGTGCGGGTGCCTTTGAACCACCCGGCGCCGCGGCCGTGGACGGAACGCAGGTAGACATGATCCCCGACGCGCACCGCCCAGATAATCACGGGCCGGGTGGTCGTGCCGTCGGCACGCACGGACGACACGCGCAGTTCGTCAACGTCGTCGAAGACTTCGAGTTCGGCCTCGGCCCAGGTGCTCATGATGGTTCCTTCGTTCGGTTGGGTTCGGTGTTCTCCGCCGGCTGTGGTGCCGCCTCGGTTTCGATGGTGGCGGCCCAGCTGCCCAGCAGTTTCAGTCGCTCCTCGGAGGCGCTGCCGGGGGCGGCGGTGAAGGTGAAGAGATGCCAGCCGGGGTCGGCGGGCAGGTCGAGGCCCTCGTAGGTGAGCTCGAGGTCGCCGACGACGGGATGGCGCAGGCGCTTGATCCCGGCGCGGTGGAAGCGCACGTTATGCGCGGCCCACCGGATGCGGAACGGCTCGGATCGGGTGACGAGTTCGCCGATCAGGTCGGTGAGCTGCTTGTCGTGCGGATGCTTGCCGGCGTAGCTACGCAGGGTGGCGACGATGTCGTCGGCGCCGGTCTCCCAATCGGTGTAGAACTCGCGTGCGTCGGGTTCGTTCAGGAACACGAAGCGGGCGTTGTTGACGGGGCGCCGCGGGTTCGCGAACAGGGGCGCGTTCAGGGCCCGCCCGAGCCGGTTAGCGGCGACGAAGTCCATGTGCTCGTCGCGTACCCAGGCGGGGGCGTCCGTGATCGCATCCAGGAAGCGTTGCAGGCTGGGGCGCACCCGGTTCGGTGCCGGCCGCTTGCGGCGCACCGGGCGTGGGTGGGCGGCGCGGGCGAGATCGAAGAGGTGGGAGGTCTCGGCCTCATCGAGCTGGAGGGCGCGGGAGAGGGCTTCGAGGACTTCGTCGGAGACGCCGCCGAGATCGCCGCGTTCCATTTGGGCGTAGTAGTCCACGCTGAGCCCGGCCAGCAGCGCGACCTCTTCGCGGCGGAGGCCGGGTACGCGCCGGTTGCCGCCGCCGATGAGGTTGGCCTGCTCGGGGGTGATGCGGGCGCGGCGGGTGCGCAGGAACTCCTGCACCTCGCTCTTGTGATCCATGACCACCACGGTAGGCGTGGCGCCCGCCGTGTGGGGTGGGCTGCCAGTACCTGGGTCGACAGCAACTGCCATGTCAGCGTGGAACCGCCCACAGTGGAAGACGCAGGCAGGTGATCGACGATCGCCGCCCGTGTCGCTTGTCGAGAAAGGCACAACCACATTCATGCTTGCCACCTTCATGTACGGCCCCGGAGATGTCCGCGTCGAGGAGGCCGAGGAGCCCAAGATCCTCGCCGCCACCGATGCGATCGTGCGCATCACGCTCTCCTGCGTGTGCGGGTCGGACCTGCACGCCTACCACGGCGGCGGCACACGGTCCGGCATTGCCCGGATGGGCCACGAGTTCCTTGGAGTCGTCGAGGAGACCGGGGCGGATGTGCAGACGCTGAAGAAGGGCGACCTGGTGCTGGCCCCGTTCGTGTGGGCCGACAACACCTGCGAGTTCTGCCGTGAGGGGCTGCACACCTCCTGCCGCCACGGTGGTTCCTGGGGCAATGGGGACGTCGGCGGCGGGCAGGCCGAGGCCGTGCGCGTCCCGCAGGCCGACGGCACGCTCGTGAAGCTCCCGGTTCCCGCCGACTCGGAGCTGTTGCCGGACCTTCTCACCCTCTCGGATGTGATGTGTACCGGCTACCACGCCGCGGTCAAGGGTCGTGTGAGCGCGGAGACGACGGTCACCGTGATCGGAGACGGCGCGGTCGGCCTGTCCGCGGTGCTGTCGGCCAAACTGCTCGGCGCCCCACGGATCATCCTCATGGGGCGCCACCCGGCCCGCACGGATCTCGGTGTCGAGTTCGGCGCCACCGACGTCGTCGCCGAGCGTGGTGAAGAGGGCGTCGCGAAGGTGCAGGATCTCACGAACGGTGACGGCACGCATGTGGTCATCGAGGCGGTCGGATTCCCCGCCGCCTACGACCAGGCATTCGGGGCCGTCCGCGCCGGCGGCACCGTCTCGCGGGTCGGCGTGCCGCAGTACCAGGACGCGAACGTGGGCTTCGCGCGGATGTTCTTCCGCAACATCACCCTCACCGGCGGCGTCGCGCCCGCCCGCGCGTACATCGAGCAGCTCATGCCCAAGATCCTCGACGGCACCATCCACCCGGGCCGGGTATTCGACCGCACCGTAGCTCTGCCCGACATCGCGCAGGCATACCAGGCGATGAACGACCGCGAGGCCCTCAAGGTCCTCGTCCGCCCGTGACTCGAACACTTCAATCGAAAGGCAGCACCGCAATGACCACCAACCAGATAACCGTGACGTTGAACAACGGCCTTGCGATCCCGGCCCTCGGCTTCGGCGTGTTCCAGGCCTCCCCGGAGGACACCGTCACCTCCGTGACGACCGCCCTGCAGGGCGGCTATCGGCTGATCGACACCGCCGCCTCCTACGGCAATGAGCGCGAGGTCGGCGTAGGCATCCGGCGATCCGGCATCGACCGCTCCGAGATCGTCATCGAGTCGAAGCTGTGGATCAGCGACTACGCCGACGACAAGCCCGAAGTCGGGTTCGAGGCGAGCCTGCGCCGTCTCGGCGTGGACTACGTCGACCTGTATCTGCTGCACCAGCCCACCCCGGCCGATTTCGATGACACCATCGCCGCCTACCAGCTGCTCGAGCGCAAGCTCGCCGAGGGCAAGGTGCACGCCATCGGCGTCGCCAACTTCAGCCCCGACCACCTCACCCGGCTCCTCGACACGGTCGACACCGTCCCGGCGGTCAACCAGGTCGAAGTCCACCCGTACTTCACGAACGCCACCGTGCAGCACGCCGACACGACGCTCGGCATCCTCACCCAGGCGTGGTCGCCGATCGGCGGCATCCACCGTTACCGGCCCTCCGATGGGGCCGGCGCCGGGAACGTGTTCGAGAACCCCGTCATCACGGGACTGGCGGCGAAGTACGGCAAGAGCCCGGCGCAGGTGATCCTGCGCTGGCACCTCGACGAAGGCCGCTCCGCGCTGCCGAAGTCGACGCACGCGAACCGCATCGCGGAGAACTTCGACGTCTTCGACTTCACCCTGACCTCCGACGAGCTCGCCGCGATCGACGCTCTCGACACCGGCCTGCGCGGCGGCCCCGACCCGGAGCTGCTGAACACCCGTACCTTCCCCCGCGCCGTGGACAACAGCTGAGAGCGATGACCGAAACCACCTCCCTCCCGCTCGCGGCGTCACCGGGCGCGTCCCGGGCGCCCCGAGCCGGGCATCCTGGTGCGGCGCTCGGGGTCGCCATGCTCGGCTTCTTCGTCGTCGCCCTGGACTCCCAGGTCGTCAACGTCGCCCTGCCGTCGATCCGGCATGACCTCGGCGGTGGCTTGTCCGGGCTGCAGTGGATCGTCACTGGGTACACGCTGATGTTCTCCGCCCTGATCCTGTTCGCCGGCACTCTCTCCGAACGCGTCGGCGCCAAGCGCGCCTATGGGGCCGGGATGATCCTGTTCGTTCTGGCCTCCGCCGCCTGCGGACTCGCTCCGAACCTCCCGGTCCTCATCGGCGCCCGTTTCGTGCAGGGCCTCGGCGCGGCGCTGATCACCCCGACCGCGCTCGCCCTCATCCGCGAGGCATACCAGGACGCCCGTAAACGGGCACGGGCGATCGCTTACTGGGCGATGGGCGGCTCCATCGCCGCCGCGGCCGGGCCGATCGTCGGCGGCGCGCTCACCCAGGTCGACTGGCGGATCATCTTCTACCTGAACCTGCCGGTCGGCATCATCGCCCTCCTCATCCTGTTCCGTGTCGGCACCTCACCGCGGCGCGAGCATCCCTTCGACTGGACAGGGCAGATCGCTGCAGTCGCGGGGCTCGCCGCGCTCACCTACGCGATCATCGAAGGCGGCAGCCACGGCTATGGGCAGCCGCTGATCCTCACCGGCTTCGCCGTGTTCGTCATCGCCGTGATCGTTTTCCTCACCGCGCAGCAGCGCGGCATGCATCCCATGGTCCCGCTCGACCTGTTCCGCTCCCGGCGCGTGATCGTCGCGCTGGCCGCCGCGTTCATCGGCATGGTCGGCTTCTACGGCGTCGTGTTCATCCAAAGCTTGTATTTCCAGCAGCTGCGTGGCGCCTCCCCGCTGACATCCGGCCTGCTGTTTCTACCGATGACCGCCTGCGTGGCCGCGCTGAGTCCCATTGTTCCTCGCGTGGCGGCCCGGTTCGGGCTGCGAGTCCCGATCGTCGGCGGCCAGGCGCTCATGGTCGCGGGGCTCGTCGCCCTCGCCTGCATCCCAGTCAGCGCCCCCACATGGGTTGTCGCTGTGCTGATGGTTCCGGTCGGGGTCGGCGGGTCCTTCACCGTCCCACCTCTGACCAGCCTTCTGATCGACAGCATCCCGGCCAGTCGCACCGGCACCGCCAGCGGCGTGCTCAACATGTTCCGTCAGATGGGCGGCTCCCTCGGTGTGGCCGCCGTCGGCGCCGTCATCGCCGTCCAGACGAGTTTCATGACCGGGCTGCGCATCAGCCTCATCGCCATCGCCGTTCTCGTCGCCATCACCACCATCGCGAGCCTGACGCTGCGGCACGTCCCGCACGAATAACCGACCTCCATCCGCAGAAAGACGACCATGATCGACATGCCTCAGCCCAGCCGCGCCCAACAGCTCGTGGGCGACTTCGCTCCCAAGCTTGCCGAGCTCACCGACGAAGTCCTCTTCGGCGACGTATGGGAGCGTCCCGCACTCAGCCGCCGCGACCGCAGCCTCGTCACCGTCGCAAGCCTCGTCACCTCCTCCAGCACCGAGCAGCTCGTCAGCCATCTGCGCCTGGCGAAGCAGAACGGGCTGACCGAGGATGAGCTGAAGGAAGCGATCATCCACCTCGCCTTCTACGCCGGGTGGCCGAAAGCGATGTCCGCGATCCTCGTCGCCAAGCAGGTCTTCGGCGACATCGAGAACGCGACCGACGGGGAGAAGCCGTGAAACTCGTCCCGAAGTCACCGACCTCCAAGGGTCCGGCCTCGAACTTCACCGGGGACGTCTGGGTCGACGCGATCGCCGCGCCGCAGGGCAGCGACCAGCGGATGAGCGTAAGCCGCGTTCGCTTCGCGCCCGGTGCTCATACCGCCTGGCACTCCCACGCGCTCGGGCAGACGCTGCACATCACCGAAGGCGTCGCACTGATCGGCACCCGCGACGGCACCACCATCGAAGCCCATCCCGGCGACACGATCTTCACCCCGTCAGGCGAAGAGCACTGGCACGGCGCGACCCCAGACGACTTCATGGAACACCTCGCGATGCTCGACAACGCCGACGACCGCGCGGACACAACCACCTGGCTGGAGCACCTCGCACCCGGCGAATACCGTCGCCCCGACACGACGTAGAAGAGCCGCGGTCGTCGCATCCGTGCCGCGTGCGCAACCATCACTCCTCACCAGCCGCACCCGCTGTGGCGTCGAGATCACCTCTGAGCACACTTGCGCCAACCCGCTCTCCGGCTTTGACGCGTGCCGCGACGCCTTCGAGGCGGTGCACGACGAGTCGGTTGAGCTGGATGGAGGTGAGCCGGCTGCGGCGGGCGCGGGCTGCGGCGAAGAATGGGCTGCCGGATCTTGACCAGCCGGGAACTCTCGATCGGTGAGCGTGATCAGGAGCGCGTGGCGGCGGACCACGCCTGAGTCGCGGCCTGCACCGCGTCCCACGGGGACCCGAGGGGCGGCGTGTACGAGAGATCGAGCTCGGAGATCTGCTCGATGGTGAGGCCGGCGTAGAGAGCGGTGGCGAAAGTGTCCACGCGTTTGGCGACTTCGGTGCCGAGGGTTCCGACGAGCTGCGCGCCGAGGAGTCTTCCGTCTCGGTTGTCGCCGGTGATCTGGAAGCTGATCGGGTGGGAGCCGGGGTAGTAGCGCTTGTGGTCGTCGGCGGTGGCCCCGACGGTGAGCGGCTGGTACCCCGCGGCGGCTGCGTCATGGTCGCGAAGTCCGGTGCGGGCGGCGACGATGTCGAAGACCTTCACGACCTGGGTCCCCACGGACCCGGCGAAGCGGGCGTTGCCGCCGAGGGCGTTCTCGCCGGCGACGCGGCCCTGTTTGTGCGCCGTGGTGCCGAGCGGCAGATAGGTGGGGCCGAGGAGGCGGTGGTGGGTGACAGTGCCGTCGCCTGCGGAGTAGACGTGCGGAAGGCCGGTGCGCATGTGCTCGTCGACGACGACCGCGCCGCCTGCGCCGAGGGTCGCGCCCGCGTGCTCGAGGAGCTCGGTGTTGGGGCGCACGCCGACGACGACGAGGACGAGGTCGGCGAGGCGTGCGAAGCGGCCGTCTTCGCGGACGCCCCGCACGACGAGGCCGTCGCTCGTCTTCTCGATCCCCGTGACCGTTGTCCTGGTGATCACCTCGACATCGTGCGTGTCGAGTTCGGCGTGGACGATGGCGCCGAGTTCGGGGTCGAGGGTGGAGAGGACTTCGGGGCCGCGCTGCAGTTGGGTGACTTTGATGCCGCGGACGGTGAAGGCCTCGGCCATCTCGAGGCCGACGTAACCGGCGCCGACGATGACCGCGGTCTTCGGGTCGCGTTCGTCGAGGCGTGTATCGAGGGCGAAGGTGTCACCCATGGAGTGGATGACGTGCACGCCGTCGTCCGCGGTGAGCTGGTCGAGGCCTGTGATGCCGGCGTGGGAGGGCAGGGCGCCGGTGCCGACAACGAGCTCGTCGTAGCCAAGCTGCTCGATGATCCCGTCGGGGCCGCGGACCTCGAGTCTCTGACCGGCCACGTCGATGCCGGTCGCCCAGGTGTCGAGGCGCAGGTTCATGCCGGTGGCCTCGAGGTCGGCGGCGGTGCGGTGGGCGAGGGACTGCCATGGCTGGACTTCGCCGGAGAAGTAGTAGGGGATGCCGCAGATGGAGTAGTTGGGATAGCGGTCGGCGACGACGACAGTGACATCGACCGTGGGGTCGAGTTCGCGGGCGCGCAGCGCGGCCGAGATGCCGGCGTCACTACCGCCGATGGCGATCAGATGGGTCATGAGAGGGTCCTTTCGGGGACGATGGCGTCGGCGGCGCGCAGGCGCGGAGCCGGGACGAGGATGACGAGGAGCCCGAGGCCCGCGGCGGCGCCGACGAGCTGGGCGACGAGGAAGCCGGGCGCGGAGGCCGGGGCGATCCCGGCGAAGGTGTCCGTGAACATCCGTCCGAGGGTGACGGCGGGGTTCGCGAACGAGGTGCTGCTGGTGAACCAGTAGGCGGCGCCGATGTAGGCGCCGATCGCGGCCGGTGCCGCAGCGGTCTGCCCGGTGCGCGCCAGCAGGAAGATCAGGAGGATGAGGATCGCGGTGGCGACGACCTCGCCGATCAGGTGGCCGGCGGTGGAGCGGTGCTTGGTGGACAGCGCGTAGCCGGTGCCGAACATGGCGTTGGCGAGCCCGGCGCCGCCGATGCCGCCGGTGATCTGGGCGGCGAGGTAGACCAGTGTCTCCCGCCAGGATCGGCCGCCGAGGAGCGCGTCGGAGAGGGTGACCACGGGGTTGAAGTGGGCGCCGGAGATCGGGCCGAGCATCAGGATCAGCACCGCGAGGCCGAGCGCAGTGGCGATCGAGTTCTCCATCAGCTCGAGCCCGACGTCGTGCGGAGACAGCTGCTGGGCCGCGATGCCGGAGCCTGCGACGATCGCGACGAGCAGCCCTGTGCCGAGGAACTCGGCGGTCGCGCGGCGCCAGAGGGCGGGATGGGAGGTCACGGCGAACAGCTTGACGAAAACCGATCGCTCAGTCAAGCTTGAGTCGATGAATGTTGAGCGAACTGAGGTGGAGAGGCGTGCCGCCGTGCATGCGGCGCTTGGCGATCCGGCGCGCTTGCGGATCGTCGACGCGCTTTCGCTCGGGGACCGCTCCCCGGTGGAGCTGCAGGCCGAGCTCGGCATGCCCTCGAATCTCATGGCCCACCACCTGAAGACGCTGGAAGGAGCCGGGCTGATCAGCCGGCACCGCTCGGAGGCCGACCGGCGCCGCAGCTACCTCACCCTGGAACGCGCCGGCCTTGTAGGGCTCCTGCCGGGCGCGCTGCTCACGGCGCCACGGGTGGTGTTCGTGTGCACCGCCAACACCGCCCGCTCACACCTCGCGGCGGCGCTGTGGCGCACGAGGAGCGCGATCCCGTCGACCTCGGCCGGCACCCACCCGGGCGAGAAGATCGCCCGCGGCGCGCTGGATGCCGCCCACCGGCACGGGCTGGAGCTGCCGGAGGTCGCGCCGCAGGCGCTTGCCGAGGTGGCGCAGCCGGGCGATCTCGTGATCACGGTGTGCGACCTCGCGCACGAAGAACTCGCCGAGCCTCACGCGCTGCATCTGTCGATCCCGGACCCGGTTGCACTCGGCACCCGGAAGGCGTTCGACGATGCGTTCGAGCTGCTGGCCGAACGTGTCGAGGATCTGGCGCCGCGGATCGCCGCGGCCTGAGAGGAAGAGGTGAGGACGACGATGTCCCACGCGAACGTCACGCTCGACCAGGAGCTCGCGCTGCGCAACTGCGCCGAACGACTGGCTGCCGAGTTCGAGGGAGTCTTCGGGAAGGAGACCATCGACCGGTTCCTGCACGAGTCCCACCGGCAGCTGGCCGAGCATGCCACGGTCGCGACGTTCCTGCCGGTGCTCGCGGAGCGGTTCTCCCGCCAGCGGCTGCACGCGCTGGCCCGGGTGGAGGGCCCGCAGGCGGATGGGAAGCCGACGGTGCTGTTCCTGTGCGTGCACAACGCCGGCCGCTCGCAGATGGCGCTCGGGTTCTTCCAGCGCTACGCCGGGCAGGCCGCGATCGGCTGGTCCGGCGGTTCCGAGCCCGGCGACCGGGTGAACCCGGCCGCGGTCGCGGCGATGGCCGAGCGGGGCATCGACATCGCCGCCGAGTTCCCGAAGCCGTGGACGGACGAGATCGTGCGAGCCGCTGACGTCGTGATCACCATGGGATGCGGGGATGCCTGCCCGGTCTTCCCCGGCAAGCGCTACGAGGAGTGGGAACTCGACGACCCCGCCGGACTCGACGTCGCTCACGTGCGCCCGATCCGTGACGCGATCGAGCAGCGCGTGCTACACCTGCTGGGCGAGTTGAACATGGCCGCAGCCGGCTGACCCATTACTCCGCGACCGTGATGGCCGCCGACACCGCGGCAGCGTACTCGGCTGTCTTCCCGGCGGCGAGAGCGATCAGCGCCGCGGCGACGGAGACGGCGGCGAGGATGGCGAACAGCACCGGATAGCCGCCGGCGACCACGGCGATCCCGGCCCCGATGCCCGGCGCGAGCGCCCCGGCCGCGGCCAGCGGCGCCTGGTAGACGCCACTGAGCGCCGCGTAGCGCTCCGGACCCCACAGATCAGCCGGCAGGGTGGCGTTCACCAGAGTGAACAGGCCGCGGGCGGCGCCACCGAGAATCGCGATCGTGATCGACAGCCACTCCGGGCCCGGGATCATCGCCTGCGCGAGGAGGCTCGCGGCGAGAAGCGCAATGACGAACGCGGCGCGCGTTCGCGGCCGAAGTGTGCGGTTCAGCAACGGGTATACGAGCCTCCCGCTGACCTGCCCAGCACCGGCGAGCCCGACCGCCCAGGCCGCCAGGGCCGGGCTCGCGCCGCGTCCGAGCAGGAGCACCGGAAGTGCGACGAGGGAGGCGTAGCTGACGAACGCGGTGAGCGTGCCGGAGGCCGCGAGAAGGACGAACGGCCGGCTCGCGAGGATGTCACGGTCCCGCGTCCGAGCCGAGGCGCGATGAGGCTGCCAAGGCAGTTTCAGGGAGAAGGCGTGCGCAGGGAGTGTGACGACGAGGACGGTGCCGGCGAGCACCAGGTATGCGCCGCGCCATCCGAGACGCCCGTCGAGGAACGCGTTGAACGGGGCGAAGATCGTCGAAGCGAAACCGCCCGCAAGCGTGAGGGTCGTGATCGCCTGCACCCGCCGCGTCCCGAACCAGCCGGTGAGCGCCGCGAACGCCGGCGAGTAGTACAGGCCCGCCGTGGCGACCCCCGCGAGCACCCAGGCCGCCGCGAAGGCGGCGAAGGACGGCGCCATCGCGACGCCGGCAACGGATGCCGCGCCCAGCACACTGCCGAGCGACATCACCGGTCTGGGGCCGAAGTGTTGTAGCAGTCGCCCGACCGGGATGCCGCAGACCGCGCCGACGAGGCTCCCCACGGAGAACGCGGTCGTGATGGCGACCTGGGACCAGCCGGTGTCCTGTGTGATCGACGGGGCGAGCACCGTGAACGCGTAGAAGAGCGCCCCGTAGCTGATGACGACCGTCACGCTGAGTGCGACGAGCACACCGGTCAGCGCCCGGGCCGGTGGAGCCGCGGCAGCTTCGGTCATCAGCCAAGCGGGATCAGCGGGCGCGAGCCGATCTCGACCGACTGCCTTGCAGCCGGCGCGCAGCACGAGCCACCATCCAGATCCGCGGAACCGCCGCAGACCCCGGAATCCGGCAGCACCAGCTCATTGCGTGCGGCCGCCTCATGATCCCCAGCGAGCTCGGCGACCACGGAGCGCACCTGTTCGTATCCGGTGAGCGCGAGGAAGGTCGGGGCGCGCCCGTAGGACTTCGCCCCGATGATGTAGAAGCCCGGCTCCGGCTGCGCCAGCTCGAGCGCCCCGGTGGCCCGCACGGTCCCGCACGAGTGGACGTTCGGGTCGATCTCCGACGCCAGCCCGGCGACCGCCTGCAACGACGGGTCGAGCGCGGTGCGCACCTCGGACAGGAACGACAGCTCGGGGCGGAACCCGGTGAGTGCGAAGACATGGTTGACGCCCGTGATCTCCTGCCCGTCATCGCTGACGAGCGCGAGGCCCTCGTCGTCTTGGCGGATCTCGGCCGTGCGGAACCCGGGGACGAGGTTCACGCGGCCGTCTTCGACGACCTTCCGCGCCCGGCCGCCGAGCGCGCCGCGGGCAGCGAGCTGGTCATCGGCCGAGCCGAACCCGGCAAGCGTTCCGCGGCGGATAGCCCAGTCGACCCGGGTGCCCGGCTCGCGCTGGACGAGTCCCGCGAGCCGGATGACGGCGTGCGCCGCCGAGTGCCCGCTGCCGACGACGACCACGTGCTTGCCGGAAAGCTCCGACACGGAAGCCGGGATGCGGTACTCGACCTGCCCGGCAGCCGCCGCGGCTCGCTCGTCGAGCGCCGGGAGGCCTTCGGCACCGGCCGGGTTCGGCTGTTCCCAGGTGCCGGAGGCGTCCAGGACGGCGCGCGCCAGCAGCCTCCCCTCGGACCCGTCCGCATGCTGCATGTGCACGGTGAACGGCTGGGATGCGCGGCCGGAGTCGACCACACGGTCTCGGCCAACACGGCTGACCCCCGTGACCGTTGCGCTCGTGCGCACTCGGCTGCCAAGTGCGGCAGCGAGCGGCGCGAGGTACTCCTTCACCCACTCACCCCCGGTCGGATAGCCCGTGAGCGGCGCTGCCCAACCGCCCTGCTCCAGAAGACGGCGGGAAGCCTGGTCGACCAGCTCCGGCCACTCCGAGAACAGCCGCACGTGCCCCCACTCGGAGACCGCGGCGCCCGCGCCGAACCCCTTCTCGAGGACCACGGGTTCGATGCCCCGCTCCAGTAGATGGGCGGCGGCGGCCAGGCCCTGCGGGCCGGCTCCGATGATCACGACGGGCAGCTGCTCGCTCACAACACTCTCCTTGAATCGACGTTCTTCGATGCGATCAGCGTGCCGGACACATCGACGAATGTCAATGCGATGTGGCAGAATCCTCCCATGACCACGACGCTGCCGCCGCTGACCACCGACGCGGCCTCCTGCTGCTCCCCAGTGACCGGCGGCGTCCTCGACGTCGAGGAGGCCGAGCGCATCGCCAAGACCTTCAAAGCCCTCGGCGACCCCACCCGCGTCCGCCTCCTGTCCCTGATCGCAGCCAGCGACGGCGGCGAAGCGTGCATCTGCGACCTCACCGACCCGGTCGGCCTATCTCAGCCCACCGTCTCCCACCACATGAAACTCCTCGCCGACGCCGGCCTCGTCACCCGCGAACAGCGCGGCAAGTGGGCCTACTACGCCGTCATCGAGGACGCGCTGAAGAACGCCGCCGCGGCACTTCGCACCAGGTGATGCCTGTGGGCATCCGCGCCATGACGGCCGCCGACTGGCCGGCCGTCCACGCCATCTACGCCGAAGGCATCGCCACTGGCAACGCCACCTTCGAGTCCGAACCGCCCGCATGGGAGAAGTTCGACTCCGGCAAGCTCCCGGCCCCGCGCCTCGTGGCAGACCTCGATGGCGAGATCGTCGGGTGGGTCGCAGCATCACCCACCTCCGCGCGCGCCGTGTACCGCGGCGTCGTCGAGCACTCCGTCTACGTGAGCGCCCCCGCGCGCGGCAACGGCATCGGCGGCGCGCTCCTCGATGCGTTCATCGAGGCCGCCGACGCAGCCGGGATCTGGACCATCCAGTCCTCGATCTTCCCCGAGAACACCGCCAGCCTGGCCCTCCACGCCTCCCGCGGATTCCGCACCGTCGGCACCCGCGAGCGCATCGCGCAGATGGGCTACGGCCCGTGGGAAGGCTACTGGCGCGACACGGTGCTCATCGAGCGGCGATTCCCGCCTCGCATTTGAACCGCCTCAGGCGCTGACTCTCTCGATCAACTCCGGCAAGTCACCGTTCACCGGGATCGGCGCGACTTCGTCGACGACGATCGCTTCGGCCCCCGCCGCGGCAGCGCCACACACCGCATCGAACAGCCGCTGAGTACCAGCAGCCGCCTGGTCGATGCAGTACTTGTAGGGCGAGCTAGGGGCGCGGTCAAAGACCCAGGTCGACGGGAAACTGCCCGTGGTCAGGATCGTCGCGGAAAGTCCAGTCTGCGACCAGCATGAGGTCGCACCGAGGACCAACCGCGGCGTCGGCGCGCCTCCTCATGGTGCTCGGCGGTGACCGGGGAGATCGTTGGTATCGACACCGGTCGAGCGACGCGACCCGGTTCGACTCCCCAAGATCAACGCATAGGATGGGTCTCGTAACACCACCTGGAATCAGGTGCATGAGTGCACAGATGAGTGCACTAAGCCTTGACCGAGGGGCCACAGCCCAGTAGTTTCAAGGCATCGCCGATGTAGTTCAATGGCAGAACTTCTGCTTCCCAAGCAGACAGCGCGGGTTCGATTCCCGTCATCGGCTCCACTTTCCGCTCGTAGCGCTCGCCGAGACGCGCCGCGATACCGCTACACCGGCACGACCTTCAGCGTCGCGCCGAGCGAGACGCCCTCGACCATCGGCTGGCGGAACGCATCGGGCTGGGCTGCGTACTTCGCGTTGTAGGCATCCGTCACCGCCTGGTTCTTGACCTCGTTGACCGGCTCGAACGTGACCTCGCGGGAGATCTCACCAGCAGAGAAGACGGCGCGACCCGTCTCGGTGACGTGCCGGTACCAGCCGGCGCCAGTGCCGTGCACCGAGCGCACGAACACCTCGCCGCCGACGGTCACCGCCCAGATCGTGACACTCGCGAGCGGCGTGCCGTCGCCCGCGAGCGGGGCTACGCCGACCTCTTCGATCGCGCCGATCGCCTGAACTTCCTCAGGGCTCCATTCGCTCATAGCGCCAGTGTCACTCAGGGTCGTCGGCGCCGCGACCCCTGTGCAGCATCCGTTTGTTGATTTAGCCTGCAAATATGACGGACAGCGCTGTTCCCACCCTTCCCCTCAACGACGGCACCACGATCCCGGTGATCGGACTCGGCACCTACGGGCTGAACGGAGCCGCTGGTGCGGAATCCGTCGCGCACGCGATCGGGCTGGGTTACCGGCTGATCGACACGGCCTACAGCTACGGCAACGAGGATGCCGTGGGCGAGGGCATCCGCAAATCGGGCATCGACCCGGCCGAGCTCATCGTGACGAGCAAGGTGCCGAACGGGCACCACGGCCGCCGCCCGACGCTCGAGGCGTTCGAGCAGACGATGAAGCGGCTCGGGCTCGAAAAGCTCGATCTGTACTTGATCCACTGGCCAGAGCCGCAGGACGGCCGCTACGTCGAGACGTGGCAGACCCTCGTCGAGCTGCAGCAGCAGGGTCGCGTGCGCTCGATCGGCGTCTCCAACTTCGACGCGAAGCAGCTCGATGACGTCATCGCCGCGACCGGGGTGACGCCCGCCGTGAATCAGGTGCCCGTGTCGCTGCTGCACCCCAATAGCGAGGCGCAGGCGGCGGATGCTTCGCGTGGCGTCCTCACCGAGAGCTACAGCCCCCTCAAGTTCGGCGACCGCGTGGCGCAGCAGCCGGCCTTCGCGCAGATCGCCCGCGACCACGGCGTGACGACGAACCAGCTGGTGCTGCGGTGGCACATCCAGTCGGGGAACGTGCCGATCCCGCGCTCGCGCTCGGGGGAGCACCAAGCAGAGAACTTCGACGTGTTCGGCTTCGAGCTGAGCGAAGACGAGCTGGCGAAGCTGAACGCACTCTCCGCGTAGGGACTCCCGATCGTCGAGGAGCGCGTAGCGCGTCTCGAAACGATCAGTTCCCCCGCTGCCGAAACGCCGTCAACGCGAGGTACAGCTCGGCCGCCTCGCGAGGCCGCCCGACCTCGCGCGCGGTGAGTGACGCGACTCTTCGCAACCTGTTCCGCACCGTGTTCTGGTGCACCCACATGCGCGTCGCGACATCGGCGACGGTCCCGTCAGACGCGAACCACTGCGTGAGCGTCTCGAGCAGCGCATCGCGCTCGGTCTCAGGCGCGGCGAGCAGGCCGCCGAGCACCGCATCGACGACCGGCCCGCTCACCTCGGGCGAGCCGGCCGCAGACATCGGCACCGGGGCGTCGCCGAAGAAGCACAGGGTGCCAGGGTCGGCCGCGGCGAGCGCGGTGCGCGCGAGGCGCACCGACTGGCCGATGCGACCGTAGTCGGGCTCGACCGGGCTGACGCCGACGGTCGGCGCGGCGTCGGCCGCGGCATCCCGCAGCTGTAGCTGCCAGTCCGGTGCGGCCGTGCTCACGATGCCGAGCTGCACGCCGCCGGCCATCACCCAGGCCGAGAGCAGCCCGCGGTCGCCGAGCTCCGGCTCGATGCGCGGCAACGGCATGCGGCCGAGCGCCGTCTCGCGCCCTGCCGCCTGGGCCGCGACGACCACGAAGCCGCCGGTGCGCGGCAGGCCGAGCCGGTCGACGGCCGCCCACGGCGACGCGGCCTCCTGCCCGCGGGCTGTGAGCAGTCCGTAGACGAGGCCAAGCCGCTCCTGCTGCCGCCCGAGCAGAGCGCGCGAGTACTCCGTGCGGTAGCCGGCGGTCATCGCCTGCACGAACTCGTCGTGCATGAGCCAGAGCTCGCTCGCGATGTCGACGAGCTCTGCCTCTGTGGCGACCTGGGTCGCGCGGGCGTGGGCGACGATGCGCCCCCAGAGGAACTTGGAGCCAACCCGCAGGGCGTCGGTCACGTCGGCGAGCGCGACGCCGTCGCGGGCGCGTGCCTCGCCGAGCCGACGGGCCGGGGCGTCACGCACCTCGGCCACGTCGGCTGCGGGGTCGGTCATCGCGACGACCGCCGCGATGTGGCGGGCGGCCGACTCCACCAGCTGGGGGAACGGCACGGTGTCGTCGGTTCGATAGAACTCGAGCTCGCCGCGGATCGCCTTGGCCATGCGCGTCGCGAGCTCCGGGTCGGCCGCTGCCACATCCCGCGTGAGGCGGGTGAGCAGCGGCCAGCTCGCGGTGGTGGGGTCCATCGGCTCACGCTAGCGAGACGAGGTCACTGCGACCAGGTCGAGTCGCCCTCTGCCTGTGCGGTCGAGAGTGCAGCGTCCCCCGCCTTCGCAGCGGCGAGGTCTCGCGCGACCGCCGCGTCGAGCACGGCGTACTCCGCTTCCTGGATCGCGTAGATCGCAAAATCGACCGCGTCGACCGCGTCGGCCTCCGCCTCGTCGGCCGCGCGGCCGGCGCGCTTCGCCGCGGAGCGTGCACGGCGCGCGCTCGCGTCCGAGCGCAGCGAGGCGAACGCGTCAGATACCGACTTCTGAGCATCCGCCCACGCCGCTTGCTCGTCGTCGGCCACTTGCGCGGCCTTGGCGTGCAGCCGGTCGCGCGCCGCGCCGAGCTGCAGGTCGAGCTCGGCCTTGCGGGCGGCGAGTCGCGCGTCGTTCTGCGTCTTGGTCGCCTCGACCGAATCTTCGAGATGCTTGGACTGCTGTGAGAGCTTGAGCAGCTCATCGGAAAGGGCCATGTTCTTCTCCTTGCGTCAGGTGGGTCAGCGGATTGCGGATTTGGTGGGGACGGATGCCGCGCGCACGGCGAAACCGACGGAGATCTCCGAGATGCCGCGGAAGATCGCGGTGACGCTCACGAAGGTCACGAGCACGACGGCGCTCGACTCAAACGAGCGCGAAGCGAGGAAGCCGAGGATGAGCTCGGCGATGCCCGACAGCAGCTGCAGCCACCAGCCGGGAAATTTCACATTGAGCAGGCTCCAGACGATGTCGAAGATGCCGATCGCGACGAAGTAGGCTCCGACGATCACGGCGAGCGAGACGAAGGTGCCGCCCGGGTTGGCGAAAGCGAGCGCGGCTGCGCCGATCAGCAGGATGCCGAACACGATGTGCCACACCCGCCAGCCGCCGCCGGTGACGGCGGCGCGGAAGAACTCGCCGAGCGCGGCGAGCAGCACCATGATCCCGAAGACGATCGAGACGACGGCGACGGTGGATTCGTCGAAGCGGAGCACGACGAACCCGACGACGATCCAGGCGATGCCGACGAGCACCAGGGTCCACCACAGTGCGCCGATGCGCCGGGCGAGGGATTCGAGCGGGGTTTGCAAGAGGGCTGTCATGGCGCCGATGATTCCGGCGGCACCGGCCGGCGCGCGGCGGGACTGGAGCCGCCGCCATTCCGGGCGCCCCCGCATTGTGCGCGGCCACAAGCACCGGCGCGGCGGGGGGCGCGCCGCCATCGGCGCGTCGGCGAGACGCGCCGAAGTGGGCTTCTGGCTCGCGAGAAGCCCCGTTCCGAGCGTCTCGCGCCGGGCCCCCGCCCCCGCTTACACAGGGACGGCTTCCGCTGCCGGCTCGAGCTCGGCTTCCGGCACGCTGACCGGCGCCGCATTCCGGAAGTGGCCGAGGAATGTGAGCAGCAGGCCGCCGACCGCCCACGCGCCGAGCACGACCCACTGCTGCGCGCCGCTCGCGTCGGGGAAGTAGCTCAGCGTGCGCACGAGCGTCGAGCCGGCGCCGGGCACGAAGAGCTGGCCGATGCTGCCCCAGGGCGACGGCAGGAACGGCGTCGGCACGGTCGACCCCGAAACCGGCAGCGCGAACCAGATCGTCAGCACGGCACCGAGCGCGATGCCGCCTCGGCCGAGCAGCGCATTGAGCCCGACGATCGCGGCGGCCGTCGCGAGCATCGCCAGCGACAGGACGGCCCAGTCGGCGAAGAACCCGCCCTGCAGGAATCCGAACCGGGTCTGCCCGATCAGCACCGTGAGCAACCCGGCCGCCGCACCGTAGACGAGCAGCGCGACCACACGGCGCACGGCCCCGACGACCAGCAACGAGATGAGGACGCCGCCGATCATGCCGCCGAGCACCAGCGGGATGGACATGGCCGTGATGCCCGCGCCGCTCGCGTCGTCGCTCGACAGCGGGACGACGTCGGTGGTCTTCACGGTGACCCCGGGCGCCTGCGCCTGCAGCGCGTTCTGCAGCTGGCCGGCCGCCGTGTCGAGCAGCTGCGCGACCGAGCTGTTGGCGGCGGACGCCGTGAGCACCTCGGGCTGGGGCGCGAGCACGATGGCGCCGTAAACGTCGCGGTTCCTGATCGATGAGACTGCGGCGGAGCGGCCCGAGACCTCGGTGAATGAGAGCGCCCCGCCGGTCTGCTTGGCGATCGCGCCCTTGAGGGTGCTGACGGTCTGCGCCGGCCCGCTGATCGCGACCTTCAGGCCGTTCGGGGCCGCGGTCGCGACGGGCCAGAGGAAGGCCAGGAGGAAGAGGCCGACGATGAGCGATCCGAGCACTCCGAAGAGCACAGTGAACCCCCACTTGGTGTGCTGACGAGAGCTGGTCATGACGTGCCTTTCAGAGAATGTCCGTTCTGTTTGGCTCACTATACAGAACAGGTATTCTTTTTGCTATGCCCCGAGTGACAGAGGCCTACCGCACGGCCCGACGCGAGCAGATCGTCGAGGCGGCGATCCGTGTGCTGACCCGCAAGGGCGTCGCGCGCACCTCGATCGCCGACATCATCGCCGAGTCGGGGCTCTCCGCCGGATCGATCTACTCCAACTTCCGCAACAAGGGCGAGCTCGGCAGCTTCGTCGCCCGCACGGTGCTCGGCACTCGCGTGCAGGACGTCGTCGCCCTCGCCCGCGACAGTGCCGAGCCGCTCACCCCGCGCAAGGCGCTCGAGGGGCTGCTCACCGCCGTGCACGACCGGCAGCCGCCGTTCGCGGTCGTGCTGCAGTTCTGGGGCGAGGCGACCGTCGACAGCGACCTGGGTGCGGCGGTGCACCAGATCCTCGGCGAGCTCGAAGCGCATCTCACCGAGGCGATCACCCCGTGGGCCGAGAAGCATTCGGGTGCAACGGATGCCTCAGCCCTCGCCGCCTCGACGGCGACCGCCATGACCGCGATCGCCCAGAGCTACGTCGTGCGCTCGGCCCTCGGCGCCGACCTCGAGCCCGTGCCCTACCTCGCCTCGCTCGCGGCCGCCCTCGGCTGATCCGGACCATCGGATTCCGCGATCGGCCTGATCACCCGGCAGGGGTTACCGACCGCAACCACGCCCGAGGGGACGTCGCGTGTGACGACCGAGCCGGCCCCGATGATGCTGTTGTCGCCGATGGTGACCCCAGGCATGATCGTCACAGATCCGCCGAGCCATACGTTGTCGCCGATCGTGACTGGCTCGGGCAGCTCCCACCCGCCGAGTCGACCCTCGATACCCTCCGCATGATTCGGGGTGTAGATGCCGCACCGAGGGCCGATCAGACAATCGGCCCCGATCGTCACCGCGCCGCCGCCGATGATGAGGAAGTCCGCATTGATGAAGGTGCGGTCGCCGATGGTCAGGCGGAAGCCGTAGTCGATGCTGATCGGCGGGCGGAAGTCAACGCCCGCTCCGGCGCCCGGTACGAGTTCATGGAACAGACGCTGGGCCTCGTCGGGCGCTTCGTAAAAGGTGCGGTTGATCGTGGCACACGTGGCGTGAGCCTTCCAGCTGAGCTCCTGCAGCGCCGGCGAGGTGCGGTAGCGGATCCAGTCGCCGCCCATCAGTCTCTGCAGATCTTCATCCACGGCGACCAGCGCCGTCAAGCGCCCGTCGCTCGTGCCGTCGGTGTGGGCCACGTTGCCTCCTCCAAATAAGTTGTGAGCGTCAACTTATCTGCCATATGTTGAGAGTGTCAACATATGTAGGATGGGCAGGAGGGAGGCCGGCATGGACGCAAGCACACCCGGGGCATCCGGCCCCGTCTCGGTACCGCGCCGCTTCGCGGCCCTGCGCAATCGCGACTCGCGACCGTACCTGTTCACCTCGGGGCTGTCGATGATGGCCGACAACACCGAGCACGTCATCACGTACTGGGTACTCTGGCAGACCTTCCACTCGCCGGCGCTCGTCGGCTTCCAGATCATCAGCCACTGGCTGCCGTTCCTGCTGCTCTCGGTCTGGACGGGCACTCTGGCCGAGAAGTACGACTGCCGCCGGCTGATCCAGGCAGCGCAGGGCTTGTTCATGCTCGTCTCGGCCGTGTGGGGTGTGCTCTTCCTGACGCACAGCCTCACCGTATGGGCGGCCTGCATCCTGCTCGTGCTGCACGGCACGGCCGGCTCGATCTGGGGCCCGGCCGAGCAGCTCATGCTGCACGACTTCGTCGAACGGCACGAGCTGCCGAGCGCGGTGCGGCTGAACGCGACGTTCCAGAGCCTCGGCATCCTGTTCGGGCCGGTCGTCGGATCGGCACTGCTGCTGTGGCTCGGCCCGACCGGCGGCATCTTCGTGAACGTTCTGCTCTATCTGCCGATGACGGTGCTGATGTTCCGCACGAAGTTCACCGGGCACACCCGCGACGCCGTCGTCGAAGGCAGGCCACGAGTGGGGTTCCGGGACACGCTGCGGGTGCTGCGCGGCATCCGCTCGAATCATCTGATCATCGCGATGATCATCATCTCGGGCCTCACGGCCGTCACCATCGGCAACGCCCTGCAGTCGTCGATGCCGGCGTTCGCCGCGCGGCTCGGCGCCGGATCGTCGGGCGATCTCACGTATGGCGTGCTGCTGTTCGCAATGGGGTTCGGCGGTGTGGTGGGCGGATTCCTGCTCGAGGCCACCGGCGTCATCAGACCGACGCTGCGCGCGGCCGTGCTGTCGACGATCGTGTTCGGGGCTGCGATACTGGGGTTCGCGCTGACCGCGAACTATGCGCTTGCGATCGTGGCGCTCGTGCTCGCCGGCGCCGGCGAGATCGCCTCGCTGTCGATCACGCAGAGCGTCGTGCAGCTGGAGGCGCCGGCGGGGGAGCGCGGGCGCACCCTCGGCGTCTACGGCATGTTCGCCTCCGGGCTGCGCACCGGTGGCGGGGTGACGCTCGGGGTTCTCGGCGCCGCGGTCGGAGTCATCTCCGCCGTGGGGTGGTTCGCGGCGGTGCTCGTCGTGGGCGCCTTCGCCGCGTGGTGGTTCGCGATGCGCCGGCCCCGTCGCTCAGAGGTGACGGCGTGATCATCGCGATCGACGACCCGAAGGCGCCCGACGTGCTCGCCCTGCTCGACGAGCACCTCAGCGACATGTTCGCGACCTCGCCGCCCGAGAGCGTGCACGCGCTCGATCCCGAGGCACTGGCCCACTCGAGCATCACCTTTTGGTCGGCGCGCGACGCCGAGACCGGCGAGCTGCTCGGCATCGGGGCGCTCAAACAGCACAGCGACAGCCTCGCCGAGCTGAAGTCGATGCGCACCTCGGCGGCCGCGCGGGGGCGTGGCGTCGCGAGTGCGGTGCTGGGCGCGATCGTGGCGGAGTGCCGAGCGCGAGGCATCCGCGAGCTCAAGCTCGAGACCGGCGCAGAGAACTATTTCGCCCCAGCCCGCGCGATGTATGCCAAGCACGGATTCCTCATCTCGGCCCCCTTCGCCGACTACACCGACGACCCGAACAGCGTCTACTTCACCCTCGCGCTCTGACCGCCCGGTACGGTGACCGCATGGGTGTCTGGGCGAGAGCCGACGTGAGAGAAGCATTCGCCGCGCTGGTCGCCGAGCGCGGCGACACCGCGATCGGCTGGAAGATCGGAATGGCGAGCGCGAGCGGCATGGCCACGGCGGGCATCGATGCGCCCCTGGTCGGATGCCTGCTCGCAGACGCGCGCCTCGAGTCGGGTGCCACCATCGACGTCTCCGACTGGGTCGGCCCGAAGCTCGAGCCCGAGATCGCGGTCTGGCTCGGGGCCGATGTGCCGGCTGGCGCAAGCCCCGAGCAGGCATCCGCCGCCGTCTCGCACATCTCGCTCGCCTTCGAGCTGGTCGACCTGCCGGGCCCTGTGGACGATGCCGTCGCCGCGCTGGACATCAACGTGTTCCAGCACGGGGTGATCTTCGGTGAGCGCGTGCTCCGCTCGACCCCGCCGCCCGTCACGGTGCTGGTCAACGGCGAGACCCACGCCGAGGTCGCCGAGCCGACCACGGCCACCGCCCCCTACGGAGAGCTCGTGCAGCACGTCGCCGCCGTGCTCGGCAGTGCGGGCCGCACGCTTCGCGCCGGCGAGGTCATCATCACGGGCATGCTGACCCCGCCGATCCCGTTGGTTCCGGGCACCTACGCGATGCGCGCCGACGGCCTCGGCGAGATCGCCTTCACCGTCGCCTAGAGCTCGACGACCTCGAACTCGAGAAGGCTCGCACCCGTCGCGACCGGCCGCGAACCGCCGGCGCCACCGCCGTGCGCGGCCGCGGCCCCGTTGTCTCGCCACGCCTGGAACGACTCTTCGTCAGTCCAGGTCGTCACCACGAAGTACCGGGACTCACCCGAAATCGGGCGCAGCAGCTGGAATCCCTCGAATCCCGGGGCGGAATCGACCGCGTGCTTACGCGCGGCGAACCGCGACTCGAGCTCGGACCCTGCGCCCTCAGGCACTTCGATGGCATTGATCTTCACGACTGACATGACCCCATCCTGCTGTTCCCACCTGCGTAACCGCAGGACACACAGCAGGCTCCTCCCACGTCGTGGCGCGAAACTTGAGCCACCATGGGAAACACTGAATGGGGCTTTTCGACCGAGCAGGTGCACGCAGGCATCCGCCCGGACGGCGGCCACGGCGCGCGCATCACCCCCGTCTATCTGAGCAACGGATTCCTGTTCGACGACTTCGACCAGGCGCGCGAGCGCTTCGCCGGCGAGTCGGAGGGCTACTACTACACGCGCTACGGCAATCCCACGATCGCGGCCGTCGAGCGCAAGCTCGCCGGCCTCGAGCACGGCGTCGACGCCCTCGCGGTCGCGAGCGGCCAGGCCGCGCTCACCATCGCGTTCCTCACACTGCTCAAGCAGGGCGACCACGTCGTCTCAGCCCGCTCGATCTACGAGGGCACGCGGGGCCTGCTGCGCGAGGACTTCGCCCGCTTCGGCATCACCGCCACCTTCGCCACGGACCCGAACGACGCCGAGGCACTGGCCGCCGCGTTCCAGCCGAACACCAAGGCGGTGTTCATCGAGACGATCCCGAACCCGCGCAACGACGTGCCCGACCTCGAGCTCGTCACCCGCGTCGCCCACGAGCACGGCGTGCCCGTCATCGTCGACAACACGCTGGGCACGCCGTTCCACATCCGCCCGATCGAGCACGGCGCCGACCTCGTCGTGCACTCGACGAGCAAGTTCCTCTCGGGCCACGGCTCGGCGATCGGCGGCGCGATCGTCGATTCGGGCAGTAAGTATCTGACGGATGCCTTCGCCGACGGTCACACCGTGAACGACGAGACCTTCACCCAGAAGGCGCGCAGCCTCGCCGGCCGCTTCGGCCCGACGCTGTCCCCGTTCAACGCGTTCCTGCTGCAGCACGGCATCGAGACGCTGTCGCTGCGGATGCGCGAGCAGTCGGGCAACGCGCTCAAGGTCGCCCAGTGGCTCGAGAGCCGGCCAGAAGTGGCATCCATCGACTACAGCGGGCTCGACTCGAGCCCGTACCACGCGAACGCCGAGCGCTACCTCGAGAACGGCTACGGCGCGGTCTTCGCGTTCACGCTGCGCGGCGGGCTGCCGGCGGCCGAGGCGCTCATCAACGGCGTCACGCTGTGGAGCCGCATGACGCACCTCGGCGATGTGCGCTCGCTGATCCTGCACCCGGCGAGCACCACCCACATCCACCTCACCGCCGCCGAGCTCGCCGAGAACGGCATCGAGCCGGGCACGATCCGCCTGTCGGTGGGCATCGAAGACGTGAGCGACCTCATCGCGGACCTCGAGCAGGCCCTCGTCGCCGACTGATCGGGAAGAATCTCCTCATGACCCGACTGCAGCACTTCGGCTGGTTCTTCTCGCGCGGCTTCGGGCCGCAGGCGTGGGGGCGCGCCGACTACCGCTGGGGCTACGAGTGGTACCGCCCCGAGCTGTACGTGCAGGCGGTGCAGCAGCTCGAGCAGGCCGGCCTCGACCTCGTCATCCTCGAGGACGCGCTCTCGATCGGGAATCCGTCGACCATCGATCTGCGCACCCGCCAGGCATACGGCGGCCCCAAGCACGACCCGCTGCTGCTCGTGCCGTATCTGCTCAACGCGACCCGCCACCTCGGCTTCACTCCGACGATCAACCCGGTCGCCACGCCGCCGTATCTCGCGGCCCGGCAGGCGGCGACGCTGCACCACCTGTCTGGAGGGCGGTACGGCATGAACGTCGTGACGGACGTCGCGTCGAGCCGCCACTTCGGCGTGCCGCCGCTCGCGCACGACGGCGCCTACGACCGTGCGTCCGAATGGCTCGACGTCGTCACGAAGCTCTGGCACAGCTGGGGCGAGGGCGCCTACCTGAACGACACCGAGACGTGGCACTTCGCCGACGGGTCGAAGATCGACCCGTTCCAGCACAAGGGGGAGTACTACGACGTCACGGGTCCGCTCAACGCGATCCCGTTCGACGACGGCGACCCGGTCATCGTCTCGCCCGGCGGCAGCCCCCGCGGCATCGCGTTCGCCGGCGCCAACTCTGAGGTGCAGCTGGCCTTCGCGCCGCTGAACGTCTCGTCTGTGGCCGGCTACCGACAGCGGGTCATCGATGCGGCGGCGGATGCCGGGCGCTCGGCCTCCGACATCAAGACCCTCTTCGTGTTCAAGCCCGAGATCGTCGCGAGCAGGGACGAGGTCGAGCGGGTCGTCGCAGCGAGCGCGAACCCGAGCGACGCCGAACTGCAGGCGATCCTGCTCGGCCAGTCTTCGGATCTCGAGACGGATCTGACCGGCCTCGACTGGGACCAGCCGGTCAACCCGGACGAGGTGTTCGGCGATCACGTGTCGCGCGGGTCGATCAAGGGGTTGCTCGCGGGCGCCGACGCGTTCGAGAACCACACCCTGCGCGAGCTGCTGCACCGGCACGCCCGCAAGGGGCGCGCCGCGGACCGCACCGGCTGGGTCGGCACCGCAGGCGACATCGCCGACTACATCGAGGAGTTCGGCGAGGTCGCCGACAACGACGGCTTCATCTTCTCGGGCGACCTGCACCCGACGACCGTGCACCGCTTCCTCGACCAGCTCGTGCCAGAGCTGAGGCACCGCGGCCTGCTGCGCACGGAGTACGGCGACGGCAACCTGCGCGCGAACCTCACCGAGTTCTGACAAGTATTCAGCAACCGTTTTCGTCGCTTTCATCGACCTGGTTTTCGGAGTCGGTTGGAACGCGTGGGCGCTTCCGCTTATCTCGAAGGCATGGAGACGAAGCTCGCCCGATCCATCGGGCTTCAAGCCCGCGTGCTGCGCGAGCTCGCCGCTTCGTCGTTCGCTGAGCAGGCATCCGTTCTCGCAGATGCGCAGCGTCTCGTGATGATCGGCACGGGCTCGAGCCTGCACGCCGCCCAGCTGGGCGCATGGCACCTGCGCCGCCGCGGCATCGACGCCGTCGCGATGTCGTCGGCGTGCCTCGCCCGCTGGGAGCCGCCGACCAGACCGGGCGACGCGATCGTCGTCATCAGCCACACGGGGCAGACGGCTTACAGCGTGCGCGCGCGAGCCGACGCGCTGACCGCAGGCACCCCGCTCGTCTCGATCACGGGTGCGGGCGCCGACTGGCCCGAGGCGATCATCGCCGGGCCGGCCGAGGCGAGCGAGACCTACACCGTGAGCTACCTCGCGTCGCTCGCCGTGGTCGCGCGGCTGCGCGACGGGATCGAGGCGGTGCGCGGGGGAGCGAGCATCAGGCCGGCGTCCCTCACCCTGCTCGACGCCGCGGACCGCGTGCAGTCCGCGATCGATGCGCCCGACGTCGCGCACATCGGCGTGCCCACGCGCGCGGCTGCCCTCGTCGGCTCCGGGCCGTGGTCGATCACCGCGGCCGAGGGAGCGTTGAAGCTGCGCGAGGCAGCGCGGGTGCTGGCCGAGGCGTACGACGCCGAGACCCTGCTGCACGGCAGCGCGGCGCCGCTGACGGAGGCCGACACGCTCATCGCCCTGCAGCCGGCCGCCGACCCCGACGGGCTCATCGACGGGCTTGCCGCGGCGGCGCACGCCGAGGGCGTGCACGTCGTCACGATCGAGGATGAGCGACCGCTCGCCGACCCGTTCTACGCGCAGTTCTCGCTCACCGTGCGGCTGCAGCAGCTCGCAGCGCACTTCGCCGAGCGCCGCGGGCAGAATCCCGACGACGTCATCGTCGGATGCTGGAACGCGGACTCGCTGTGGAACGCCGGAAAGCCGGCTGTGCACGTCTCGTGAGGCATCCGTCTTCACTGCCCGCTCCTTGATTTCCTTAACGGATTCTTCGACCAGCCCTGGTTTCGTTACGGCATGAGCATCGCGCTGGGGTCGGGACGCGTCACACGCGCGCAGGAATTCCGGCTGCGCGCGTGGTTGCGCACGCCGGCGGTCGCGGTGCCCGGCGTCTCCGGGCTGGTCGCGGTGCTGGTCACTGCCGTGGGGTCGTGGATTCCGTCGCTGTGGGGCGACGAGGCCGCGTCTGCGCTGTCGGCGCAGCGGCCGCTGCCGTCGTTCCTTCACGAGGTGACCCATGTCGATGCCGTGCACGCGATGTACTACGCGGGGCTGCACGTGTGGGTCGCGCTGTTCGGGGCGAGCGCGTTCTCGCTGAGGTTCCCTTCCGCTCTTGCCACTGGAGTCACGGTCGCCGGGGTCATCGTGCTCGTGCGTCTGTTCTCGCGCTCGTGGCGGCTGCCCCTGCTCGCTGGGGCGTTCGCGGTCGCGCTGCCGCGGCTGAACTTCGCAGGCGTCGAGGCGCGCGGCTACGCGTGGACGGCCGCCTTCGCCACCTGGATCGTCATCGTCGCCGTTCTTGCGCTGCGGGAACGAGTACCGGCGCGGGTCGGGTGGGCGTGGTTCGCGGTGCTTTGCGGGACGGGCACGGCGCTGAACCTGTTCGTCGGCAGTCTGATCGTGGTGGTCGGATGCCTTGCGGCGATCTCCGGGCGGCACCGGTCGTCGCAGCTGCGGCGCTGGGGTCTGTCTTCGGCGGTGGCGCTGGTGCTGGCATCCCCCGTCATTCTCTTCGGCGCTCTTGAGCGCCATCAGGTCGCCTTCCTCGCGCACCGTGCGGTGCCGCCGAGCGCGTGGCTGGCGAACCAGTGGTTCGGCGGCAGCGGATGGTTCGCCGTGCTCGGCTGGGCGATGTTGCTCGTGGCTGTGCTGCTTTGCGCGGTACGCCGCGACCGCGCGCTCGACCGCGGACTCGGGCTGCTGGCGGTGCTGTGGGCGGGCCTGCCGAGCGCATTCCTGATCGGGACGATCTCGACGCTCCACAACTACACACCGCGGTATCTGACGTTCACCGGGCCTGCCGTAGCTGTGCTGTTCGCGCTGGTCGTCGACGCCGTGTTCCGGTCGTGGAAACCCGCCGGAGTCGCCGCCCTCGTGCTCGTGCTCGGCGCTTCTGTGCCCGTGTTCGTCGCGCAGCGCGGGCCGTTCGCCCAGAACGGCAGCGACTGGGCGCAGGTGGGCGCGGTCATCGCCGCGAACGCTCGGCCGGGCGACCAGGCGGCGTTCGACGACGTCGTACGGTCGAGCCGGCGTCCGGAGAATGCGTGGCGGCTGTACCCCGCGGACTTCCGGAACGTGTCTGTGCCGCAGCTGGTCACGCCGTATACGCAGCGCGACGGGTGGGCCGACAAGCTGATGACGATCGAGGATGCCGCGGCGCAGCACCGCTTCACGGCCGGAACGGTCTTCGCCGTCGAGGCGGACTTCCCGCACGAGGGGGTTCTGGATGTCGGCGGGGTGCCTTCGCTCGAGTCATCCGGCTATCGCGTTGTGCGGCACTGGCGGCTGCACTCCGATCTCGTGTTCGAGCTCGACCGCGACGGGGTCGATCGGTCCTAGGGTACGCTGGGCGGTGCCGGCGGGGCGCCTATGCGGCTGTTGGGCTTCAGCCCGTCGCCGGGGAATCCGCGCGCCTCGTGCACCTCGAAGGTGAAGAGACCGGCCTGCACGCCGGGGTCTTCGTTCATGATGTCCCTCGCCTCATCGGGTGTGGTGTTGAAGATGCCGATACCGGCGAGGTCGCTGTCGTCCCTCACGGGAAGGACGACGTTGAGCAGCCCCTGCTCGCGGAGGTCGAAGTTGCGGCGGCCGTGCTCCCAGACGATGGGCCGAGGGTCGGTGGTCGTCGACTCGGGGTTCTTGCGCAGGATCACGACCGCATAGGCACGCGCGAGCTTCAGGTTGTCGAGCATCTGCTCGTCACTGGTGGTCACGTGATGATCATGGGGCGGATCTTCCCCAGCGCAAGGGGATCTTCGGGGAGTTGTACACAGATTCGGATATTCAGCGTTGAATGTCGGTGGTGGGTTCTAGCCTGGCGGCATGTCTTCGGTGCTCGACTCGCTGCGTTCCCTGGCCACGGTAGTGACCTCGGCGCTGCCGTGCGCCGCCGACCTCGGCTCCCTGTCTGCACCTGAGGAAGCGGAGGCGGCACGGGTGCTCGGCGGCATCCGCTCCGCGGTGGGCTCCTCCATTGCACTGCTGGCCGCCGACATCGACCGCAAATCCGCCCGCGAGCTCGGCACCGACGGACTCGCGCAGAAGAACGGGTTCACAGACGGCGCCGGGTTCCTGCAAGACCTCGTGGGCATCGAGCGGGGCGAAGCCGCCCGGCTGATCCGCGTCGGCGGCATGCTCGAGACCGCGGCAGAGGCCGAACCCGACGCCTCGCTCGGCGCCGATGATGCTCCCGATGCGCCGCCCGAGCCGCCTCAGACAATCGAATACCTCGCGGCTGTGGCAGGGGCATGGGACGCGCCGATCGCGGTCGCGCTCAAACATGGGTGGCTGACCGCATCCCAGGCCGACGGCCTGCGGCAGGGACTCCGCGTCCCACGGCCCGGGTTCGAGCCCGCCTGGCGCGGCGCGACCCTCGACCTCATCCGGGACTGCTGGACCGGCAGATGGTCGCCAGAAGGCCTCGCCCGCGCCGCCAAACGCATGAGGGCATCCCTGGACACGCACACGGCTGCGCAGGAAGCCCAACAGCGCTACGCGCAGCGTTCCTTCCGGCGCTTCATCCGCCACTCCGGGATGGTCCACTACGACATCGACCTCGACCCGGAATCCGACGCCCGCTTCTACGGCCCGGTCAAACAGCTCCTCTCCCCACGCTTCGGCGGACCCCGGTTCACCGCCGAAGACGACATCGCCGCCGCCAAGACGCTGGAAGACGATCCCCGGTCGAACGAGCAGCTCGCCGCCGACACCGTCATCGACCTCATTCAGAGAGCCGTCACGACCGACACCGGCGACCTGTTCAAGACGCATGAGCCCCACGTCACCATCGCCGTCACCACCACCGAGCTGCGCAAAGCCCGCGCCGCACAGGACGTGCTGTCCAAACACCACGCCGGCGACCACACCAGCTGCCCTGGCCCCGCCTTCGGCCTCACCTGCGACGGACCCGACCAGGGCATCGCCTTCCTCGACGGACGCGACGAAGCCATCACCGCCACCGACGCGCTCCGCATGATCTGCGACCGCGGCTACACACCCCTCTTCTTCGACGAAACCGGGCAGACCATCGACCTCGGCAAAGACCAGCGCTACTTCACCCGCACCCAACGCCGCGCCATCACCAAACGCGACGGCGGATGCATGTACCCCGGCTGCGACCGGCCCCCAGAAGACAGCGAATACCACCACATCAACCCCTGGGCCCTGCACCCCTCCCATCGGAAATCAGAAGTCCGCGACGGCATCCTGCTGTGCAGACGCCACCACAAACTCATCCACGACTTCGTCGCTCACGTCGAAAGACAACGCGGCGACTACTGGCTCCACTGGCCAGGCAAACCACCCCAACAACTCCACACCAAATCCGGGGTACAAGCCCTCATACGTGCCGAAAGAGCACGCACATGATCAAGCGCCGCCAGTCGACCCTTGAGCCAGCGACCGCTCTACGCATCGCCGTGCGGCGGCGTCGCTCGGGACATCCGCGCACTGGAATCCTCGCCGGCCTCGACTCCGGCCTCAGTCTCGACCGGCGCCGCCCCGATCGCTCGATTCGTCGGCGCGCCGACGGCGGCATCATGCGAGGGCGCGATGATGGCGGCCGCATCCTTGCTCGACTCGGTCGCTCGCGCGGGTGGCGATTCTGTCGCGGCCGTGACCACACCCGAGCGCAGCCGGCCGGCGGTCTTCGGGATCCAGGCCCAGAGCGCCGCCGCTGCGGCGAAGCCGACGACCGCGCTCACCTCGATGCCGATGGCAAGACCCGCCAGCGCCGTGATCGCCGACAGGATGACGGGGCCCAGGCCGCCGCCGGCGTCTGCCAGCTCGCGCCAGACGCCGAGGAACGTCGGCCGGCCGATCGCGGGGGACGTGTCGGCGCCGAGCGTCATCACGATGCCCGAGCCGATCCCGTTCCCGAAGCCCATGATCATGGCCACCAGCGCGAGGGTGGTGGCGCCATGGGTGAGCGGCATGAGTGCGAACGAGATGCCGAGCACGATGGTCGACGGCACGGCGACCCAGCGGCGGCCGTAGCGGTCCATCACCTTGCCGGCCGGGTAGAAGGTCAGCGCGTCGATCGCGCCGGCCACGCCGTAGATGATCGACGACGTCGAAGGGGCGAGCCCGAGATGCGCGGCCCACAGCGGGATGACGATCTGCCTGGTCTGCCTGATCGCCGACAAGAGCAGCACCCCCATGCCGAGCGTCAGGAACAGGCGTCGGTACTGCTTCACGATGCCGACGGTGGTGACGGATGCCGCGGCCGCTCGCCGCGACTCGCTGAGCTCCAGCTCGGGAACGCGATAGACGATCACGGCCGCTGCCACGATCGCGACCAGGGCGACGAAGTACGCGCCGTCGAGACCCCAGAAGTGCATGGCAGCCGCGCCGATGAACGGCCCGACGAAGACGCCGATGCGCATCGTGCCGCCGAGCGTCGAGAGGGCGCGGGCGCGCATGTGCGGCGGCACCATCTCGGTCAGGTACGACTGCCGCGCGAGGTTGTAGACCGAGCTCGCCGCTCCGATCAGCAGCACGCCGAACGAGTACGCGAGCAGCGAGAGCTCATGGTCGCTGAGATCGACGAGACAGAACGCGAGCCCGATGATCGTGATGCCCGAGGCGACGAGCATCGCGCGGCGTTCGCCGATGCGAGTGGCGAGGATGCCCGACGGGATGTTCGTCGCGATCGAGCCGATTCCGATCAGAGCAGCGACCAGTGCCGCGATCGAGGTGGTCGCCCCGCGGTCGATCGCACTCAGCGCGATGACGGGGAAGATCGCGCCCTCGGCGAGGCCGAACAGTGTCGCCGGACCGTACGCCGCGACCGCGACGGAGCGGAGGCGGAATTCTTCGGACACGGCAGTACCTATTGTCGCGCCGGTCCCCGCCCGGCGCGAGTCGTGCCGCGAAACGGCGAACAAGTCGCCGCTTCGCTCATGGCTGGCCCTCGCGCGCCGCGACGAGTGCGGCGCCCATGTCCCTGATGGTCTCGTCGAGCGGGCGCGGGCGCCAGCCGAGCAGTTCGCCGGCGTGCGCGGAACTCCCGCGCTTCTCGACGCCGATCTCGTTCGCGAGCGAGCGCGCCATGGGGGCGAACGGCGCGGCCGCGCGCACGACCCAGTCGGGCAGCAGCAGGGGCCGCTTGCCGAGAACGCCCGCGACATGCTTCATGCCCGTGAAGCCCGACACGGCGAGGAAGCGCTCGCCCGCGGCATCCGCACTCGTCATCGCCGCCAGCTCGAGAGCCGCCACGTCGCGCACATCGACGACGCCGAACTTCATGTCGGGCACGATCGGCGAGCGCTGCACGGTGCGCAGGATGAAGACGGAGGTGCCATCAGCCGCCCCAAGGGGCGGTCCGAAGATTCCGACCGGGTTGACGGAGACCACCTCGAGCTCCGGGTGCTCGGCCGCGAACTCCCAGGCTGCTCGCTCGGCGAGCGTCTTGGACTTCTGGTACGCGGTCACGCCGGGGGCGGCGACGTCGGTCCAGTCCTCCTCGGTGTACGGCTCGGGGTGGTCGCCGTGGCCGTACCCGATGGCCGCGAACGACGACGTGATGACGACCCGCTTGACACCCGCGGCGAGCGCGGCGCGCAGCACGCGGAGGGTGCCTTCGCGGGCCGGCGCGATGAGCTCGTTCTCGTCCCGCGGCTGCCCGGCGGGGTACGGGCTCGCCACATGAAGCACGTAGTCGACGCCCGCGACCGCCTCGCCCCAGCCGTCGTCGGACTGCAGGTCGGCGAGGGCGAACTCGAGCGGTGTATCCGACCGGGCACCGACAGCGGCGCGCAGGCCGTCCGCCCGAGCGAGGGAGCGCACAGTGGTTCGCACGCGGTAGCCCGCATCGAGGGCGGCCTTGACGACGTGCGCGCCGAGGTACCCCGTGCCGCCCGTCACCAGGACGAGGTCGCTCATGCGATCAAGATACGTCGCGCGGGCTCACCCCGACAACGGCAGTGCGCCGGACCGGCCGGGTGCACGGGCCTCGGCCTAGTAGCCCGACTCGCCCGTCGCCGCCGCGCCGGCGAGCAGCGCCCGCGCGCCCGAGACCCCGAGCCGCGTGGCCCCGGCGGCGATCATCGCGCGCGCCTGCTCGATCGTGCGCACCCCGCCAGAGGCCTTCACCCCGATCGACGGCCCGACGGTCTCGCGCATCAGTGCGACCGCGTGCTCGGTGGCGCCGCCGGTCGGGTGGAACCCGGTCGAGGTCTTCACGAAGTCGGCGCCGGCCGAGACCGCGGCCGTGCAGGCCGCCACGATCTCGTCGTCAGTGAGCGCCGACGACTCGATGATGACCTTGAGCACCGTGGGCGACGGCGCAGCGGCACGAACGGCGGCGATGTCGGACTCGACATAGGCGAAGTCGCCCTCCTTCGCGGCGCCGATATCGATGACCATGTCGATCTCGTCCGCACCGTTCCTGACGGCCTCCGCCGCCTCGACCGCCTTGACGGTCGAGCTGTGCTTTCCGCTCGGGAAGCCGCAGACGACCGCAACCTTGAGGTCGGCCTCGAGCGGCACCGACACGGGCAGCATCGACGGCGAGACGCAGACCGAATAGGTGCCGAGCTCGATCGCCTCTGCGATCAGCGCGGCGACGTCGGCGTGCGTCGCCTCGGGCTTGAGCAGGGTGAAGTCGATGTAGCGCGCGACCTCCGCCGCGGTGAGACCTGAGTCAGTCATGTTCCGATTCTGCCCTCTCCCACACCTGGCCGTAACGGACCAGCGGTTGCAGCGCGGTCAACAGGTCGCGCCCCTGCGCGGTCAGCACGTAGCGCACGGTCACCGGCGTCGTCGGCTCGACGACCCGGTCGATCAGGCCGGCGTGCTCGAGCTCCCTGAGCCTCAGCGCAAGCATCCGATCGGAAAGCCCGGAAACCGACCCGAGGATCTCGCTGAACCGCGCCGCCCCGCGCGCGATGCCGAGCATGATCGCGCTGCTCCAGCGGCGGCCGATCAGTTCGACCGTTCCCGCGGCCCGCCGGCATTCGTCGTCGTCGATCTGCTCCCACCCGGTGCGGAGCTCTTGATTGATGGTCACTTACCAATCGTAAGTCACTTATGCGTTCATTGCGGCACGCGATGAGAGAACGGATGCTTGGCCCATGCCCGATTACGGTCACCCGCTTCGCTTCGGAACCTTCATCACCCCCGTCAACTCGCCGGCGACGCGCGCGGTCGAGCTCGCCGTGCTCTCGGAAGAGCTCGGCTTCGACCTCGTCACCTTTCAGGACCACCCGTACCAGCCGAGCTTCCACGACACGTGGACGCTGCTCACCTGGGTCGCCGCGCGCACGCAGAGCATCCACCTGAGCGGCAACGTGATCAACTCGTCGCTGCGCCCGCCCGCGGTGCTGGCGCGCAGCGCGGCGAGCCTCGACCTGCTCTCGGGCGGCCGCTTCGAGCTCGGCCTCGGCGCGGGCGGTTTCCGCGAGGCCGTCGCCGCGATGGGCGGCCCCGACTGGACCCCCGGTGAGAGCGTCGACGCGCTCGGCGAGGCGATCGAGATCATCCGCGGCGTGTGGGACGCGGCCGAGCGGCGCCCGCTGCGCGTCGCAGGGGAGCGCTGGCGCGTCGACGGCGCGAAGCGCGGCCCCGCGCCGGCCCATGAGATCCCGATCTGGCTCGGCGCGCTCAAGCCGCGCATGCTGCGCCTCATCGGCCGCACGGGCGATGGCTGGCTTCCGAGCCTGCCCTACCTGCAGCCGGGCGACCTGCAGCGGGGCAACGCGACGATCGACGAGGCCGCACAGAAGGCGGGCCGTGACCCGCGCGAGATCGTGCGTCTGCTCAACGTCGGCCCGCAGAGCACCCCGGAAGAACTCGTCAGACTCGCGCTCGACGACGGCGTGAGCACCTTCATCTTCATGGGCGACGACCCCGACACGCTGCGCTACCTCGCGAGCGAGGTCGTGCCGGCGGTGCGCGACGGTGTCTCGGCGGGGCGCACGGCGGCAGGAACGGCGACCGCGGCACGCATCCGCTCTGCTCAGAATCGGGCGAAGCGGATGCCGGGCATCGACTACGACGGCCTGCCCGCCTCGCTCGTGGCGCGCGCCATCGAGCCGGGCGACACCGGGTACGGCCGCTACACCTCGGGCTATCTGCGCGGCGGTGCGCCCGGCCTGGTGCTGCGGCCGGAGACGACGAACGCGGTCGCGGATGCCGTGACCTTCGCCGCCCGCCATCGCGACCTTCCCCTCGGAATCTTCAGCGCCGGCCACGGCCTGTCGGGCCGCTCGCTCAACCGCGGCGGCCTCGTCATCGACCTCGGCGCCTTCAACCACGTCGAGGTGATCGACGAGGCGGCCGGCCGCGTGCGGATCGGGCCGGGCGCCCGCTGGCTCGACGTCGCCAGGTCGCTCGCCCCCCACGGGCTCGCGATCACGAGCGGCGACTACGGCGGGGTCGGGGTCGGCGGCCTCGCCACCGCAGGCGGCGTCGGCTGGTTCGCCCGCGAGCACGGGCTGACGATCGACCATCTGCGCTCGGTCGACGTGGTGCTCGCGAGCGGCGAGCTCGTCTCGGCGAGCGCGACGCAGCACCCCGAGCTGTTCTGGGCGATGCGGGGAGCCGGCGCCAACTTCGGCATCGCCGTCTCATTCGAGTTCGAGGCGCAGCGCGTGGGCCGGCTCGGCTTCGCGCAGCTCGCGTTCGACGCGAGCGATACCGCGGGATTCCTGACGCGATGGGGCGAGGCCATCGAGGCATCCGATCGCCGGCTCACCGGGTCGGTGATCCTGGGAGGCCGCCAGGGCGGCGCTCGCTACGCGCAGGCCATGATCGCCGTCGACAGCGACGACCCCGACACCATCGTCGAGCTGCTGCAGCCGATCGCCGAGATCGCGCCGCTCGTGGACCAGTCGGTGGCCCTCACGAGCTACGACCAGATCATGGGCGCGTTCGTCGACGAGAGTTCCCCGCAGCAGGCGCAGGGCGAGCCGCTCAGCCACTCGGGACTCATCGAGCACCTGACCCCCGAATTCGCGGCCGCGACGGAGGCGCTGCTCGACGCGGGCGCCAGCTACTTCTTCCAACTGCGCGCGGTCGGCGGGGCCGTGGCCGACGTGCCCGCCGATGCGACCGCGTACGGCTGGCGCGACGCGAACTTCTCGGTCGCCGCGTTCGGCACCCGCTCGTCAGGGCTCGACGAGTGGTGGCGCCGCCTCGAGCCGCACTTCGAGGGCATGTACCTGAGCTTCGAGACCGACACCGGTCCCGCCGCCCTCGCGCGCGCCTTTCCGCCTGCGCACCTCGAGAGGCTGCACGAACTGAAGCTGCGCTACGACCCCACGGGCCTGTTCCGCGACAACTTCTTCATCGCCCCTGCCGAGCCCGAGGAAAAGGTGGCCTAAATACGGAATAGCTACTTAGCCTCCTGAGTTGGAAGGAACTATCTAGGCCGATAGGGCTCACCCACCTTCTGACGGGACGACCGATGAACCGCATCGCACGCACGCTGCCCCGCGCAGCCTCGTACTGGACAGCAGCAGCCGTCGCAGCCATCGCACTGTGGACGAGCGGCGCCCCCAGCACCACCTACCCGCTCTACGAGGCGCAGTGGCACGTGACCGCGGCGATCACGACCACGATCTTCGCGGTCTACCCCCTCACCCTCGTGATCGTGCTGCTCGTCTTCGGCGATCTGGCCGACCACATCGGGCGCCGCGCCGCGATCCTGCTGGGCCTCGCCGCGATGCTCATCGGAACGCTGCTCTTCGCCGTCGCGCCGAATATCGCGCTGGTGTTCGTCGGACGGGCCTTCATGGGCGTCGGCGTGGGCCTCGCGCTCAGCCCGGCCTCGGCCGCCGTGGTCGAGTTCAGCAGGCCCGGCCGCGAGCGCTCGGCAGGCTCGGTGACCACCGCCTCGACCGCCCTCGGCCTCGTGTTCGCCACACTCATCGGCGGCGCGCTGATCCAGTACGCGCCGTTCCCGCTGCACCTCGACTTCTGGGTGCTCGTCATCGCGATCGCGGCCGTCGGCGTCGGCGTCTGGTTCCTGCCCCGGCACACGCCTGACGAGTCGCGGGGACCGTGGCGCCCCCGCGGGGTGGCCGTCGCCCCCAGCATCCGTCTGCTCTATGTCGTCGCCGCGCTGGCCGTGAGCGTCGCGTACATGTTCGGGTCCGTGTTCCTGGCACTCGGCGCGCAGATCGCCGAGGAGATCACGGCGACGCGCAACGTGTTCGTGGTCGGCGCGATCCTCGCGATCATGTCTGCCATCATCGGCGTCACGGCGATCGCGACCCGCTCGGTGCGCCCGCAGCTCTTGATCGCGATCGGCAGCGTCGTCACGCTCGTCGCGTTCGGCTTCCTGCTCGACTCGGCCTTCAGCGGCTCGCTGCAGGTGTTCATGGTGACCACGCTGGTCTCGGGCGCCGCCTACGCGCTGATGTTTGCCGGCGGCCTCGGACTGATCGGCCAGAACGCCCCGGCGCACCACCGCGCGGGCACCATCTCCGCCGTCTACCTGGTCGCCTACATCCTGCAGGGTGCGGCCGCGATCGCACTCGGCCTGGTCGCCACGGCGTCCGGGCTGCGCACCGCGCTCGAGCTCGGCGCCGTCGTGGTCAGCGTCTTCGCGATCGCCGCGCTGGTGGCGACCCAGGTGCTGCGCGTGCGCGATCGAGTAGAACAGCGGGTGACGGATGCCGCAGTACCGGTGTCCGCCCTCGAGGAGTGACGATGCCCAGCCAAGAGACCGCGCACGCCGAACGCGTCTACAACTCGACCTGCACGATCGCGCGCAGCCTCGATGTCATCGGAGCGCGCTGGAGCCTGCTGATCCTGCGCGAGGCCGTGAACGGCATCACCCGGTTCGCGGACTTCCGCGAGCTGCTCGGAGTCGCCCCCGACGTGCTCAGCGACCGGCTCGCCTCGCTCGTCGAGGCCGGACTGCTCGAGAAGCAGCGCTACCAGGCGCCCGGCGAGCGCCCCCGCGACGAGTACGTTCTCACCCAGCGCGGCCGCGACCTGAAGCTCGTGATGGCCGCCCTGCACGACTGGGGCGACGTCCACGTTCCGTCCGAGTTCGGGGTCACCACCACGCGCCGCCGCATCTCGGACGACGCGGAGGTGCATGTCGCATTCGTCGACGCCGAGGGCCACGTCGTGCCGCCCGACGAGGTGTATTCGGCGCCCCGCCCCGGCACGCCGGCTGAGACGTTTTTCGAGCGTCGCAGCGAGCTGCGGGAGCGCGCGGCAGCGACCCGCTAGGCGAAGTTGCCGGTCGCGGCGAGCGGTTGGCCGATCCGCGGCTCGTACTGGTCGAAGTACACGCGCGCGATCAGCTCCCGCCGGCTGCGCACGTCGAGCTTCTCGAAGATCGCCTTCAGATGGTCCTGCACGGTGTACGCCGACACGTGCAGGGCCTGCGCGATCTCCTTCGTGTCGACCCCGCGCAGCACGAGCTGCGTCACGTCGCGCTCGCGCGGCGTCAGGTCGAACGCGCTGACGACGAGCTCGACGATCTCGGGCGGCCGCGCCTCCTCGATCGTGATCACGACATCGCCGGCGCGGTCGCCGAAGCCCGGCAGCGGCGAGGCGTGCAGCAGCAGCCACATGCCGTCGGCGGCGCGCACCCGGATGCGGGGCGCAGGCGTCACCTCGCCCCGCAGCTGGCGGCGGGCCGTGCCGACGAGCGCGAGCAGCACGCCCATCGGGTCGGCGAAGTGGTCGACCGAGCGCAGCTGCTCGAGCCGCGCCGCAGCGCCGGGGCTCAGTTGGGCGATCTCGTCGGACGCGTCGATGACGATGACCGCGGGGCCGGCGTCAGCGGGCGGCGTCGAGTCCGCGATGCGGGTCAGGATGCCGCCGCGGACGCCCCGCGCGAAGAATCCCGACAGCGACTCGATGAACTCCAGGTCGTCAGCACTGAACGTCGGGTCGTCCGGTCCGCGGAAGATCGAGATCGAACCCCAGAAGGTGCGGCCTTCGCGGTACAGCATCCGCAATTCGTCGTAGTAGCCGTAGATCGGCTTCATCAGCCTGCCCATGCGCACCGAGCGCTCGACCTCGCCCTGCGTCGCGAGGTCCATGGCGACGCCGGTGCGGCCCGCCTCGAACAGCGCGCGGAACGTCGTCGTCTCGTCGGAGTCGTACTCGATCTGCCCGAACACGCCGTCGTGGTCGTTGTTGTCGGCGAGGTCGCCGAACTTGCGCGCGCTCGTGAGCAGATGGGTGGCAGGGTCGTGCGTGCCGACGCACGCGGCGACGTGCGGCACCGCCCGCGCCAGCGAATCGACGGCCTCGCTGAGGAACACCTCGAGCTCGAGGCCCGCGCGCGCGAGGACCTCGATGTCGCCGCGTGTGCGCTCGGCGACAAGTGACTGTTGCATGAATGCCAGTGTGCGCCTGAAACTGAGGAATGCCCATCCCAGATGTCTGGGAGGGCGAACTGCCCCGCCGCGCGGGATGGTGACGGATGCCTCGCCCTGACGATCCTTGACCGCGGCGCCTCGCTGCGCCTCCCCTTCCGTCTCACCCGAACCCCGTCAAGGAACCCACCCATGTCTGACCACCTCACCTCCGTGCGCCCCGCGGCGCTCGACCGCAGCCTCTGCGACGGCCGCATCTGGTTGCCCGGAGACCCCGGATATGACGAGCGCCGCCTCGGCTGGCAGCTCGCCGCCGAGCTGCGGCCCGCCGCGATCGTCTTCCCGCACACCGTCGACGAGGTCATCGCCGTCGTGCGCGCCGCCGTCGCGGCCGGGCTGCGCATCGCACCGCAGAGCACCGGCCACGGCGCCGCGTCCCTCGCCGAACAGGATCTCTCGAGCACGGTCATCGTGCGCCTTTCCGAGTTCACAGGAGTCACGATCGACGCGGCGGCCGCCACGGCGCGCGTCGTCGGCGGCACCCTCTGGCAGGACGTGATCGAGGCCGCCGCCCCGTTCGGCTTCACCGCCCTGCACGGCAGCGCGGGCGACGTCGCGGTCGCAGGCTTCGCGCTGAGCGGCGGCGTCTCGTTCTACGGACGCGAGCACGGGCTCGCCGCGAACTCAGTGCGCGCCGTCGAGCTCGTCACCGCATCGGGCGAGCTGCTGCGGGCGAGCGCCGATGAGAACGCCGGCCTGTTCTGGGCGGTGCGCGGCGGCGGCGGCAACCTCGGCGTCGTCACGGCGGTCGAGATCGAGCTGCTGCCGATCGCCGACATCTACGCCGGCATGCTGCTGTGGGACCGCTCGCACGCGTCTGACGTTTTGCGCGCGTGGCGCGATTGGGCGGCGGATGCCCCGGAGCAGGTCACGACGTCCTTCCGCGTCATCTCGTTCCCACCGCTTCCCCAGCTGCCGCCGTTCCTGGCCGGCCGCGACCTCGTCATCATCGACGGCGCGGTGCACACGGACAACACGGATGCCGAGCGCATCCTCGCGCCGCTGCGCGCGCTCGAGCCTGAGCTCGACACCTTCGCGCGGATTCCCGCCCCCGCCCTGACCGCCGTTCACATGGACCCGCCAGAGCCCGCGGGCGCCGTCAGCGACCACCGCGTGCTGTCGACCCTCTCGGACGACGCAGTCGCCGCCCTGCTGGACCTCGTCGGGCCCGGCACGAGGTCCGGGCTGTTCATGGCCGAGTTGCGTCAGCTCGGCGGCGCGCTCGGCCGCCGACCGGCAGACGGGGGAGCGGTCGCCTCGATCGAGGGCGAGTTCGCCCTGCTCGCCCTGGCGATGACCCCCGTGCCCGAGGCCGTCGCGCCCGGGCTGCTCGCCGCCCGTCGGCTGTGCGCGGCGCTCGAGCCGTGGGCCCTCCCCGCGCAACTGCTGACCTTCAGCGAGACGCTCGGTGACGGCAGCGTTCTGTTCGGCTCGGCGCGCGAGCGGCTCGCCTACGAATCGCTGCAGGTCGACCCGCGCGGGGTCTTCCAGGCCAATCACCCGATTCGGTGATCTTCGCGGGGGGTGGAGGTGTTCGGCATCCGTTTTCGTAATATTTCTAGATCATCTGGAATACAGAGCAGTTGAATGCAATTGCATGTTTCGACGGGGCAGCAGCCCCGCCCACCAGATTTCTAGGAGTACGAGCCATGACCGACACGATCACCATCCCCGGCTACCGCGCCGGCACCTGGGTCGTCGACCCGACCCACACCGAGGTGGGCTTCAGCGTCCGCCACCTCATGATCGCGAAGGTGCGCGGCAAGTTCGAGAAGTTCGAGGCGACCTTCGTCACCGCCGAGAACCCTCTCGAGTCGTCCGTCACCGCCAAGGCCGAGGTGGCCTCGGTCAACACGAACGAGCCGAACCGCGACAACCACCTGCGCACCGGCGACTTCTTCGAGGCCGCGCAGTTCCCCTTCATCGAGTTCGTCTCGACCGGCGTGCGCGCCGACGGCGACGACTTCAAGATCGACGGCGACCTGACCATCAAGGGCACGACCAAGCCGGTGACCTTCGACTTCGAGTTCTCCGGGTTCCAGACGGACCCCTACGGCAACTACAAGGCCGGCGCGACCGCGACGGCCAAGATCAAGCGCGAGGACTGGGGCCTGACCTACAACGCGGCGCTCGAGGGCGGCGGCGTGCTGATCGGCTCAGAGGTCACGATCACGATCGAGATCGAGGCCGCGCTGCAGGCGTAGGCCCGCGCGCACAACTCCTGATCGATTCCGCATGGCGCGGGGCGATCCGCGGAACTTCGCGGCTCGCCCCGCGCCATGCCCGTTTCGTCAGGAGTTGTGCGCAGCCGCGGCCCGATAATCAGGGCATGACCGAGTCGACGCCGCCGCGCGGCCGGCCCCTCGCGTTCGACCGCGACGCCGTCGCGGCGACGGCGATCGGGCTCTTCGGCGAGCGCGGCTATGACGCGGTCAGCATGGACGACATCGCTCAGAGCGCCGGTGTCAGCCGCCGCAGCCTGTTCCGCCATTTCGCGTCGAAGGCCGAGCTGATCTGGGACGGCTTCGCCCCCGTCGTGCGGGCGCGCAGCGAGACGCTGGCGGGCGCGGCATCCCTCTCGCCCTTCGCCGCGCTCGAACGCGCGACGCTCGCGGGCGCCGACGCGCTGCCCGACCTCAACGCCACCCGCACCCGCCTGCGGATCATCGCGACCCACCCCGAGCTGATCGCCTTCGGCTCGGGCCGCATGCACACCGGTTCACTCACCCTGATCGACTACCTGCTGACGCGCGGGCTGGAGCCGTTCGCCGCGCGGGTGCTTGCCGACGGCTTCACTGCCGCGGTGTTCGACGCCTACCTGTACTGGGCGACCGAGACGACGGATGCTTCGCCTCGGCGCACCCTCGAGCGCGCGCTCGCCCTGCTCGCCCGGCTTTCCGACGTCGACTAGCTGCCGAATTCGGCAGCGCCTAGATCGCCGACCACCCCGTGTCGTTCGCGAGCACGGCGCCGTTGACGTTCGACGCGTCATCGGAAAGCAGCCACACGATCGAAGACGCGAGCTGCTCGGGCTGGGCGAGGCCCGGCACGACCACCTGCATGAACGGACCGATCGCTTCGCCGGCCAGTGCCGACTTGAACTCCGCCTGGATGTTCGTCTGCACGGCGCCCGGCGCGACCGTGTTGACCCGGATGCCCTTCTTGCCGTACATGACCGCCGAGTTCTTGGTCAGACCGATGACGGCATGCTTCGACGCGGTGTACGCGGCGCCCGCCGCCGAGCCGCGCAAGCCCGCCTCGGAGCTCACGTTCACGATCGAGCCGGCGCCGGCCTCCAGCATGCCAGGGATCACCGCCGCCATCAGCTTCGCCGTCGCCGTCAGGTTCACCGCCAGCACGAAGTCCCACTGCTTCCAGTCGATCTCGTGCGCGGGCTGGAACGAGTCCATAACGCCGGCCACATTGGCGAGGCCCCAGACCGGGCCGCCCGCGGCGTCGACGATGCGCGCGATGTCCTCGTCCTTCGTGATGTCGCCGGCGACGGTCACGATATCGAGGTCGGGGTGCTCGGCCGCAAGCTCATCGAGCCGCGCGACGACGACGTCGGCCGCGACGACCTTCCCGCCCTCTTCCGCGATCCGCACAGCGGTCGCCTTCCCGATGCCCGAACCGGCCCCCGTCACGATGACCGTCTTGCCTGCGAAACGCTCTTCCGCCACGCCTCTACCTCTTCCTCTCGGTTCCACATTAATTATGGCATCAAGTGCCAGAAAGAGACTGAAAGGCCCGGCCTCAGTCCCGCTCGTAGACGCCGTCGAGGCGGCCGCGCGCGACGACGCGGCCTGACCCGTCGAGCGCGAACAGCTGGAACACGTAGTGGTGCGGTCCGTGTCCGGGGATCGGCCGCGGGCCGTGCCAGCCGCGGATGCCGCCCTGCGCAATCGCCGTCGTCTCCGGCGCGATCTCGGCGACGCGCGCGTGCGTGATCGCCACGGGCAGCGGCACGTCGTGGTCCTGCACGATCAACGTGAGCGACGCAGCACCTGCCGGCACGCCGGTCCACGCCAACGCGGGCGAGACATCGCCACCGACCCCGCGACCCGCGGTCGACTCGGGCATGTGCTCGAGGTGCCCGAACGCAGGACTCGTCAGCACGATCGTCTCGGGCCCGGCGAATTCGGGGCGGAACCAGGCGAGGCGGCGCTCGCCGGCACGGCGGTTTCGCAGCGCGCGCCCGAGGCGAGTCGAGAGTCCAGGCATCCGTCAATCTCCTATTGTCAGGTAAACTTGCAAGTTAGGCTTACTATATAAGCATGAGCCAGCCCATCGAACCCGAGGACCTCGCCGGGCGCATCGGCGACATGCTCGCGGCGGTGCGCCGCGCGATGCGCAGCGGCCGTCAGCTCGGCGACCTGCCGCCGCGACACGAGGCCGCTCTCGCATGGCTGCGCCGCAAGGGGCGGCTGACCACGGCGCAGCTCGCGCGCTACGAGCAGATCACCCCGCAATCGATGGGCGTGGTCGTCGCCGAGCTCGTCGAGAAGGGCCTGGTGGTGAAGGCGAAGGACCCGAACGACGGCAGGCGCGAGCTTCTCGTCGTGACCGAGGCCGGCATCGAGGCGGTCGCACAGACCGACGAGAGCCGGCACGCCGACCTCGTCAGGCTGCTCGCGACCAAGCTCAGCGACGACGAGCGCGAGCTCGTCGCGCGCGGACTCGACGTACTCATGAAGATCGAAGAGGAGAGCAAGTGACGGCGACCCCCGCCCAGACCGGCACCGGGAAGTTCACCTGGCGCTTCGTCACTCCTCTGCTGATCGGCCCGGTTCTCAACCCGATCAACACGAGCATGATCGCCGTCGCGCTCGTGCCGATCAGCCACGATCTGCACGTCACGACCGCGGTCGTCGTGTGGCTCGTCGCGGGACTCTACCTCGCCAGCGCGATCGCCCAGCCCACGATGGGCAAGCTCGCCGACGTCTTCGGCCCGAAGCGCGTCTACCTCGTCGGCCTCGTGGTCGTGCTCGTCGCCGGCATCCTGCCGAACATCTGGCACGACTTCTCCGCCGTCCTCATCTCGCGCATCCTGATCGGCATCGGCACCTCGGCCGCCTACCCGTCGGCCATGTCGCTCATCCGCGACCAGAGCGCGCGCCTGGACCGCCAGACCCCGCCCGCCCTGCTCTCGGGCCTGTCGATCGCCAGCCAGACCGTCGCCGCCATCGGCCCGGTGCTCGGCGGTTTGCTGATCACGGGATTCGGCTGGCAGTCGATCTTCCTCGTCAACATCCCGCTCGCAGCCGTCGCACTCGTCACCACGATCATCTGGGTGCCGAGCGACACGACGCGCCCGCTGCGCACCGGGCCGAAGCCGACGCTGCGCGACATCGACCCGATCGGCATCGTGCTGTTCGGGGGCGCGCTCGCGTCGCTGCTCGTCTTCCTGCTCGACCTCAGGATCGACACGCTGTGGCTCGTCGGCGTCACCGTGGTGCTCGTCGCGGCCCTCGTGTGGTGGTCGCTGCGCAGCACGCATCCGTTCGTCGACATCCGCATGCTGCGCCGCAACGGCGCGCTCAGCCGCACCTATCTGCGCATGCTGCTCATCTACTTCGGCGCGTACACGATGATGTACGGCTTCAGCCAGTGGGTGCAGGGCTCGGCCGGCTACTCGGCCGACCAGGCGGGGTTCATCCAGCTGCCGACGGCGGTGCTCGCCGCGCTCACCAGCGTCGCGGTCGCCAGGAACCGCCGGCTACGGCTGCCGCTCGTGCTGTCCGGCGCGATCCCCTTCCTCGGCGGGCTGCTCATCGTCTTCCTCACCCACGCCAGCCCACTGTGGATGCTGCTGCTCGTCGCCGCGTTCTTCGGCGTTCCGCAGGGACTCGCCTCGGTGAGCAACCAGCAGGCGCTCTTCCGCCAGGCGCCGGGCGACCAGCTCGGCACCGCGTCCGGCCTGTCGCGCACGGCGGTCTACCTCGGGTCGATCCTGTCGTCCGCGGCGATCGGCCTCGCCTTCCCGCATGCGCCGACGGATGCCGGCCTGCACGGCCTCGGCATCACGATCGCCGTCGTGGTCGGCGCCGCAGCGGTGCTCGCGCTGATCGACCCCGCGCTCAGGTCGCGCAAGTCCGCCGATTCAGAGCGTGTGGGTGACGGCCTGCAGGCCGAGTGACGACAGGGCGACCAGCACCCACAGGCTCGCGCCCAGCACGAGCGGCCGCAGCCCCGCCTGCTTCAGCACGCCGATGCGCGTTCCGAGGCCGATTCCCGCGAGCGCGACGGTGATCATGAAGCTGCCCAGTTGGCTGAGATACGGATGCCAGGACGCGGGGATCACCCCGAGAGAGTCGACCAGCACGGCCACGAGGAACCAGATCAGGAACATCGGCACGACCTTGTTCCAGGCGAGACGACCGGGCTGTTCCGCGGACGTGCCGGCCGCCGCATCCGCCCGCACCGCCTTCACCGCCTGCCGCCGTTTGTAGAGCGCCAGCGCGATCGTGATCGGGATGATCATGAGCGTGCGCGTGAGCTTCACCACGATGCCGTAGGCGCCGGCCGCCGCGCTGAAGCTGAACGACGCCGCGACCACCGACGAGGTGTCGTTGATGGCGGTGCCCGCCCACAGCCCGAAGGAGTGGTCGCTCATGTGCAGCGCCCGCCCGATGAACGGGAAGGTGACCACCGCGATCACGTTGAAGGTGAAGATGGTGCCGATCGCGTAGGCGACATCGGCCGACTTCGCACGGATCACCGACTGGGCCGCCGCGATCGCCGAGGCGCCGCAGATGCCGGTGCCGACGCCGATGAGGGTGCGCAGGTCGCCGTCAAGGCGAAGAGCGCGGCCGATCAGCCACGCGCCGAGCAGCGCGATCGCGAGCGTGCCGAGCATCACCGGCAGCGAATGCCAGCCGGTCTGCAGGACTTCGACGATCGACAGGCCCGTGCCGAAGACGACGACGGATGCCTGCAGCACGTACTTGCCCGACCAGGCGGCACCGGCTTCCGCCACCGTGCCCGGCTTCAGGAACGCGGCGATGACCGCGCCGATCACGATGCCGAACACCGGGGCGCCGACGACCGGGGCGAGCGTGCCGAGTCCGGTGGCGACCAGCGCGATCGCAACGCAGAGCGCGAGACCCGGCAGCCGCTTCTTCATCGTCGCCAGGGTACCGCGTAGGCCCAGGTCCGATTTCCGCCATCGGGGGCGTTGCCCTGCCTCCATGATGGATAGATGAGCAGCGCAGCAGACGGCTCAGCCGTCATCGACCCGGAGGTGGCGTACCGTGCGGCCTCGGGCCGCGACCCGCGCTTCGACGGGCGCTTCTTCCTCGGCGTGACGACCACGGGCATCTACTGCCGGCCGTCGTGCCCCGCGCGCAAGCCGCTGCGCCGCAATGCGGTGTTCTTCCCGAGCGCCGCGGCGGCCGTGGCCGCCGGTTTCCGCGCGTGCAAGCGATGCCGCCCCGACTCGCTGCCCGGGTCGCGGCACTGGGACGCGAGCGGCGACCTGGCGGCGCGCGCCGTGCGGGCGATCCGCGACGGCGCGATCGACGAGCTCGGCGTGGCCGGGCTCGCCCGGCGGCTGTCGGTCAGCGAGCGGCACCTGCACCGGATCCTGATCAGCGAGGTCGGCGCCTCGCCCGTGCAGCTCAACCGCACCCGCCGCGCGCAGACCGCCCGCACCCTCATCGAGCAGACGAGCCTCGGCCTCGCCGACATCGCGTTCGCCGCCGGGTTCGGAAGCGTGCGCCAGTTCAACGACGTCATGCTCGGCGAATACGGGGTGGCCCCGTCGGCGTTGCGGCGCCCGGCAACCCGGGCCGCAACCCCCGATGACGCGCCCGCCTCGGACGCCGCCCCGACCATCGTGCTGCGGCTGCGCCACCGGGCGCCGTACGACGACGGGGCGATGCGGGCGTTCCAGCGCGCACATGCCATTCCCGGCATGGACCTCATCGGCGCCGACGGCGCCTTCACGACTCCCGTTCCTGCAACGCACGGCCCGGCGCTCGCGACCGTCGACTGGGCGGCCTCGGGCGATGAGCACCTCACGGTGCGCATCCGCCCGGCCGACATCGCAGACCTTACCGGCATCGTGGCGAAGCTGCGGCGCTGGCTCGACCTCGACGCCGATCCGCAGCTCATCGCCGACGCGCTCGGGCATGACCCGGTCATCGGGCCGCTCATCGCCGCGCGGCCCGGCCTGCGCACCCCCGGCTCGCTCGACGGCCCGACGACCGCGATGCTGACGGTCGTCGGCCAGGCCGTGTCGCTCAAGGCCGCCGGCGTGTTCGCGAGCCGCCTGGTCGGCACGTTCGGCGCACCGGTCGGGGAGTCCGGCCTGCGCGCGTTCCCCACCGCTCAGACCGTCGCGGACGCCGGCGCAGAGGCGCTGCGCGAGATCGGCCTCACCGGCTCTCGAGCCGCCGCACTGCATCGTCTCGCGGGCGCGCTCGCCGGCGGCCTCGAGCTGAGCCCTGCGGCCGACCGAGCCGAGGCGCGCCGCGAGCTGCTGGCGCTGCCGGGCATCGGCCCGTGGACCGCCGACTACATCGCCCTGCGCGCCCTCGGCGACCCCGACTCGTTCGCTCCAGACGACCTCGTGCTGAAGAAGTCGCTCGGCGCGAAGACCGCGCGCCAAGCATCCGTCATCGCCGCTGCCTGGTCGCCGTGGCGCAGCTACGCGGCCATGCACCTGTGGACCGCGTCGGCCTATCTGCCCTGAGCAAAGGCTCAACTCTCGCCGGTAACCTCGGGGAGTGACCCGAGCGCTTCGACGGATGCCCGGCGCGGCCGCCGCCGCGCTGGTGTCGCTCGCCCTCGCGCTGACCCTGGCCGCCCCGGCCGCCGCCGCCCCCGGCCGCTCTGCCACCCCCACCCCGGCGCCGACGAAATCCGCCGCGGCAAAGGCGCCGACCTGCCCCGACTACGAGTTCATCGGCGCGCGCGGATCTGGCGAAGACAACGGGGTGCCGGCGAAGAAGCGCTACACCTCAGCGAATCCCACGCTGGGCATGGGCGGCCCCGTCTCCGACGTGTTCAAGCGCATCCAGGCCACGGCCGCCGCGAACGACACCACGATCACGCCCTATCCCGTGCCGTATCCGGCCGTCGGCATCGACGCCGTCAGCACCGACGCGCTCGTCAGTGGCGACCTCAGCGCGTACTCGAAGTCCGTCGAACTCGGCGCGCACGCCGCGGCCGCCGAGCTCGACCGGCTCAGTCGCAGCTGCCCCGAGACTGGCGCCATCGTGTCGGGTTACTCGCAGGGCGCGCAGACGATCGTCGAGGCGGTGCTGTCGGCGACGCCGAACGCACGCAAGAGCATCGTCGCCGCGGTGTTCTTCGGGAACACCTACTTCGCCTCGTCGGACACGGCCGACGACTACGGCAGCTTCGCACCGGGTCTCGATGGCTATCTGGTGCGCACCAGCTCGGCGGGCGGGTCGGCCGCTGCAGGCTCCCCGGCCGACGGTGATGGCACAGCCGCCTCGTCGTCGCCCTCATACGGCACCGGAAGCACCGATTGGGCTGCGAAGTTCGAGGGCGCCCCGATCTTCGACTACTGCCACGATGGCGATCCCATCTGCGGCCTCGTCGACGAGCGCACGATCGACGGCGTCGCCTACCCGGTGCGGGACTTCGCGCACATCGTCGCGAGCACCGGCGACGCGAGCGGCAGCCCGAGCGTCCTCACCCATCACACGACATATCAGCGCGGCGACACCGCCAACGCCGCGCAGCAGCTGCGTGTCACGCTGGGCCTGCCGCTGCTCGCGGCGGCCAAGCTGAACGCCCAGTTGACGGGCCCGCAGACCGCCGAGGTCGGCACCCTGACCCGCTTCAACGCCGGCGGCAGCCTGAGCGACCCCGCCGACCCGATCGTCGACTACCGGTGGACGATCGACGGCGGCACCGCCGCGCAACGGCAGTTCACCACGACCGACCCTGTGATGTCCGCCACCTTCCTCACCCCGGGCGCGCACACCGTCTCGTTGCGCCTGACCACGGAAAGCGGAGCGCACGCCGTCACGTCGACGCACCCCATGGTCGTCGCCGCGGCGACCGCCGCCCCACGTGCCCCCGCCAAGATCACCGCAACGGGTGGCGACGCGTCGGTCACCCTGAGTTGGCCGGCCGTCACGAGCGCTGAGTTCTATACGGTGACGGATGCCAAGGGCAAGCTGCTCACCGCGTTCACGCCCCTCGTGACCGGCCAGCAGACCGTGTCCTGGACGGACGGCGGCCTCAGCAACGGCAAGGCCCGCTCATACCGCGTATATGCCGTGAACAGCATGGGAGCCAGCACCGCTTCGAAGCAGGCCGACGCGACGCCGAAGGCCGCAGCTCAGCGCGCCACGGGCGCACCGGTCAGCCTGCCGACCCCGGCCACGACCCTGGTCGACCCGGAGCTCACCTGGTCGCTCGGGCTTGGGCTGATCGTCGTCGCGCTGGCACTCGCCTTGATCAGGAGCCGGCCGCCCCGCCCGCGGAGAACCCCTCGCCGGTGACGTCCCAGCGGTGGTGCACCGCGTCGTGCAGGAAGTAGCTCGCGAGGGTCTCGACCGTGAACACCGAGCCGTTGCTGCGACGGCCGCTGCGCCCCAGCGACGAGTCAGGCACGGCCTCGAACGCGTCGGCGAGGGCGAGCCCGGCCGTGGTGAGGTCGATCACCACCCGTGAAGGGTCCTGGCTGTTGTAGTCCTGCTCGACCGCGGTCTCGTCCTGGTCCCAGCTTGCGAACTCGGGGTCGCGGAGGACGAGCATGAGGTTCAGCCGTGCATGCATGATGCGGAACACGTCGCGCACATGCGCCGCGTATTCGAGCGGCGACCAGGTCGAGTCATCCGGCCGCACGTCGACGTCGACGACGCCGGAGATCGCGCGCTGCCACGCGCCGACGTTCTCGCGTGTCAGCCCCGGTACGTCCCGGTAGCCGAAAGCGGCCGGGTCGAACCCGCACTCGGGGCAGGGGCGCTCGAGCACCCAGGTCCAGTCCTTGTCGTCGGGAGTGATCGGCATTCGGCCAGTATGGCAAGTCGCGCCAGACCGGGGACCTCCGCGACAGGCATCCGTCGCTGATCAGTCCAGTGTCAGTAATCCGGCCCGATCGACGCGATCGCGGCGAGCGCGGGATCTGCGGGGGCCGCCGCCGCATTGCACCCGGTCTCGGACGGCAGCACCGCGGCGAGCTGATCGGCGGTCCACGGCAGGCCGATCGCCGGCTGCGTGTGCCCGGCGCCCGCCGGCGCCTTCGACCCGATCGAGGCGAGCTGCAGCGCGACCAGCCGGGCGAAGTTCGCTCCTGGGGTCGAGTTGTTCACCATCACGACGACCGTGAGCCCCGACTTCGGGTCGCTGTAGGCGGCGGTCGCGAATCCGGGGACGGCGCTCGCGTGCCCGATCAGCGGCCCCATCTTCTCGACGCCGAGGCCGTACTGCGCCCATGAGGGCATCGCATCGGACATGTTCACGACCTTCTGCTGCTGCGCCGATCCGCCCTTCGCGAGCAGAGAGCCGGCCGCCACCGCGTGCACCAGCGACGCCGTGTCGTCGAGGTCGCTCACGAGTCCGCCTGCCTGCTGCAGCGCCGACGGCGAGAGCGCGGTGTCGTTGTCGAGCACCGAGCAGTTCGTCGCGCCGGTGACGGGGTCGCGGTCGGCCGCGTACCCGATCGGCGCCGGCGACGGCAGCTTCGTGCCCGTCGGAAGCGTGGTCGTCTCGTCGATGCCGAGCGGGCCCGTGACATAGCTCGTGTAGAGCGACTGCCAACTCGTGTGAGTGGCGGTCTGCAGTGCGAGCCCGAGCAGCACGAATCCCGCGTTCGAATACGACCAGGTCTGGCCCGGCGCGCCGACCCGCGCCTGCCCGAGCCCGCTGTTGATCAGCTCGACCGCGTCCCAGCTGCGGCCCGGGTTGGTCACCATCTGCGGCGCCAGGCCGTTCCAGTAGTCCGCGAAGCCCGACGTGTTCTGGCACAGCGCGCCGAGGGTGAGCCCGTTGAGGCCGACCATGCGGGGCAGATACGTCGACACCTCGTCGTCGAGCCGCACCTTTCCCGCCTCCGCCAGCTTGAGCAGCACGGTGCAGGTGGCGGTCTTCGTGATCGAGCCGATGCGGAACGACGAGTCCAGGTTCATCGGGGCGGCGCCCTTGTCGCGCGACTCGGTGCCGGAGGCGGCCGTCCACGTGCCCGCCCACGGCGCCCACACCCCGGCGATTCCGCCGCTGCCGCCCGAGAGCTTGACGGCGTTGTCGAGGGCGTCCTGCAGCTGCTTGGCGGTCGCGTCAGGCATCCGATCGCCTGCCTCTGCCCCGATCGCCGCGACACGCGCGCCGCCCGCTCCGCTGCCGCAACCCGCGAGCAGCAGCGCGCTCAGCCCGAGCGCGATCGCGGCGAGCGCGCGTTTCGCGCGCCGCCCCCTGACACCTCGAGGCGCCATGCACCACCCCTCGTGCAGCATCAACCTGTCTGCCGAGTCTATGCGCGCGTCTACGACAATAGACAGGCGAACGGATGCCTGGGCCGGCGCCGTTACGAAGCCGTGACAGCCATCCGCGGGGCCCTCCCCGCATCGGCCATAAATCGCTCGACATCCTTGTCGACCCAGATGTCCGCAGGCCGGAGCGGCCTCGTCAGATAGAGCCCCTCGAGCGCCGTGATGCGGCTCAGCGCGACATAGGTCTGCCCGGGGCTGAACGCGCGCGAGCCGAGGTCGACGATCGCCTGGTCATAGGTCTTCCCCTGCGACTTGTGGATCGTCACGGCCCACGCGAGCCGCAGCGGGAACTGCGAGAACTCGGCGACGACCTCTTTCTCGAGCTTCTTGGTCGTCGGGTCGTAGCTGTACTTGTGCCGCTCCCAGGTCGCGGGCTCGACGTCGTAGCGCACGCCCTCGATCTCGACCTGCACGTCCTCCTTGATGCGCGTCACGGTGCCGATCGACCCGTTCACCCAGCGCACCTCGCCCTGGCCTTGCGTGTCATTGCGCAGGAACATCACCTGCGCGCCGACCTTCAGCTCGAGCGCCTCGTCGGCGGGATAGTTGCGGCCCCCGAAGTCGCCGGAGATCTCGGCCTTCGCGGTCTGCAGCCGCCCGGGCAGGCGCCCGAGCTGCACCTGGTTGATGCGGTTCACGGCATCGTTGCGGCTCGCGAGGGTGATCACCCCGTCGGGCGGCGCCGGCCGTGCGCCAGTGGCGTTCAGGCGGTCGGCGATCTCCTTCGTGACCATGCCATGGCGCACCGCGTTGAGCATGTATTTGAACTCGGCCTCGTGCTGCCGGTGCACCTCGGACAGTTCGACGATGCGCAGCTCGGCGTCCCGCCAGACCTTCGCGTCGAAGAACCACATCGAGCGGTAGGTGTCGGCGAAGTACTCGCGCTCCTCCTGGCTGCCGGGCACCGGCGCGAGCTGGTACGGGTCGCCGAACAGCACGACCTGCACGCCGCCGAAAGGCGACTGCCGCTTGCGCGCCTGGCGCAGGCTGCGATCGATGGCGTCCATCAGGTCGGCGTTGACCATCGACACCTCGTCGATCACGAGCGTGTCGATCGTGTTGAGCAGCTTCTTCAGCTCGTCGGACTGGTCGATCGCGTGGTCGGCGATCACCCCGATCGGCAGCCGGAACAGCGAGTGGATCGTCTGCCCGCCGACATTCAGCGCCGCCACGCCGGTGGGCGCGCTGATGACGAGCTGCTTCTCGGTGTTCCACGCGAGGTGGTTCAGCAGCGTCGATTTGCCCGTGCCGGCGCGGCCGGTCACGAACACGTGCTCGCGCGTCTTCTCGATCAGGTCGAAGACGGCCTGCTGCTCACGAGACAGGGTGGGGGACACCGATACAGATTAGTTCGACGGATGCCTCACGCCCCGCTCATCCACAGGCCACGTCGCCCGCTTCTCAGCCGCGGGACGAGTCGCGCTCAGCCATCCGCTGCAGCATCGCGTTGTACTCGTCGACGTCCGCGTTCCCCGATCGGTCGGATGCCCGGTCCTTCCGCTTCGTCTCCCTGGCGTCGCTGCGGCTCCACTGCACGGCGACGACGATCGCGAGCACGAGGGTCGGAAGCTCGCCGATGCTCCATGCGATGCCGCCCGCCAGATACTGGTCCTGCATCGGGCTCGCGCCCCAGGTGCGCCCCATCGCGCCGAACCAGTCGGCGAGGAACAGCCCGGATGCCGTCATGATGGTGAGGCCGAAGAACGCGTGCACCACCATCGTCCCGAGCAGCAGCACGAGCCGGAACGGGTAGGCGAGCCGGAACGGCACCGGGTCGATGCCGATGAGCGACTGCACGAAGAGGTAGCCGGTGATGAGGAAGTGCACCGTCATCCACTCGTGCCCGAGGTGGTTCTCGGTCGCCCAGCGGAAGAGGGGCGAGTAGTAGAAGACCCAGAGGCTTCCGACGAACAGCAGCGCGGCGATGAAGGGATTGGCGAGGACACCTGCGATGCGGCTGTGCACCGCGAGCAGTATCCACTCGCGACCCCCGCGGGAGGCATCCGTTCGCTTGATGATCGCGCGCGCGGCCAGGGTGACGGGCGCGCCCGGCACGAGCAGCAGCGGCACGACCATCATCAGCGCCATATGCATCGCCATGTGCGCGGAGAACAGGTAGTCGACGTAGACCGCGACACCGCCGTTGGTGATGTATGCCAGCACGAGCATGCCCGCGACCCAGCTCACCGTGCGACCGAGCGGCCACTTGTCGCCACGACGGCGCAGGCGCAGCACTCCGGCGACGTAGAAGTAGATGCCGAAAACGGAAACCAGCAGCCAGATCGGGTCGACGTTCGCGCCGACGATCAGATTGTGCAGAGTCTCGGCGGGCGGCAGCGGCTGGCCCGTCAGGATCTCGGCCGGCGTCGTGCCGGTCGCGACCTGCTTCACGGGGGTCGCGGTGCGGGCGAGCGCGGCCGCGATGCCCGAGGCGAACCCCATGAACGCCAGCTCGGTCGTGACCATGATCCAGAACGGCCCGCGGCCGGCGCTCGTGCGCAGCCGAGCGATCAGCCAGCGGCGCTGCAGCACGCCGAACATGCCGAGCAGGATCAGCACCGTCGCCTTGCCGATGATGAGCACGCCGTACGGGGTGAGCAGGTTCGCCCAGGTGCCGACCCGCAACTGAGCGTTCAGGAACCCGCTGAACGCGACGACGATGAAGCAGATCAGCGCAAGGCTCGAATAGCGCGACAGCACGGTCGGCAGCCGTTCGCCGCCAAGCGCATTGCGGATGAGCACGAGGGTGAGCAGGCCGCCGATCCAGACCGCGGCGCCGATGATGTGCAGGGCCAGCGAGGTGATCGCGAGGTTGTGACCGCTGGTGCCGGCGGCGTGACCCTGTAGAGCGATCGGAATGAGCGCGCCGATCGCGAGCACCGTCACGAACACGAGGCCGACCTGGTTGCGCACCGCGAAGCACAGCACGGTCGCGGCGGCGGCCGCGAGCGTGGTGATGCCCCAGGCCTGGCCCAGCGCGATCTGGGTGACGAACTGCAGGAACTGGTTGCTGAAGTCCTGGGTTCCCGCGAGCGGGGTTCCCGTCGCGTCGCTGAACGACAGCACAGTCACGATGCCCGATGCGATGGTCATGATCGCGGCGGATGCCGCAGCCACATCGACCGCCCTGTCGTATTCCGGCTTCGTGGGGCTGAGCGCGAAGAGCGAGAGCAGCAGCGCGCCGATCACACCGGCCGACGAGAGGTCGACGACGAGCTTCGAAACGGGCAGGCCCCACCGCACGAGCGGGCCGGGGTCACTGAGCGCCAGTGGGGCGCTGCCGCCGCCGAACGCGAGCGCCGCCAGAATCGCGACGAGCGCCGTGGCCACGAGGACGATGGGCCCCGCGACGCGCTGCGCTCTGTTCACCGCACCAGCGTAGTTCCGCGCACCTTTGAGCTTCCCGCGCCCTGTCTCCCGAACCCGCCCGAGGGGTCATTTCGGGTCCTCTTCAGGCGCGCGCGACAACCCGAGCTGCGCCCTCGGGGTGCTTCGGTCCACACGAAAAGGGCGCCCACCCTCAGGTGAGCGCCCTTTCGGTGAAGCGGTCTTACTTGACGGCGGCCTTGAGCTTCGAGCCAGCGGTCAGCTTGACGCGCTTGCCGGCCGGGATCTTGATCTCGGCGCCGGTCTGCGGGTTGCGGCCCGTGCGGGCGGCGGTTGCGGTGCTCTCAGCGGCGAGCCAGCCGGGGATCGTCACCTTGCCGCCATCGGCAACGGTCTTGGCGATCGTGGCGAAGAAGGCGTCGATGACGCCGCCGACGACGGTCTGGCTCTGGCCGGTCTCACCGGCGACCGCGGCGACCAGCTCGGTCTTGTTCAGCGACTTGTCAGCCATGGGGTGTCCTCCTCGGACTACTGCTGCGTCAGCAGCGTGTGTTCAGTGATGAAACGGTTGGCTCATAGAGAGGCCCGTCTTCCGACCCCCTCCAGCCACGGCCAAAGTAGCATCACATCCGCGGAATCTCGCGGAATTTCGGCGTGTTGCGGCGGTGAAAGGATGGGTTCATGGCGCCTTTTGACGAGCAGAACCCCATTCGGACCACCCGCGGAAGCGTCGCGATCGTCAACGCGCGGCTCGTGCCCGTGGCATCCGCCCCCATCGAGAACGGCACGATCGTGGTCGTCGACGGGGTGATCCAGGCCCTCGGAGCCGGGATCGAGGTACCCGACGGCATCGCGGTCGTGGACGCAGGCGGCAGGCCCGTCTACCCCGGCTTCATCGAGGCGCACGGCCACCTCGGCGTGCATGAGGAGGCCGAGGGCTGGGCGGGCAACGACACCAACGAGATGACCGACCCGAACGGCGCAGGGCTGCGCGCGATCGACGGCATCAACATCGAGGACGAGGGGTTCCGCGACGCGCTCGCCGGCGGAGTGACCAGCGCCGTCATCAAGCCGGGCTCGGGGAACCCCATCGGCGGCCAGACCGTCGCCATCAAGACGTGGGGCGGTCGCACGGTCGACGAGCAGGTGATCGCAGATGCCGTGTCCGTGAAGTCGGCCCTCGGCGAGAACCCCAAGCGCGTGTACGGCGACAGGAAGCAGCTGCCCTCGACGCGCCTCGGCGTGGCAGCCGTCATCCGTAACGCGTTCGTCGAGGCGCAGAACTATCGCGCCAAGCGCGACGCAGCGGCGGCCAAAGGCGAGCCCTTCGACCGCGACCTCGCCAAGGAGACGCTCGTGCGGGTTCTCGACGGCGAGCTCGCGTGGGACCAGCACACGCACCGCGCCGACGACATCGCGACCGCTCTGCGCCTCGCCGACGAGTTCGGCTATCGCCTCGTGATCAACCACGGCACCGAGGGCGCCGAGCTCGCCGACGTGCTCGCCGAGCGCGACGTTCCCGTCATCTTCGGGCCGTTGTTCACAACGCGCTCGAAGGTCGAGTTGCGCAAGCGCGCGATCGCGAACCTCGGTCGGCTCGCGGCCGCCGGCGTGCGCGTCGCCATCACCACCGACCACCCGGTCGTGCCGATCAACTTCCTGATCCACCAGGCGTCGCTCGCTGTGAAGGAGGGTCTCGACCCGGTCACCGCGATCGAGGCGCTCACGGTCAACCCGGCGTCGTTCCTCGGCCTGCGCGGTCGCGTCGGCGCGCTCGAGCCGGGCCTCGACGGCGACCTCGTGATCTGGTCGGGCGACCCGCTCGACGTGAACTCGCGCGCCGAGCAGGTCTTCATCACGGGAACGCGCGTGTATTCGTGGGATGCCGCGGCGGGCGCTGCCGTCGTGGAGCGCTCAGCCCGCTTCGCCTAAGCCGCTGGCTGGTGCGCCGCGACGATCGCGGCGAGTGCCGCGGTCGTGTGGTCCTGCGTGGCGTAGGAGCCGCCGTAGTTGAACATCAGCTGGACCCACGAGCCGTCGACGATCGCGTCTGCCCAGCAGTACTTGCTGGAATCGACCTGCTGGCACCTGTAGGCCGCCTGCGTCGCGCCGGGCACGACGACCGCCGTGCTGGTGGTGTCCGGGGTCTTGCCGAGGTACGGCCACACCCAGTCGGCGCCCCGGACGACCTCGAACGAGAACGTCGGCGAGGTGCCGTCGGCCGCAGTGGCTGTCGAGTCCCACGAGCAGTTCAGCCGGTCGGCGTTGAACGCGAGCGTCAGTGGCGTGTCCTCGTCGCCCGTTCCGTTTCCGCTGATCCAGCTGCCCGCGCCGAACTGCTGGGTCAGCGCCGCGGCACCTCCGAGCGACGAGCAGTCCGTGATCGACCAGGCCGTCGGCGACGGCTTCCAGGCGGCGGCGGGCGAAGTGGCGGCAAGCGCTGTCGCGACAGAGTGCGCTGCGGCGCTGAGCAGTGCTGTCGCCTGGTCATGGGAGAGCGGTGTCCCGCTCGGCTGGCCGCTGAATCCGACGAAGAACCAGACCGGCCCGACCTCCGCCTGCGCACTGCAGAACAGCGGGTCGTCGTCGCACCTGCCCGCGGAAGCGTCACCGATTCCCAGAGTCGTGCTTCCACTCGAAAGCAGGCCGGCGATCGTGGATGCCGCATCCTCCGAGTGATCGACGAGCACCGTCACCATGGCCGTCGGTCCGTACTGCGCCTCGTCGGTGCCGTTTCCCCACACGCAGTGCCGGACGCCCTCCTGCATCGCGCTCGCGGTGATCGTGTCTCCGAGACCTAGGCGCACGCTGTCAAGTGAGTATCCGGAGCTCGGCGCAGTCGTCCCGGCGTAGCCGAGCGCCGAGGGCGACAGCAGCTGATCACACGCCAGTGCGATCCGCGAACCGGGCTGAACCGCCTCAGGCGTGGCGCTCGCGGTCGCGACCGGGCGCGGCGGGTGGGTGTGCGCCGGCTGCGCAACGGGCTTCTGTGTCGTGCACCCCGTCAGTGCGACCAGCGCGATCAGCGCGAGAGCCATTCCGAGTTGCCGCGTGCGCACCGTGTTCATGGCTCGACGCTAGCGATCGCGCGCATCGAGGATTGGCCGTTCTCGGTAACGAATCGGCGCGTTCTGCAACGGTTCGATCACGCGCATGCCGGATTCGGCATATAGACCGGTACGACGAAGGCCCCCTGGAAACCAGGGGGCCTTCGGATGAGAACTGCTTACCAGCTCGACTTGGTGATACCGGGCAGCTCGCCGTTGTGCGCCATGTCGCGGAAACGAACACGCGAGATGCCGAACTTCGACAGGACGCCGCGGGGGCGGCCGTCAATCTGGTCGCGGCTGCGGAGGCGAACCGGCGACGCGTTGCGCGGCAGCTTCTGCAGGCCGACGCGAGCGGCCTCGCGCTCGTCGTCCGTGGAGTTCGGGCTGACGAGCTGCTTCTTCAGCTCGGCGCGCTTGGCGGCGTAGCGGGCGACGACGACCTCGCGCTGCTTGTTGCGGGCGATCTTGCTCTTCTTAGCCATAAGACTTAGCGCTCCTCTCGGAAGTCAACGTGCTTGCGGATGATCGGGTCGTACTTCTTGAGCACGAGACGATCCGGGTCGTTGCGGCGGTTCTTCTTGGTCACGTAGGTGTAACCGGTGCCGGCCGTCGAGCGGAGCTTGATGATCGGGCGGATGTCCTGCTGCTTGGCCATTAGATCTTCTCCCCACGGGCCAGGATGTCCTTGACGACCGCCTCGATGCCGCGGGCGTCGATCACCTTGATGCCCTTGGCGGACACGTTCAGGGTGACGTTACGGCGAAGCGAAGGGACGAAGTACGTCTTCTTCTGGATGTTCGGGTCGAAACGACGCTTGTTGCGTCGGTGCGAGTGCGAAATGGTGTGACCGAAGCCGGGAACGGCACCGGTCACCTGGCACACTGCTGCCATGTGATTCCTCCATCACTACCGATGCCCCAGACGGGGCATCCCAAGATCTCTTGTCGGCACACGCCAGTACCCGCTTCTGGTGAAAGGGCTTGGTGTGAGCGAACCGGCTCGAGGAGTCCGAGCCAGACAAACCTCAAGTTTAGCAGAGACCGACGGATGCCTTTACCACGCGTCCGGCGTCAGCGCGAGCACGACGCGCAGAGCCCGAACACGTCGACCACGTGCTGCGGCTCGGTGAAGCCGTTGGCGGCCGCCACCTTCTGCGCCCACTCCTCGACGGGGTCCGCCGAGATCTCGACGGTCAGCCCGCAGTTGCGGCAGATCAGGTGGTGATGGTGCCCGGTCGAGACGCAGGCGCGATAGAGCGCCTCGCCCTCCGGCGACTGCAGTGAGTCGGCCTCGCCCTCGACGGCGAGCGAGGCGAGCGCGCGGTAGACCGTCGCGAGGCCGATCGGCGACCCGCCGTCGCGCAGGGCGCTGTACAGGCCCTGCGCGCTCACGAAGTCCTCGCGGGTCGACAGCGCCTCGCGCACGGCCTCGCGCTGCCAGGTGTTGCGCTTCGGTGCGGTCACGCCATCACCTCCGCAGAGACGCCGGCGTCAGGCATCCGCCTGCCCGAGATGCCGCGACGCGCACGTACGCCTGCGATCACGCGGCAGACCACGTAGATCGCGAACGAGATGGTGGTGACATACGGGCTGATCGGCACCGAGCCGCCGAGCGCCAGCAGGATGCCGCCGACCACAGACACGACGCCGAAGATCACGCTGAGCAGCGGAACGACGAGCGGCGACGCCGACACCCGCAACGCGGCGGCGGCCGGCGTCACGAGGATCGACAGCACCAGCAGCGCACCGACGATCTGCACCGAGACCGCGACCGTGAGCCCGAGCAGCAGCATGAACACGATCGACAGGCCGCGCACCGGCACACCGCGTGCCGCGGCCACGTCGGCGTCGATCGACGCGAAGCTGAGCGGCCGCCACACGATCGCGAGCCCGATGAGCACGATGACCGCGATCGCGATCAGCCAGCCGACCTGCGGGTCGTCGATCGCGACGATCTGGCCCGTCAGCAGGCCGAACTTGTTCGCGCTGCGGCCCGGGTACAGCGCGAGGCACAGGATGCCGAGGCCGAGGCCGAACGGCATCAGCACCGCGGTGATGCTGTTGCGCTCGCGAGCCCGCGCCCCGAGCAGGCCGATCAACAGGGCGGCGACGAGCGAGCCGATGATCGACCCCTGCACGACGCCGATGCCGAGCAGCAGTCCGGCCGACGCGCCGGCGAACGACAGCTCGCTGATGCCGTGCACCGCGAACGCCATGTCGCGGCTCATCACGAACACGCCGATCAGGCCGCCGATCAGGCCGAGCACCGCGCCCGCGATGATCGAGTTGCGCAGCAGCACGAGCAGCTGGCCGTAGTCGCTGAAGTTGAAGACCTGCCCCCAGAAATCCGCCGAGTGCGTCACAGCGCGACCGCCTCTGCGTCTTCGGGGTTGTGGTCGCAGACCTCTTCGTGGCCGGCGTCGTGGTGCTCGTCGTGCGGTGCGTGCCCGCTGTCCGGTGTGCCGACCACGATGATGCGGCCGCGGGCGTGGACGACGTCGACCGGCGACCCGTAGAGCGCGCTCAGCACGTCGCTGCGCAGCACCTCGTCCGGCGTGCCGATGCGGAACCGGCCGCCGGCCAGGTAGAGCACGCGGTCGACGATCGACAACACCGGGTTCACGTCGTGCGTCACGAACAACACGCCGAAACCGCGCTCGTGCCGGTGCCGGTCGATCAGCTCGCTGACGGCGCTCTGGTTGCTGAGGTCGAGCGAGGCGAGCGGCTCGTCGGCGAGCAGCAGGCGAGGGTCGGATGCCAGCGCCTGGCCGATCCGCAGCCGCTGCTGCTCCCCGCCGGACAGCGTCGAGACCGGGACGTTCGCGTAGGCCGTCGCGCCGACGTCGGCGAGCAGCCGGTCGACCCTGGCGCGCTTCGAGCGGCTCGGCCAGAAACCCCACTTGCCGCCGTCGATGCCGAGGCCGACGAGGTCGCGCGCGCGCAACGGCGTGCCCTCGTCGGCGAGCTTCTGCTGCGGCACGTATCCGATGCGCGGGTTCCCGGCCGTGACGGGCTCACCGGCGACCAGTGCCTCGCCCGCGCTCAGCGGCTGGCGACCGAGGATCGCGCGCAAGAGGCTGGTCTTCCCCGAGCCGTTCGCGCCGAGCACCGCGATGAACTCGCCGGGCGCGACGTCGAGGTCGAGCCCCTGCCAGAGCGTGCGGCGATCGAAGCGCAATGTGGCGCCCCGCAGGCTCAGGACTGAGCCGGCGGGGTGCTCACGTGCAGTGATATCACTCGCCAAGCGCGCTGCCGATCGCCTGGAGGTTCGAGGTCATCCACTCAATGTAGTTCTTGCCTGCAGGCAGCGTCTCGGTCACCGGCACGACAGCGACGTGGTTCTGCTTCGCGGCATCCAGCACGGCCTGCGTCTGCGCACCCGTGGTCTGCTCGTTATAGGCGAGCAGCTTCACCTGGCCGCTGCTGTACAGGTCGAGGGTCTGCTTCAGGACCGTCGGTGCGACGTCCGTGTCGTTCTCGATCGCCTCGCTGAACTTCTCGGGCGTGACGTTCGTGAGCCCGATGGCGTTCAGCATGTAAAGGGGAACCGGCTCGGTGATCGTCACAGCGGTGCCCGCATGCGCGGTCTTGAGCTGCGCCTCGGTGGCCTCGAGGCTCGCGAGCTGCTGGTCGAAGCTCTTCGCGTTGGCCGCGAAGTCGGCGGCGTCTTTCGCGTCGGCCTTGGCGAACGCCGCCTCGAGCTTTCCAGCGACCTTCTGCACGGTCGGGAAGTCGTACCAGAGGTGCTCGTTGAAGTCACCGTCGCTCGGGTGCTGGTCGTAACCCGAGATGTCCGCAGCGACCAGGGTGGTCGGGTTCTGCTTCGAGGCCTTCACCATCTTTCCGACGAAGTCGTCATAGCCGGCGCCGTTCGAGACGACCACGTTCGCCTTCGAGATCGCCAGCTGGTTGCGAGCGTCGGCCTGGTACTCGTGGGGATCCTTGTCGGGGTCGTCGATGATCGACGTCACCTTCACGTGGTCGCCGCCGATGGCGCTCGCGACCGAGCCCCACACGTCGGTCGACGCGACGACGTTGATCGACCCCGTCTTCGCCGGGTCGGTGGCGCCGGATGCTTCGGCCGAGCACCCGGCGAGGGCGAGCACGGCAGCGGTGAGGGCGATGGGGGCAAGGAGGCGCGATCGGTTCACGTCTTCGACGCTACGCCTTATTGATAATGATTGTCAAAACCACGAGCGCACCCGCGCGCCGGCTAACGCTGCCGATGAAGCGTGGCGCTCACCTCAAGAATCCGCTCGATCGACTCTTCTTCGCCGATCGAGATGCGGATGCCCTCATCGGCGAACGGCCGCACCGCGATGTCCGCGTCGAAGAACGCGTCGGCGGCAGCGGTCGTGTGTTCGCCCGTCGGCAGCCAGACGAAGTTGCCCTGCGCGGACGGGACGGCCCAACCCTGTTCGATCAGCTCGCCGCGCAGGCGGTCACGGCGCACGACGATCTCGGCGACGCGCTCGTCGAGCAGCGGCTTGCGGTCGAGGCTCGCGAGCGCCGCCGCGAATCCGAGCTCGGTGACCGCGAATGGGATCGCGGTCGCGCGCGCAGCCGCGAGCAGCCGCGCCGGGCCGATCGCGTAACCGACGCGCAGGCCGGCCAGGCCGTACGCCTTCGAGAAGGTCCGTGTGATCACGAGGTTGGGGTACTCGCCGATCAGCTTCTCGCCGTCGACGGCGAGCGGGTCGGTGACGAACTCCTGGTACGCCTCGTCGAGCACGACGAGCACCTCGGCCGGCACGGCCCGCATGAACGCTTCGAACGCGTCGGCCGACACCGCCGGTCCGGTGGGGTTGTTGGGGGAGCACACGACCACGACGCGGGTGCGCTCGGTGACGGCCGCGGCCAGCGCGGGGAGATCGTGCTCGAGCGCGTCGGTGAGCGGCACGTGCGCGCTCGTCGCGCCGGTGATCGTGACGAATCCGGGGTAGGCCTCGAACGAGCGCCAGGCGTAGACGATCTCGTCACCGCGCCCGGCCGCCGCCAGGAACAGCTGCTGCAGCAGCGACGACGACCCCGCGCCGACGATGACCTCGCTGAATTCGACGCCGTAGCGGTCGGCCAGCCGGGTGCGCAACGCCACCGCGGCGCCGTCTGGGTAGCGGTTGATCTCGACGTGTGCGGCCGCCGCCTCGAGCACGCCGGGCAGCGCGGGGTAGGGGTTCTCGTTGCTGGACAGCTTGAACCCGTCCGGCGACGGCGAGCGCCCCTGCGAATAGGCCGTCAGCGCGGCGATCTCGGGGCGCAGGCGCACGTTCTCTGACACTCTTCAAAGGTAGCGGCGCACCTGCCAGACTTTCGCCATGCGATTCGTCGTGAAACTGCTGATCAACGCCTTTGCACTGTGGCTCACCACCCTCATCGTGGCCGGCGTGCACGTCACCGCCTGGGACACGGGGTCGGGCTGGGCACTCTTCTGGACCTACATCGTGCTCGCCCTGGTCTTCGGCATTGTGAACGGCATCGTCGGCACGGTGCTGCGCATCGTCGCGTTCCCGCTCTACATCCTGACGCTGGGCCTCTTCTCTCTGATCGTGAACGGCCTGCTGCTGCTCGTCGTCGAGTGGATCAGCGACCACTGGCTGCGCTTCGGCCTCACCGTCGACGGCTTCTGGTGGGGTGTGCTCGGCGCCCTGGTCCTCGGCGTCATCAGCTGGATCGTCGGCCTCATCTTCCGCCCGCTGACGAGTCAGGCGCAGCGCCGCTGACGGATGCCTCACTGACCCGCTCACCGCGCCACAGCGTCACTTCGGGGCGCCGCCCACCCGTGAACTCGGCGAGGGTCTCGCGGGCAGCGACAAGCCGGGGATCGGTCGAGTCGTCCATCTCGGCCGCCGTGCTCACGTAGCCGGTCATCGCGTGCGACGGCAGGCCCGCCGCACCTGCGCGGGCATTCGGCGCAGGCTCGCGCACGAGCAGCCGCTCGTCGACGATCGGGCGCGGGCTCCCGCCAAGAGGGGGCACAGGGTCGTCGGTGTGCTCGACGGCGACGTCCACGGTTCCCGGCGCGGCCACGCCGGCGGTCGGCGAGCCGAAGGTCACGAGCATCGGCGTCGGTGCGATGCCGCTCGTTGCGATCGCGGTGGCGACGATGCCGCCCTGAGAGTGACCGACCGGCACGACCGGCTCGCCCGGCTTCCAGCCGGCCCGCTTGAGCGCCAGGATCGCCGCTCGGGTGGAGCCGGCCGAACCGCCTGCGACGCCGACGACATTCGACGTGTCGTCCCACGGCTCGCCGCGCGCTTCGAGCGACCAGTCGATCGTTCCCGCGGAATACACGACCCAGCGATTCTCGCCGTCCGGCAGCCGGTATCTCTCGACGCGCACCTGAGGGGATCCGGCGCCCGCCGCAGGGATCCGCTTGGCGAGGTCGGCGAAGCCGCACGGCGGCGGCGCACTGTGCGGCGCGGATGCGCGCGCGACCGTCACGGGCGTCTCGTCGAGTGCGTCGCCGGGAAGCGCACGGACGAGCATCAGCAGGCCGGGCAGGCTCACCGAATCCGCGAGCTCACGCAGGGCTCGCACGAGCCAGGGGTCGCTGAACGAGATCGCGTCGTGCTGAGCCGAGTCGATGCCGAACGCGAGCATCAGCTCGGCGAGGGCCGGCAGCGGCCCGGCCAGGCGGGCGAGCAGCGACTCCTGCGCGAGCACGACCCGCTCGGCCCAGCCGTATCCCTCCGCCGCGAGCTCCAGTTCCTTGACGAGCGCCTGCGCGTCGCGCCGTGCCGCGGCGAGCTCGTCTTCCGCGTGACGAATGAGCCGCACGGCGCCGGCGGAGATCGCCGCCGCCGTGCTCGCGGCGTCGCGGAGCTGCTCACGGACGGTGTCGATCCGCGCATCGAGCTCGAGGAGGTCGCGCCGGGCGAGCAGCATCGCCTCGGTCTCGACGGCGACGCTGCCGCCGCCCGACACCGCGATGCTCACAGCCCCGCCTCCGCAGCGACGAGTGCGGCGTGCGCCGACTCGATGCGCTCTCGCAGCCCCTCGACCCGCAGGCCGAACGCCCACCCGGCCGGGCCGCTCCACGTGTTCAGCTCCGGCAGCAGCCTGCGCAGCAGCAGGCAGTCGGCCCCTGCGGCGCGCACGCGCGCGCGAACCTCACCCCGCTGCTGCGCATCGGCGGCTACGTCAGTCATCGTTCATCCACTCCGGCGCGGGGTGGACGACCAGCCTGGCATCGACCGCCGGCACCGACGTGGCCGACTCCGGCATCCGTGCACAATCGCCGCAGCCCAGCCATTGTGGAGGGCGAGATCCCCGGTGCAGTGCGGCAGAATGTGGGGGTGACGTTCGCCTCGCCCGCAGATGACGAGGCCGCCGAGGGCCGATTCCGGGTGTGCTTCGTCTGCAGTGGGAACATCTGCCGCTCGCCGATGGCCGAGGTCGTGTTCCGCGATCTCGCTGCGAAGGCGGGCGTCGGGGCGCGCGTCGCATCGAGCTCGGCGGGCACGGGGGACTGGCACGTCGGCGAGCCGGCCGACCACCGCACGGTCGAGGCGCTGCACCGGCGCGGCTATGACGGCAAGACGCACCGCGCACGCCAGTTCGACCCCGACTGGTTCGACGCGCTCGACCTCGTGGTCGCGCTCGACCACAGCCACAAGCGCATCCTCGACCACTGGGCACTGACGCCCGAGAACGAGGCGAAGGTGGCCCTGCTCATGGACTTCGCCCCTCACGGCGGCCCCGCCGACGTGCCGGACCCGTACTACTCGGACGACGCCATGTTCGACACCGTGCTCGACCTCGTCGAGCGCGCCTGCGCCGGGCTCGTGCGACAGCTCGAGCCGGCACTCAAGCACGAACACAAACGCTGAACAAGGATCTGCACCAGAGAATGAACGACCAGCTGCCCGCCCTTCCCCCCCAGCCGATCAGCCCGCTCGACGGCCGATACCGCGCCGCCGTCTCGGCCCTCGGCGACCATCTCTCCGAGGCGGGTCTCAACCGCGCGCGCGTGCACGTCGAGGTCGAGTGGCTCATCTATCTGACCTCGCACTCGATGTTCGGCTCGTCGCCGCTCGAGTCGGAGCACGTGCAACAGCTGCGCGCATTCGCCGCGAACTTCGGCGACCTCGAGATCAACGCACTCGCCGAGATCGAGGCGAAGACGCGCCACGACGTCAAGGCCGTCGAATACCTGATCCGCGGCGAGCTCGACAGGCTCGGCCTCGGCGCGATCGCCGAGTTGACGCACTTCGCGTGCACCAGCGAAGACATCAACAACCTCTCGTACGCGATCACGGTCAAGGCGGCGGTCACGCAGATCTGGCTGCCGAAGCTGCGCCACGTGGTCGAGAAGCTCGCCGCCCTCGCCGAGCACCACAAGGACGCCGCGATGCTGTCGCGCACCCACGGCCAGCCGGCGACGCCGACCACCATGGGCAAGGAGCTCGCGGTGTTCGTCTACCGCCTGCAGCGGGTGATCGCCCAGCTCGAGGCCTCCGAGTACCTCGGCAAGTTCAGCGGCGCGACCGGCACCTTCGCCGCGCACCTCGCCGCAGACCCGGGTGCCGACTGGCCCCTGATCAGCCGCGAGTTCGTCGAGGGCCTCGGGCTCACGTGGAACCCGCTTACGACTCAGATCGAGTCGCACGACTGGCAGGCCGAGCTCTACGGCAGGGCGGCGCACGCCAACCGCATCCTGCACAACCTCGCGACCGACATCTGGACCTACATCTCGCTCGGCTACTTCCGGCAGATCCCCGTCCCGGGCGCGACCGGCTCATCGACGATGCCGCACAAGATCAACCCGATCCGCTTCGAGAACGCCGAGGCGAACCTCGAGCTCTCGTCGGCGCTGCTCGACGCGTTGTCCGCCACGCTCGTAACCTCTCGGCTGCAGCGCGACCTGACGGATTCCACGACCCAGCGCAACATCGGCGTCGCCTTCGGCCACTCGCTGCTCGCCCTCGACAACCTCGAGCGCGGACTGGGCGAGATCGCGCTGGACGAGGGCGCGCTCGCAGCCGACCTCGACGGGAACTGGGAGGTGCTGGCCGAGGCGATCCAGACCGTCATCCGCGCCGAGGTCGTCGCCGGCCGCTCGACGATCGCCGACCCGTACGCCGTGCTCAAGGACCTGACGCGCGGTCACCGCGTCGGCCCGGCCGAGCTCGCCGAGTTCGTGCAAGGGCTCGAGATCGGCGATGAGGCGAAGGCGCGGCTCATCGCGCTGACCCCCGCCCGCTACATCGGTGTCGCCCCGGCCCTGTTGCGCTACCTCGGCTGACGCCTAGCGGCCCGGGGATGCCATGCCGAGACGTGCGCATGTGGGGCAATCCCCTGGCGAAGCCCCGCTTCTGCGCGTCTCGAGGCGCGTCAGCTGCGCATGCGCGCGAGCCGCAGTCAGTGCCCCTGAGGCCCGCGGGGCTCGTCACCCGGCTTCGGCGCGGGCTTGTCGAGCAGCACCGGGCGCGAGCCGCCGTGCGCGGCATCCTGCTCCGCGATGTCGGCCCGCTCCTCGGCGCTCGGCTTGATCGACTGCACGAACAGCGCGATCACGACCAGCGCGACGATGAACACGACACCGAAGCCGATCACGGCGACGAGCCAGCTGCGCGAGCCGATGAGCATGATGAGCCCGGCGAACAGCGCGAGCAGCGCAGAGCCGCCCACGAGTTCCGCGGGTCGCAGCACCTCGTGGCGCGAGGGCTGACGGTCGGCTGGACGGGTCTTGCGGGCACTCATGCGTGGGACTCCGTGGGTTCGTCGGCAGCCTCTGAGCGCGCCCACTTGAGCGAGAGCGCGCCGATCGCGAGGTAGACGCCGATGACGATGGCGTAGGCGCCGAGCAGGCCGACGGCAAGCCGGTGCTCGGCGGGAATGACGAGATAGACGATGGCGAGGACGACGGTCAGCCCGCCGACCAGAAGCCGATCACGGGCGGCGGATGCCTGTGCAGGGGCGCGTCTCGCGCGCCACCCGCCGTACAGCTCCGCGACCCCGGTCAGGAGCGCCCAGACGCTCACGCTGTACAGCAGATCGCCGAGACCGCCTGCGTGCACGATCAGGGAGACCACGCCCGCCGCCACCCCGATGAGACCCTGCACCAGCCAGATCGTCCGATCCCCGGCATCCGTCACCCAGAAGAACGCGGCGACCGCGAGCCCGCCGATGATCGCGAACGCGGCGAACATGGCGATGCCGTAGGACGCGGTGTGGTCCTGGTCGAGGGTGATGAGGAACCCTGCAGCGAAGGCGATGATGGCGCGCACAAGCTGAACAAGCCAGTACCGGGCGGCCACACGTACCTCTTTCACTGCTGGGGAATCGACTCCTCAGTCTAGTTGCGGGGCTCTTGTGGCTTTTCTGTGCGCTCAGTTCCCCGGCGGGAGCTGAATGACCGGAATGGGCGAGGTCCCGGTCGTCGGGGTCGGGTCGTCGGCTGCGAGCGTCGGGATCGACGCGGTCATGACAGAGCCGTCCGGTCGCAGTTCGCCCTTGAGCGCGCTCGTGCTCGGCGTGCCGTGGCGGATCGGCCCCTGCCCATCGAGCGGGATGAGCCGCGGTTCGCCAGGCCGGACGAAGACCTTGTCGCCGCGCACGGTCACCTCGACGCCGTCGCCCTCTTCGACGCGCAGCTGCACGCTCTCACGGCGCAGCTCGACACGCAGCCGACTGCCCTTGACGGTGAGGCGGTACCGAAGGCCTTCCCAGCCGCTCGGCAGCCGCGGGTCCATCGACACCACACCGAGGTAGTCGCGCACCCCACCGAAGCCCCACACGAGCGCAGCCCAGAGGCCGCCGGTCGATGCGACGTGCACACCGTCGACCGCGTTGTTGTGCAGGTCGGCGAGATCGACGAACGCCGCGTCGAGGAAGTAGTCGACGGCCAACTGGCTGTAGCCCACCTCGGCCGCGATGATCGACTGCGCCACCGCCGACAGGGTCGAGTCGCCCGTGGTCAGCGGGTCGTAGTACTCGAAGTCGGCGAGCTTCTGCTCCGGCGAGAACTCGTCGCCCTGCAGCACGAGCGCGAGCACCACGTCGGCCTGCTTGAGCACCTGGAAGCGGTAGATCACGAGCGGGTGGTAGTGCAGCAGCAACGGCAGCTTGTCGAGCGGGGTGTTCGGCAGGTCCCAGAGCTCCTTCTCGAGGAACTGGGCGTCCTGCGGATTGATGCCGAGGCTGTCGTCGTACGGCACGTGCATCGCCTCGGCGGCGCGGGCCCACTCGGCGACCTCGTCGTCGGTGAGGCCGAGCCGGTTGACCGCGCTGCGGTACGCGCTCGGGTCGCGCTCCTTCATCGCCTTCACCGACCTCACGGCCGCGCGCAGATTGCACCGCGCCATCACGTTCGTGTACAGGTTGTCGTTCACCACCGTCGTGTACTCGTCCGGCCCCGTCACGCCGTGGATGTGGAAGATCTCGCCGCCGTTGTAGCGCCAGAACCCCAGGTCCGCCCACATGCGCGCCGTCTCGATCAGGATGTCGATGCCCTCTGAGTCGAGGAACGCCTCGTCGCCCGACGCGTTCACGTACTGCACGAGCGCGAAGGAGATGTCGGCGTCGATGTGGTACTGCGCGGTGCCCGCGGCGTAGTAGGCGGAGGACTCCTGCCCGTTGATGGTCCTCCACGGGAACAGGGCCCCACGCTGGCTCAGTTCGCCTGCGCGGGCGCGCGCGTCATCGAGGATGCTGTGCCGAAACCTCAGCGCGTTCCGCGCAGCGGTCGGGTTCGTGTAGGTGAGGAACGGCAGGACGTAGATCTCCATGTCCCAGAAGTAGTGCCCGCCATAGCCGGAGCCCGTGACGCCCTTGGCCGGAATCCCCAGTCCGTCGGCACGCGCCGTCGCCTGCGCGAGCTGGAACAGGTTCCACCGCACCGCCTGCTGCTCTGACGCCCGACCGAACACCTCGACGTCTGCGCGCGACCAGAAGTCGTCGAGCCATAGACGCTGGTCATCGAACAGCTGCGCGACCCCGCGCTCGCGCACCCGGTCGAGGGTGCGGTCGCACCGGTCCGCGAGTTCGCGCACGGGCACCGCATACGAGGTGTGATAGCTGAGCAGCTTCGTCAGGCGGATCGGCACGCCGGCTTTCGCCTGCACGCGGTACTCCTGCTTGGCCAGGTCGTCTTCGAGAATGTACGACTGCGTGATCTCGTTGTCGGTCTCGACGACGTGGTCGGCGGCGACCGCGATGGTCATGCGCGAGTTGGTGCAGCGATAGCCGAGCAGGCTGCGACCACCCGAGTTGCGCTTCAGGCGCGGCTGCAGCACCCGGTCGGTGAACGACTCGGCCTTGCGCGGGTCGAAGCCGTCGTCGCCGAGCGTCTCGCCACCGATGCCGTACTCGTCCTTCCGGTCCTGCCGATTGATCACCTGACTCGACAGCACCACGGAGGCGTCGGCGTCGAGCACGGTGACCTCGTAGTCGACGACCGCCAGATGCCGGTCGGTGAACGACGCGAACCGTCGCGACGTGATCTGCACCCGCCGCCCGGACGGCGTGCGCCATTCGAGGTCGCGGGTCAGCACGCCGCTCACGAAGTCGAGCCGTCGCTCGTACGACAAGAGCTCCGCCTCCGAGATCTTGAACGGCACGTCGTCGACGTAGACGCGGATCACCTTGGCATCCGGCGCGTTCACGATCGTCTGCCCCACGTGCGCGAAGCCGAACGCGTCCTCCGCATGGCGAATGGGCCAGGTCTCGTGGAAGCCGTTCACGAAGGTGCCCTGCATGACACCCTCGCGGGCCTCCTCGAAATTCCCGCGCAGGCCGATGTAGCCGTTGCCGACCGAGAACAGCGTCTCGGTGCGGCCGAGGTCGGGCACCGAGAGCTCGCTCTCGACCAGCGCCCATTCGTCGATGGGGAAGCGGTCGCGATCCAGGGGGTCGGCGATAGGTCGTCTCATTGCTCTCCCTTGCTCTCTCGGCGGGGGCGGGGCTAACCGCCGGTCGCGGTCTTCCAGGTCTCGACCAGCTCGGCCAAGTCTTCGACGACGACGTCTGCGCCCTCGCGCAGCAGCGCGTCGCGCCCGGTGCCGCGGTCGACACCGATGACGATGAAGCCGCCCGCGCGGCCGGCGGCCACACCCGAGGTCGCGTCTTCCACGACGACGGAGTGCGCAGCGTCCGTACCCAGCAGGCGCGCGCCGTACTCGTAGGTCTCCGGCGACGGCTTGCCGGCCAGCCGCTGGTCGCGCGCCACTTTCCCGTCGACGACGGTGACGAAGCGATCGGCGATTCCCGCGGCATTCAGGACGTCGACGGCGTTCGCCGACGACGAGACGACGGCAGAGCGGATGCCTGCGGCATCGACCGCGTCGAGGAACTCGAGCGAGCCGGGGTACGGGGTCACCCCTTCTTCGGCGAGCACGCGGTTGAACTCGAGGTTCTTCCGGTTGCCGAGCCCGCACACCGTCTCGGCGTCGGGCCCGTCGTCGTGGTCGCCCTCCGGCAGCGTGATGCCGTGCGCAGCGAGCTCGTCGCGCACCCCGTCATAGCGGGGCTTCCCGTCGATGTGGGCGAAGTAGTCGGACTCCTCATAGGGCCCGGCGCCCACGCGGGCGAAGTATTCCTCGAAGAGCAGCGCCCACGCGCGGCGGTGCACCACGGCGGTCGGCGTCAGCACACCGTCCAGGTCGAAGAGGACGGCGTGCACGTCGGCGAACAGTTCTGCCCCAGCCACGATTCGAGCGTAGCGAGAGATGCCTCGCCCACGCACCCCGGAATCAGATCGTCACCGCCTGGACATCGGGGGAGCGCATGGCGGCCCGGCGCGGCCGGCCCATGGCCGCGAGGGCCAGCGCGGCCCCGGCGAGCAGGGCGCCGATGAGCAGCCACGCCACGGGCCCGAGCCAGCCGAGCAGCGGCAGGAGCGCGAGCGGGCCGATGACCCGCGCGAGCGATCCGGCCATTCCGAACACCGATTGGTACTCCCCCTGCCGCCCAGCGGGCACATCGCGCAGCGCGAAGTGCCACGCGGCCGGCCCAGCGGCGACCTCGCCGATCGTGAGCACCGCGACGCCCGCCAGCGCCAGGACGGACGCGAGCGCTCCCGCACGCGTTCCGGCGGCGAACGCGACCGTCGCGAGGGCCAGCGCGGCTCCTGCCACCAGCGCGGCGCGTGCTGCTCCGGCATCCGTTCGCACCCATGCCGACGCTCGCGTCTGCAGCGCGATCACGAGCACCGTGTTGAGTCCAAGGGCGACAGCGGGCAGCCAGGCCGGCGCGTCCGCGTGCGCCACGAGCGAGATGGGCAGCAACACCGAGAGCACAGGCATCGTGAGCAGCAGCACCGCCGTGAGGCCGGTCACGCCGAGCAGACGGCGGTCGCGCAGCGCGCTGCGGCAGCGTGCTGCGACGGGTGAGGGCGCCGCGCCAGCGGGCAGCCACAAGACGAGCAGCCCGCAGACGGATGCCCCGGCCGCACTCGCCCCGAACAGCACCGTGAATGCGAGGCGGCCGTCAGCCGCGAGGGCCAGCGCGCCGATCGCCGACCCCGCGCCGATGCCCAGGTTGACCAGGGTCTGAAGCCGCGCACGGGCCGCCACCCGCAGCGGAGCCGGCGTGTGCGCGGCGACGAGGGCCTGGCGGATGCCTGAGCCACCCGCCTGCGCGACCGCGAACAGCACCGCCGCGGCCGCATAGAGCCAGAGCTCGTCGGCGACGGCGTAGAGCAGCAGCGCCGCAGCCGTCGCGAAGCTGAACACCGCCGCCATCGGCCGCAGCCCGACACGATCGGCGAGTCTGCCGAGTGGCATCGCAGACGCGAGCGCCGTCGCCCCGGCGAGCGCCAGCACGAGGCCGACGCTGCCGTCGCCGAAGCCGATGACGCGCGTGAAGTAGAGGACGACGGTCGCGATCGCCGCGCCCTCGACGGTCGAGCTGATCGCTTGAATCCGCCCGACCGTGCGGGTGGCACTCGCTGTGCTGCTGCTCATGCAGATGACGCTAGGAAAGATCGACCCGAGCGTGAATGACACATCCCGGTCAGAAAAGTGGGCCATTTCGGCATCCGCCGTGTCATGCTCTGGCCATGACCGCGCCCGCACTCGCCGGCCTCGACGTGCATCTCGAGCTCTCGCGCACCCGACCGGCTCAGTCACTCGAAGCCGCGCTGCGCGGCGCCGTCACCGACGGCCGCCTCGCGCCCGGAACCCGCCTGCCCGCCGCGCGTTCGCTCGCGCGCGACCTCGCGATCAGCCGGAACACCGTCGCAGAGGTCTACGCGCGGCTCGCAGCCGAGGGGTGGCTCGCCTCGCGCGTCGGCGCCGGCACATGGGTCGCGGAGCGCACGGCGGGGGCAGGCGTCGCGAGGCAGGCGCCCCTCGTGCCTCCGAGCCGCGCCCCGATCGAGCTGCGCGGCGGCATTCCAGACGGCTCCGCCTTCCCGCGCCGGGAATGGCTCGCCGCACTTCGCCGCGTCACCGCGGGCCCGGCGCTCCTCGGCTACCCGGACCCGTCCGGCGTCCGCGAGCTGCGGGCGGCGCTCGCCGGCTACACCGCCCGCACGCGCGGCGTCGTGGCATCGGCCGAGACGATCGCCGTGGGCACGGGCTTCGGCGAGCTGCTGCGATTCATCTGCTCCGCACTGCGCGGCCGCGGCGCGACCCGCGTTGCCGTCGAGCAGTTCGGTCACGAGCGGCACCGCGCGATCATCGCCGCCGCAGGTCTGCGCCCGGTGCCGCTTCCCGTCGACGACCAGGGGGCGGTCCTCGACGAGCTCGCCGACTGCGCCGCCGTCCTGCTCACTCCCGCGCACCAGTTCCCGACCGGCGTTCCGCTATCGCCCGAGCGGCGCCGCGCCGTCGTCGAATGGGCGCACCGCGCCGACGCGCTCGTGATCGAGGACGACTACGACGGCGAGTTCCGCTACGACCGGCGCAGCATCGGCGCCCTGCAGGCGCTCGCGCCCGACAGGGTCGCCTACCTCGGCACAGCGAGCAAGGCGGTCTCTCCCTCTGTCGGGCTCGCGTGGGCGGTCGTGCCGCACTGGCTGCACGTGGAGATGCGGGAGCAGCGCGAGCTCTCCGGCGGGCGCCCCGCCGCGCTCCAGCAGCACGCCCTCGCCGAGTTCATCGCCGCCCATGACTACGACCACAGCGTGCGCCGGCTGCGTGCGGAGTATCGCGCGCGCCGCATCCGCCTCGAGAACCTGGTCGAAGCCCAATTGAGCGGATGCAGCATCGAGGGTCTCCTCGCGGGTTTGCAGGTCCTCGTGCGTCTGCCGGCGGGAACCGACGAGCAGGAGATCGCGGCCGTCGCGCTCGAGCGCGGCGTGCTCGTCGACGGCCTCGACTCGTATCGAGCGCCCGGCTCGCCGCCTGTGGCGCCCGGACTGGTCGTCGGCTTTGCCGCGCCCTCGCCCGCACAGTTCGATCGTGCGCTTGTGCAGCTCGCGGCCTCCGTTCGCGCCGTTCTCGATTGACCCGGGATTCCGGCCGCGCAATGTCCTCGAATCCGAGCCGCGCCGCTTCTTAGCCTGGCGACATGACCATCACCGACAGCGAGTACGTCGCCATCCCTGTCCGCTTCGACTTCGACGCCATCGTCCCCGGCTTCAGCCGCGCGGTGACCGCTCTTCACGAGGCCGCGGAGCGCGAAGCCGACCGGGTCGGAATCGACCGCGGCCTGCGCGAGCTCGTCAGGCTGCGGGCTTCGCAGCTCAACGGCTGCGCCTACTGCGTCGATCCGCACAGCCGCGACGCCCGCCGCGCGGGCGTGGCCGTGCAGCGCATCGACGCCGTCGCGATCTGGCAGGATTCCGGGCTGTTCACCGCCGCGGAGCGCGCGGCGCTCGGCCTCGCCGAGTCGGTCACTCTGAAGGCGCAGACCCACGTGCCCGACGAGCCCGTGGCCGAGGCTCAGGCCCGCTTCGGTGACGACGGTGTGGCCGCGCTGCTCGCCCTCATCACGGCGATCAACGCCTGGAACACGATCGGTGTGACCGCGCGCCCGTGGCCGACCGCGGTGCGCGTCGCCGACTGAGCCTGCCGCGCGGATTGGTTACATCGCCGCCATGTCGGCGAAGCGCGAGTACGCCCCCTGGAATGCGACCGCGACGTCACGCGTGGGGCCGTTGCGGTGCTTGGCCACGATCAGGTCGGCCTCGCCCGCCCGCGGGCTCTCTTTGTCATAGGCGTCTTCGCGGTGCAGCAGGATCACCATGTCTGCGTCCTGCTCGATCGAGCCGGACTCGCGCAGGTCGGAGAGCGCGGGGCGCTTGTCGGTGCGCTGCTCGGGGCCGCGGTTCAGCTGCGACAACGCGATGACGGGCACCTGCAGCTCTTTCGCGAGCAGCTTGAGTGCACGCGAGAACTCCGAGACCTCCTGCTGGCGGGATTCCACGCGCTTGCCGCTCGTCATGAGCTGAAGATAGTCGATGACGACCATCTTCAGCCCGACGCGCTGCTTGAGCCTGCGGCACTTCGCACGGATCTCGACCAGAGTCATGTTGGGGCTGTCGTCGATGTACAGCGGCGCGTCGTTGATGCGGCCACGGGTCGACGCGAGCTTCGTCCAGTCCGACTGCTCGAGGCGCCCCTTGCGCAGGACGTGAAGGGGCAGCGAGCCTTCGGCGGAGAGCAGGCGCATGGCGATCTCGGCGCGCCCCATCTCGAGGCTGAAGAACACGGTGGGCAGGTCGTTCTTCACGGCTGCGCTGCGCGCGAAGTCGAGAGCGAGCGTTGACTTGCCCATGGCGGGGCGGGCGGCGACCACGATCATCTGACCGGGGTGCAGCCCGTTCGTCAGCTCGTCGAGGTCGGCGAATCCCGTCGGCACGCCGGTCATGGTGCCGTCTTTGTGGCTGGCCGCGTCGATCTCGTCGCTGGCCGCATCGATTGCGATGTTGAGCGGGACGTAGTCTTCGCTGTCGTTGGTGTTCGTGAGGTCGTAGACCTCGGCCTGCGCGCGGTTGACGAGGTCGGTGACCTCGCCCTCGGCGGCATAGCCGAACTGGGCGATGCGCTCGCCCGCCGTCACGAGCCCGCGCAGCACCGCCTTCTCCGAGACGATCTGGGCGTAGAAGCCCGCGTTCGCCGCGGTGGGCACCACGCTGGTGAGCGTGTGCAGGTACTCGACGCCGCCGGCGCGCTGCAGCTCGCCCGTCTTGATCAGTTCGTCGGTGACAGCGACGACGTCGGTCGGCTCGCCATGCGAGTACAGCCGCAGGACCGCGTCGTAGACCACCTCGTGCTTCGGGAGGTAGAAGTCCTTCCCCCGCACGACCTCGACGACATCGGCCACGGCGTCTTTGCTGAGCAGCATGCCGCCGAGCGTGCTCTGCTCGGCCAGCTCGTCGTACGGCGGCATGCGGGCGCCCGGGTACGCGCCTGGCTCGCCACCCCGACCGCCGCGGTCGTCGCGACGGTCGTCGCGGTGGTCGTCAAGATGTGCGATCGACAAGCCGTCTCCCTCTTGGTCACTGTGCGCGCGCTACCGCACGGCCCCACCCTGCCGGGGACCACCGACATCGGGGCTGACGGTGGTGCCACGGCGCCCGATGGCATCCGTTCTCGCCCCCGCCTCTGCGCGGCTCACGCCACCCTAGGGAAGCGGGTGCCGCTGCGACAACACGGCCTGTTGATAACACTGGGGACGAGACGTGAGAAACGCCGCGCGGGATGTGGACGGTTGCTGTGGAAAACTGTGGACGGAGAAAAATATGCGGGTCAGAAATCTGCTCTGACCAGCAATTACCGATTCCCCACCCTGTGTGTAGAAAGTTGTTTAGAGTGCGGGTCGAGGGTTTGCCACCGATGGCGCTTCCCTGTGCACAAGACTGTTGAAAACGTCCCCTTAAATGGCGATAGCGACGGGAGCGATCCCGCCGCTATCGGCCAGTGTGCACCTTGCGGTTACTTGGCCGCAACCACCTTCAGCGTGATGGTGGCGACGATGTCGTCACGCAGCTTCACAATGGCCTCGTGCGTGCCCGTGCTCTTGATCGGGGCGACGAGCTCGACACGGCGCTTGTCGACCGCACCGAGGCCGGCGGCCTCGACGGCGGCGGCGACGTCGGCCGGCTTCACCGAGCCGAACAGACGGCCCTCAGCGCCGGCCTTGACGGTGAGCGTCACGACGTTGGCCTTGAGCTTGGCGGCCAGGTCCTGTGCTTCTTCGATGCTCGCGTGCTCGCGGGCGGCGCGGGCGGCCTTGATGGCCTCGACCTGCTTCTCGCCACCGCGGGTCCACGGGGTCGCGAAGCCCTGCGGAACGAGGTAGTTGCGGGCGTACCCGTTCTTGACCTCGACGACGTCACCTGCAGAGCCGAGACCGGACACTTCGTGGGTGAGGATGACCTTAGACATGGGTTTCCTCCTTAGCGGCCAGCGCCGGCGTAGGGGAGCAGTGCCATCTCACGGGCGTTCTTGATCGCCTTGGCGATCAGACGCTGCTCCTGAACAGACACGCCGGTGATGCGGCGGGCGCGGATCTTGCCGCGCTCAGAGATGAACTTGCGCAGGGTTGCGACGTCCTTGTAGTCGATGACACCGACGGTCACGGACTTCGCGGGGGCGGCGTTCTTGCCGTCCTTGCCCTTGCGGATCGGCTTGCGGCGGTCGCCGCTCGACTTTCCAGCCATGATTGATTTCCTTATTTATGAAGAGTGTTTAGAAGGGCGTGTCGTCGCTGTAGCCGCCCGGGGTCGACCACGGGTCGTTCGCCGGCGCGTCGACCGGGGCCGCAGGTGCCCACGGCTCCTCCGCACCGCCGCCGTTGCCGCCGTAGTTCGAACCGCCGCGGGGGCCGCCCGACGACTGCGCCCGCGTCACCGACGCGGTCGCGTAGCGCAGCGATGGGCCGATCTCGTCAACCTCGAGCTCGATCGAGACTCGGTTGTTGCCGTCACGGTCCTGATAGTTGCGCTGCTTGAGACGCCCGGTAGCGATGACCCGGGAACCCTTGGTCAGTGAACCCGCGACGTGCTCGGCGAACTCGCGCCAGACGCTCGCGCGCAGGAACAGCGCCTCACCGTCCTTCCACTCGTTGCTCGCGCGGTCGAAGCTGCGCGGCGTGGAAGCGATGGTGAAGTTGGCGACCGCCAGCCCGTTCTGCGTGTAACGCAGCTCGGGGTCGCTGGTCAGGTTGCCGACCACGGTGATGATGGTCTCGCCGGCCATGGGACTAGGCGCCGACCTTCTCGGCGGCCGGGGTCTTGGCAGCGGCCTTGGCGGCCTTCGCGGCCTCGACCTTGGCAACGCGCGCCACGGCCTCTTCAGCGCGAAGGACCTTGGTGCGCAGGACGGCCTCCGACAGCTTCAGCTGGCGATCCAGCTCTGCCGTGGCCTCGGGGGTCGCGTGGAAGTCGACGACGGCATAGATGCCCTCTGCGCGCTTCTTGATCTCGTAGGCGAGACGGCGACGGCCCCAGACGTCGACCTTGTCGATCGTCCCGTTGTCGTTACGAACGACGTTGAGGAACTTGTCAAGGCTGGGAGCAACGGTGCGCTCATCGATCTCGGGATCGAGGATGACCATCAACTCGTACTGATGCATGACTAACCCACCTCCTCTGGACTCGAACGGCTGCAGTCTTTCTGCAGCAGGAGGGTATGTGCATCGTGGGCGGCACCGGATGGCGCACACCACAACCTGAATAGGATACCGGACGGAGGGTGACGGGTGCGAATCGGGCTGGTGTCGTTGCACACCTCACCGCTCGACACCCCCGGGCGCGGCGATGCGGGCGGCATGAATGTCGTCGTGCGGGCGCTGGCTGACGAGCTCGCGCGGGCGGGCCATCGGGTCGAGGTGCTGACGCGTGCGGCATCCGTCGCCGATGTCGGAAGGCTCGACACGCTGGATTCCGGCGCGTGCGTGCGCTACCTCACAGCCGGCGAGCCCGCCGCTCTCGACAAGGCGGCGCTGCCCGGTGTGACGGGGGAGTTCGGGCGGGCGCTGCGCGAGCTGCCGCCCTTCGACGTGCTGCACTCGCACTACTGGCTCTCCGGCCGTGCCGCGCTGCCGGTCGCGCGCGACACCGGCGCGGCGCATGTGCTCAGCCTGCATACCGTCGCGGTCGTCAAGAACGCCCGGCTCGCGGCCGGCGACGCGGCAGAGCCGCAGCTCAGGATCGATGCAGAGCGGATGCTTGCCCGCCGCTCCGACGCGGTCGTGACGTCGACCCGCAGTGAGCGCGACGCCGTCGTCGCCGCGTACGGTGCGTCGCCGCGCGACGTGGAGGTCATTCCGCCGGGCGTGGACACCGAGCTGTTCCGGCCGGCGGCCGGACCGCGATCCGGCGTCATCGTGATCGGGAGGATTCAGCCGCTCAAGGGCCAGGACCTCGCGATCCGCGCGGTCAGCAGACTCGCGCCCGGCATCCGCCCTCACCTCTCCATCGCGGGCGAGGTGAGCGGTGCGGGGAGCGAGCGGTATCGCGCGGAGCTCGAGCGCCTTGTCGAGGCGCGTGGTCTGCGCGCCGACGTGAGCTTCGTGGGCGCCCTGCCGCGCGACGAGCTCGCGGCCCGCATCGCTCGGTGCGCTCTGGTGCTCGTGCCGAGCCGGTCGGAGACCTATGGACTTGTCACCCTCGAGGCGGCTGCGTGCGGGGTTCCCGTCGTGGCGGCCGCCGCCCCGGGACTGATCGACGCGGTGCGCGCAGGCGCGACGGGCGTCCTTGTGCCCGGCCGCGACGAGCGCACCTGGGCTGCGGCGATCGAGCGGCTGCTGCGCGATCCGGCGTGGCGCGCGGTGATGGCACAGGCATCCGTCGCACACGCCCGTGCCCACTCCTGGAAGTCGGCCGCGCGGCGCCTTGGCAACCTCTACCGGCAAACGATCGAATCGATTTAGCTAGACGTATGGCCTCTCCCGAATCACCCGTGCCCACGCTCGCTCTCAACGACGGCGCCTCCATCCCTCAGCTCGGCTTCGGCGTGTTCCGCGTCGATCCCGTCGAGACGGCGCGCATCGTCGCCGACGCCCTCGAGGTCGGCTACCGGCACATCGACACCGCGGCGATGTACCGCAACGAAGACGGCGTCGGCCGCGCGATCGCGAGCAGCGGGATTCCGCGCGACGAGCTGTTCGTGACGACGAAGTTCCCCAACAACGGCTCGGGCAGTGCGGCCGACGCGCTGCGCCACAGCCTCGACCAGCTCGGGCTCGACCGCGTCGACCTCTACCTCATCCACTGGCCGCGGCCGAAGCTCGGCACCGCCCTCACCGCCTGGCAGGACCTCATCGAACTCCAGCGCGAGGGCCTCGCCGCGTCGATCGGCGTCTCGAACTACCGCCTTGAGGACCTCGAGCTGATCATCGGCGAGACGGGCATGACGCCCGCGGTGAACCAGATCGAGCTCCACATCGAGTTCCAGCAGCGGCCTCTCAAGGAGTACCACGCCGCCCATGGCATCGCCACCGAGTCGTGGTACCCCCTCGGCGGCGGCGAGATCTCGTCGGCACCCGCGTTGCTCGAGGTCGCGCAGGCGCACGGGGTGACGCCTGCGCAGGCGATCCTGCGGTGGCAGCTGCAGACCGGCAACATCGTGATCCCGAAGTCGAACCGACGCGAGCGCATGGCTGAGAACCTCGACGTGTTCGGCTTCGAGCTGAGTGCGGGCGAGCTCGACGCGCTGGGGGCGGTCGACCAGGGTGCGTCCGGGCGCCGCGGCGGCGACCCGAACGTGCTCTAGTGGCGCTGCCGCCGTTGTTCGCCGGGGTGCGGCGCGCGCTCTTCTTCCACGCGCACCCCGACGATGAGTCGCTCACGACGGGCGGCCTGATCGCGTTGCTCGCGGATGCCGGGGTGAAGGTGCGCGTCGTCACCTGCACCCGTGGCGAGCGCGGCGAAGTGGTTCCGGGGCCGCTGAAGTGGCTCGAGGGCACCCCGGAGCTCGCGGATCACCGCGCCGGCGAGTTGGCACGCGCTCTGCGGGAGCTCGGCGCGGACCCACCGGTGCTCCTCGGCAGCCCGCGAGCCCGCGCTTTCTATCTCGGGCCGGGCTTCCGCTACGTTGATTCGGGAATGGCCTGGGGTGCCGATGGACGCGCGACGGCGGCGGCCGACGCGCCCGACCGCGTCGGCGTCCAGAAGTTCTCGTCGAACGGGTTCGCGGTGGGCGACGGACGCGCGGCGGTGAGGCGCTTCAAGCCGGACGTCGTCGTCGGCTACGACGTGGGCGGGGGCTACGGGCACCCCGACCACGTGTGGGCGCATGTCGTGGCGAAGCTCGCAGCAGCCCGCCACGGGGTGCCGTTCGTCGAGGTGGCGCCAGCTGAGGCATCCGACGCCGTCGCGATCGCGATCGATCTCACGGTCAAGCGGCGCGCACTCGCCGCTCACGCAACCCAGCTGACGCTGACGGATGACGGCTACGTGCTCTCCGGCGGCCAGCATCATGTGCTCGAGGCCGTCGAGCGCTATCGCGTCAGTCCTGCTGGCCCTGCCACCAGGCGGTGAGCCTGCGCGTCGCCTCTTCGCTGCCGAGCGGCCCCTCGTCGAGCCGCAGCTCCATCAGGAACCTCATCGCCCGACCGACCTCAGGCCCCGGCCGCAGGCCGAGCAGCGTCATGACCTCGTCGCCGTTGAGGTCCGGCCGGATCGCATCGATCTCCTCCTGCTCGGTGAGTTGGGCGATGCGGGCCTCGAGGTCGTCGTAGGCGAAGCCGAGGCGGTCCGCCTTGCGCCTGTTGCGGGTGGTCACGTCGCTGCGCGTCAGGATGTGCAACCGCTCGAGCTGGTCGCCCGCGTCGCGCACGTAGCGTCGCACGGCGGAATCCGTCCACTCGCCGTCCGTGTAGCCGAAGAACCGCAGGTGCAGCTCGATGAGCCGCGCGACGGCGTCGATCGTCTCGTTGTCGAAGCGCAGGGCGCGCAGCCGCTTGCGTGCGAGCCGCGCGCCGACGAGGTCGTGGTTGTAGAAACTGACGGCGCCACCCGGCTCGAGCCTGCGCGTCGCGGGCTTGCCGATGTCGTGCATCAGGGCGGCGAGGCGCAGCGTCACGTCGGGGTCGGCGCCGGGGTGTCGCGAATGCTCGTAGCCGATCGCCTGGTCGAGCACGGTGAGCGAGTGCTCGTAGACGTCTTTGTGACGGTGCTCCGCGTCGATCTCGAGCTGCAGGGCGGGCAGCTCGGGCAGCACCAGCTCGGCGAGCCCGGTGTGCACGAGCAGTTCGAGACCAGGGCGCGGGGTGTCGGATGCCAGCAGTTTGACGAGTTCGTCCCGAATCCGCTCGGCGCTCACGATGTCGAGCGAGCGGCGCATGCCGCTCATGGCATCGATCGTGTCGGGGGCGACCTCGAAGCCGAGCTGAGCGGCGAAGCGTGCCGCACGCAGCATACGCAACGGGTCGTCGCCGAACGAGACAGACGCAGGGGCCGGCGTCCGCAGCACGCCGGCGATCAGGTCCTCGACGCCTCCGGATGGGTCGACGAGCGCGATCTCGGGCACGCGGAGCGCAAGAGCGTTCACGGTGAAGTCGCGCCGCACGAGGTCGCCCTCGAGCTCGTCGCCGAACTCGACGGTCGGCTTCCGCGTCTCGCCGTCGTAGCTGTCGGCCCGATAAGTGGTGATCTCGACGGTCTCGCCGTCGACGCGTGCGGCGATCGTACCGAAGGCGCGCCCCACATCCCAGGTCGCCTCGGCGAGTGGCTTCACGACCGCGAGGATGTCGTCGGGCCGGGCGTTCGAGGCGAAGTCGAGATCGTGCACAGGCCGGCCGAGCAACGCGTCGCGCACCGGGCCGCCGACCAGGCTCAGCTCGGAACCCGCCTGCTGGAACGCCACAGCCAGCTTCGCGACGACGGGCGACTCGGCGAGGGAACGCAGGCGCGAAAGAGAATCGGCCACGCTCTGCATGCCTCGGATTCTACCGGCGGGGCGCCGTACACGCCGCCGCCCCGGCTCTGCCCGCTCGCGCACCGGTCCGCGCCCGGCACGCACGGCGGGGCGCCGTACACGCCGCCGCCCCGGCTCTGCCCGCTCGCGCACCGGTCCCCGCCCGGCACGCACGGCGGGGCGCCGTACACGCCGCCGCCCCGCCTGGGTCACAGGGTCGCCATGAGGCGCCCCCATAAACTGGCGTGCATGCCGAGCAAGGAGGTGCTGTGGGTCGACGCGCGCCATTGAGCCTCCTGATCGCCGCAGCCCTTCTGCTCACCTCAGCCGCCGTGGCCGTTCCCCTGGCGCCGGCGAATGCCGCGCACCGCGACACGGCCGCCGGCGCACCTGTGGTCGAGGTCTACGCAGCCGGCGGCGGCATCGTTCCCGACGGCGGCGACCTGCAGGTGTCCGTCGTGATCGCCAACCCGAGCACAGAGCCCGTCGACCCCGGGCAGGTCAGCGTCTCGGTCGGCGCGAACGCGATCGCCACCCCCGCAGCCCTTGCCGACTTCCAACAGGATCCGCAGAAGGCCCCGTTGCGCGCGCTCGGCACGGGCGTCACGACTGCCGTCCCAGCAGGCGGAACGCTCGTCGTCGCACAGCTGACGATTCCCGCGGCATCAGTCGATCTGCCGAGTTCTGCTCCCGGCGTGTTCGGCCTGGCCGCCACCGTCGCGACGCCCGAGGGCGAGGTCGGCACGGGCGCAGGCACGCTCATCGTTCCCGGCGCCGCACCCGCGACCGTCGGCGTCGCGGCCGTGATGTCGCTCACCGCACCGGTCGGCGCGACGGGCCTGGTGTCTGCGCAGGACCTTGCCACGTACACGGCTGCCGACGGCGTGCTCACGCGCGAGCTGGGCGTCGCTCAGCACAATCCCGCGCTGACGGTCGGCATCGATCCGATGCTGCTCGTCTCGATCCGCGTGCTCGGACAGAGCGCACCCGCGTCGGCGCAGGCGTGGTTCGTCGCCCTCACCCACCTAGCGAACCCGACCTTCGCCCTGCAGTACGGCGACGCCGACCCCGCCGTGCAGACTCAGGCCGGGCTCGCGGCCCCGCTCCAGCCGAGCGACTTCACCTACGCGATGTCGGCCGGCGACTTCAACAACGCCCCCCTGACGGTCGGCGAGCCCACCGCGACGGCACAGACCGCGGCACCGACACCGACCCCTTCGCCAACCGCGGGCCCCCAGCTGCCGCCGCTCTCCGAGCTGATCGGATTCCCGTACAAGATCGACGGCGTCGCGTGGCCCGCGCCCGGCACCGTCTCCGGTTCCGACACCGCGGCGCTTGCCGCGGCAGGGCTCACGACGACGATCGTGAGCTCGGCGAACACCAACGCGACGAAGCTGGGCGTGACACCCGACGCGGCGCTCACGACGAGCGGCGGATCGGCGCTCGTCACCGACGATGCGGTCAGTCAGGCGCTGCAGGCGGCCGCCACCGCGAGCGATCCCACGACGGCGACGCTCACGACCGCCGCCCTGTACGCGCAGCTCGCCCTCGCTGCTCAGAACGCACCTCAGGGCGGCGTCGTGCTGGCCTCACTCGACCGCAGCCTGCCGACCGACGTCACATACGCGTCCGCTGCCGTCGCGACCGTGCTGGGGTCGGCGTTCACCCGCCCGGCATCCCTGCAGGACGCGCAGGCGTCGGCGCCGACGGCGGGACTCGCCCTGGTCGACCAGCGCAACGCCGAGGACCGCATTCAGCGGGTGCAGGCCCTGCTCGACCTTGCCGGCGAGCCGCGCACGGGCGGCACGGCCGACGCCGTCAACATCGCCTCGTTCTCCTCGGTCCTGTCGAACCCGGTGCTGCTCACCGGTGACGTGCGCGCGCGACTGCTGCAGCTGTTCTCCGTCGGCTGGGTCGGCTCCAACGCGTGGAACACCGCCGTCAGCAAGCAGCTGTCCGCCATGCACGCGAACGTCACCGGGGTGCAGATCATGGCCCCGGAGTCGATCCGCCAGGCATCCCGCCAGGCACTCATTCCGATCACGGTCACCAACAAGCTCACCCACCCGGTCGACGTCGTGCTGCGGGCGACGCCGTCGTCGGCGCGCCTCGAGGTCGAGTCGGACACCGTCAAGACGATCGCCGCCGGCTCCAGCGCGAAGGTGCTGGTCCCCGTCAGGGCACAACTGAGCAATGGCACGGTCCGGCTCCACCTGCAGCTCTACAGCAAGACAGACGTGCCCATCGGCGACTCGCACAACGCAGAGCTCGACGTGCACGCCGACTGGGAGGGCATCGGCGCGATCGTCTTCGGCGTCATCGTGGTCGGGTTCTTCGGCTTCGGCCTGTTCCGCACGATCCAGCGCCGGCGGCGCGAGAAGGGTGAGGCCAAGACCGAGCCCGACGGCGATGCCGGCGAGGCGACGACGGATGCCGCGGCCGACGGATCCGCCCACGAGGCTCCGCGTGGCTAGCATCGGCCGCGCCACCACGCTGCTCGCGAGCGGCACGCTGGTTTCCCGTCTGCTCGGCTTCGGCAGGCAGTGGCTGCTGCTGCAGGCGATCGGCGGCACCGGCCTCATCACCGACGCCTTCCAGACCGCGAACAGCGCGCCGAACACGATCTACGCGATCATCAGCCAGGGCGTGCTGAACGCCGTGCTGATCCCGCAACTCGTGCGCGCCGCGAAGCACCGCGACGGCGGGCAGGCCTACATCAACAAGCTCATCACGCTGGGCATGGTCGTGTTCGGTGTGCTGACCGCGATCGCGACGGCGCTGTCGCCGCAGCTCATGACGCTCTTCGGCGTGCGGCCGGGCGTGATGGATCTGGCGATCGCCTTCGCGCTCTGGTCGATGCCCCAGGTGTTCTTCTACGGCCTCTACTCGCTGCTCGGCGAGGTGCTCAACGCCCGCAACTCCTTCGGCCCGTTCACGTGGGCGCCCGTGCTCAACAACATCATCTCGATCATCTCGCTCGTGCTGTTCCTCGTGATGTTCGGCGTGCAGCCGGTGCACACCGTCGGCGACTGGCCGGCCCTCAAGATCTTCATCCTCGCGGGCGGCTCGACGCTCGGCATCGTGGCTCAGGCGCTCGTGCTGTTCGCGTTCTGGCGCCGCATCGGCCTGCGGTTCCGCTTCGACTTCGGCTGGCGCGGAATGGAGCTGCGCACGGTCGGCAAGGCGGCCGGCTGGACCTTCGCGATGCTCGTGTGCACCCAGCTCGCCGGCATCTTCCAGACCTTCGTCGCCAACACGGCCTCGGGCCCGCACCGCGCCGGCCCGCAGGGCATCGCGACGACCTGGTTGATCTTCATGCTGCCGTTCTCGATCATCGCCGTCTCGGTGGTCACCGCGTACTTCACGCGCATGTCCGAGCACGCCCGCGACGGGGACTTCGAGTCGTTCCGCACCGACTACTCGTCCGCAGTGCGCCAGATCGTGCTCCTCATCTCCATCTGCGCCGCGGTGCTGATCGTGACGTCGTTCTCGTTCTCGCGCGTCTTCACGACCGACTATCAGCCGTTCGGCGTCGTGCTGATCGGCTTCGTCATCGGCCTGGTCCCCTCCGTCGTCGGCTTCGTCACCCTCCGCGCGCTGTACTCCCTCGGCGACACGCGGTCGCCGTTCATCTACACACTGATCCAGTCGGCGATCGTGGTGCTCGGCCTCGTGGCCTGCCTCCACCTCGAGCCCGACTTCCGCGCCCCGGGCATCGCGATCACCGTGTCGTTCGCAGGAACCGTGCAGACCGCTCTTTCGATGGTGTTCCTGCGCCGCCGCCTGCACGGCCTGCATCTCGGCGGCGTGTTCCGGTCGATCGTGCAGGGCTTCCTGGGGTCGCTCGTGGCGACCGTGCTGGGCCTGATCGCCCTCTACGGCGTCAATCAGCTCGGCGGACACGGCGGATTCTCCGTCGCGACGGCGCTCAGCGCGATCGTGTCGATGGTCATCGTCGGCGCCGTCATGCTTGCGGCATACATTCTCGTCCTGCGCGGCCTGCGCACGCCCGAATTGATGGATGCCCTCGCCGGCCTGCGCCGACGCCTGGCGCGTTCTCAGCGAGCGGAATAACTCGACCTACTATGTGTTCTACCTTCAAGCGCCTGCCTTCATCGCGGGTGCGCAAGTTCAGGGAGTTACGCGGTATTTATGAACGACTTGACTGAGAACGGCGTCCGCGACGTCATCATCATCGGGTCCGGCCCCGCCGGCTACACCTCCGCGATCTATGCGGCGCGTGCCGAGCTGAAGCCGCTCGTCATCGCCTCCAGCGTCGAGGCGGGCGGCGAGCTCACCAAGACCACAGAGGTCGAGAACTTCCCCGGGTTCCCCGAGGGCGTCATGGGGCCCGACCTCATGATCAAGATGCAGGAGCAGGCAGAGCGCTTCGGCGCCGAGGTCGTCTATGACGACGTGGTCGCCGTCGAGCTGGCCGGCGAGACCAAGCGCGTCGTGCTCGGCTCGGGCGAGACCCACGAGGCTCGCACCGTGATCGTCGCGACCGGGTCTGCGTACCGCCGCCTGGGCCTCGACGACGAAGAGCGTCTCTCGGGCCACGGGGTCTCGTGGTGCGCGACCTGCGACGGCTTCTTCTTCCGCCAGAAGAACATCGCCGTGGTCGGCGGCGGCGACTCCGCGATGGAAGAGGCGACGTTCCTCACCCGCTTCGCCGACAAGGTGACGGTCATCCACCGCAAGGACACGCTGCGGGCCTCGAAGATCATGCAGGAGCGCGCGTTCGCGAACGAGAAGATCGAGTTCGCGTGGAACAAGGAGGTCGTCGCGATCAGCGGCAGCGAGGCCGTGACCGGCGTCACGCTGCGTGACACCGTCGACGGCACCGAGAGTGAGCTCGCGCTCGACGGCCTGTTCATCGCGATCGGCAACGACCCGCGCGTGCACCTGTTCCACGGCCAGCTCAAGCTGACCCCCGCAGGAACGATCGCCGTCGACGGCCGCTCGTCCAGGACCAACCTTCCCGGCGTGTTCGCCGCGGGCGACGTGATCGACCCGACGTATCGTCAGGCTGTCACCGCCGCCGCATCGGGCACCGTCGCCGCGCTCGACGCGGAGCACTATCTTGCAGAGCTCGATCAGGCCGAGGCATCCGTCGACGCCGTCTTCGCGCCCGCCAACTAGACCACCCCTAAAAGGAGAGATACCAAATGTCCGCTGCAAAGGCTGTGACCGACGCCTCGTTCGAGGCCGACGTCCTGAACTCCGAGAAGACCGTGCTGGTCGACTTCTGGGCAGAGTGGTGCGGGCCGTGTCGCGCGGTCTCGCCGATCCTCGACCAGATCGCCTCTGAGCACGCCGACAAGATCGAGATCGTGAAGCTCAACGTGGACGAGAACCCCGCCACGGCGGCCAAGTACCAGATCACGTCGATCCCGGCGATGAAGGTCTACCAGGCGGGTGAGGTCAAGAAGACCGTCATCGGCGCCAAGCCGAAGCCGGCTCTCGAGCACGACCTCGCCGAGTTCCTCGCGTAGCTCGCCGGATTCGCATAGCCAATCAGGCATGAATGGCCCCGTTCCCATCGGAACGGGGCCATTCCACATGTGGGCGCTGGTTACGATTGTGCAATCGTCGAGATTGGACGCACACACGTGATCGAGAGCTCGCCCGCACAGGGCAACAACCTGGACCCCTGGTACGACTCCTACGCCGCCCGCACGGCCGGCCTGGCAGCCAGTGAGGTCCGAGCTCTCTTCGCCGTCGCGTCGAGGCCCGAGGTGGTCTCGCTCGCCGGCGGCATGCCGTACGTCTCGGCGCTTCCCCAGGAGCTCGTCACCGGGGCGATGGACAAGGTGATGGCCGAGCGCGGCCCCGTCGCCCTGCAGTACGGCTCCGGCCAGGGCGTTCCGGCGCTGCGCGAGCAGATCCTCGAGGTGATGGCTCTCGAGGGCATCAGCGGCTCAGCCGACGACGTGGTCGTCACGACCGGCTCCCAGCACGCCCTCGAGCTGTTCAGCAAGCTCTTCATCGATCCGGGCGACGTCGTGATCGCCGAAGGCCCCAGCTACGTCACCGCGATGGTGATCTTCAACTCGTACCAGGCCGATGTGGACCACGTCCCGATGGACGAGCACGGGCTCATCCCCGGCGCGCTGCGCGAGCACATCGCCCGCCTCAAGGCGGCCGGTCGGCGCATCAAGTTCCTCTACACGATCCCCACCTTCCACAACCCGGCCGGCGTGACGCTCACATGGGAGCGGCGCCTCGAGATCCTCGAGATCTGCAAGAGCGAGGGGGTTCTTGTGCTCGAGGACAACCCCTACGGGCTGCTGTACTTCGGCGATCGCCCGCCTGCAGCGATGCGATCGATCGAAGAAGACGGCGTCGTCTACCTCGGCACCTTCTCGAAGACGCTCGCGCCGGGCTTCCGCCTCGGCTGGGCGCTTGCGCCGCACGCCATCCGCGAGAAGCTGATCCTCGCCAACGAGGCCGCCGTGCTCTCGCCGTCGTCGTTCACCCAGCTGGTCGTCTCCGAGTACCTGTCGCAGGCCGACTGGCGCGGCCAGATCGACACCTTCCGCGGCGTCTACCGCGAACGGAAGGAGGCGATGCTCTCCGCTCTGCAGGAGCATCTGCCCGAGCTGTCGTGGACGAACCCGAACGGCGGCTTCTACGTCTGGCTGACGCTGCCCGAGTCGCTCGACTCGAAAGCCATGCTGCCGCGTGCCGTGAAGGAACTCGTCGCCTACACCCCGGGCACCGCCTTCTACGCCGACGGCAACGGGCGTCAGAACATCCGCCTGTCCTTCTGCTACCCGACGCCCGAGCAGATCCGCGTCGGCATCCGTCGGCTCGCCAACGTCGTCAGCGGTGAGCTCGACCTTCTCGAGACCTTCGCCGGAACCGGCGATCTGAGTCAGTTGCGGATGTCTCGCGGTGCGTTCCCGCCCAGCGACCTGCGCTGACCCCCGGCGCGCCGATTTCAAGAAAAGGCCCTGATCATGCCCGGTTTTGAACGCCTCAATGTGCTGGTCCTCGCCGGCGGAATCTCGCACGAGCGCGACGTGTCGCTGCGCAGCGGACGTCGCGTCGCCGACGGGCTGCAGGCGCACGGTCACCGCGTCACCATGCGCGAGCCGGACGCCGAGTTGCTCGCCTATCTGCGCACCGAGCGGCCCGATGTGGTGTGGCCGGCTCTGCATGGGGCCAGCGGCGAGAACGGCGCGCTGCGCGCGCTGCTGGCAGCATCTGGGGTGCCGTACGTCGGCGCCGAGCCCGAGGCGGCCCGCGTCGCATGGCTCAAGCCGATCGCCAAGACGGTCGTCGCCCGCGGCGGCGTGCGCACCCCGCAGTCTGTGACGCTGCCGCGCGAGACCTTCCGTGAGCTCGGCGCGAACGCCGTACTGAGCACGCTGCGCGACTATCTCGGCGCCCCGCTCGTCGTGAAGCCGTCGCAGGGCGGCAGCGCCCAGGGAGTGACGATCGTCGACGACGAAGCCGAGTTGCCGCGCGCGATGGTCACGGCCTACACCTACGCCGACGTCGCACTGCTCGAACGCAAGATCGTCGGCACCGAGATCGCGGTCACCGTGCTCGACCTCGGCGACGGTCCGCAGGCGCTGCCCGCGGTCGAGATCGCCCCCAACCATGGCGTCTACTCGTTCGAGGCCCGATACAACGCGGGGGAGACCCACTTCTTCACGCCGGCGCGGTTGAGCCCGGAGGTCGCCGAGCGCGCCGCCCGGGTCGCCGTGGACGCCCACAACGCTCTCGGCTTGCGCCACATCTCCCGCGTCGACCTCATCGTCGACGCCGAGGGAACGCCATGGTTCCTCGAGGCCAACGTGCTCCCCGGCCTCACGGAGACGTCCCTCGTGCCGCTCGCGATCCAGGCGGCCGGCTTCGACCTGGGCGCTGTGTACGTCGGCCTCGCCGAGCAGGCGATCAGGGACTTCGACGCGCAGCTGCTTTCGCGCTAGTTACGAACGTGTAGTTTCACGTGAAACGGCTTGAGGCCGATACTCGCTTCGCTCGTTCCGGCGGTCAGGACGCGTAGCCGGTCTCGCCGAGCTCTGTGAGGATGCGGTTGAGGTCCTGAATCGTCGCGAAGTCGATCGTGATCTGACCCTTGCGCGCCGACAGCGCGATCTTCACCCGGGTGTTGAGACGGTCGCCGAGCCGATCGGCGACGTCGTCGAGGTGGCCCTTGTGCCGCCCCGCCGTGGGCTTGGTCCGCTCAAGCTTCGGCGTCTTGCTGACGACCGCCTCGGCCTGGCGAACAGACAGGTCCTCATTGACGATCTTGTCCGCGAGCCGGACCATCGCCTCGACCTCGCCCGCCGCGAGGATCGCGCGGGCATGCCCGGCCGACAGTACCCCGGCGGCGACCTTGGACTGCACCGGCGCCGGCAGTTTCAGCAGGCGCAGGGTATTGGAGATCTGGGGTCGTGAGCGGCCGATCCGGCCTGCGAGCTCTTCCTGCGTGATGCCGAAGTCCGACAACAGCTGCTGATACGCGGAGGCCTCTTCCAGCGGGTTGAGCTGAGCGCGGTGCAGGTTTTCGAGCAGGGCGTCGCGCAGCATGTGCTCGTCCTGCGTGTCCTTGACGACCGCCGGGATGGTGTCGAGCCCGAGCGCCTTCGTCGCACGCAGGCGGCGCTCGCCCATGATCAGCTCGTACTGCCCTGAAGGACGCCGCCCGTCCTCCGTCTTGAGCGGGCGCACCACGATCGGCTGCAGCACGCCGACCTCGCGGATCGAGGCGATCAGCTCGTCCAGAAGCTCCTGGTCGAACTCGGTGCGCGGCTGATTGGCGTTCGGGACGATGTCCGCAGGGGAGAGGCTGGCCAGGTGGGCCCCGGGAACCGCGACCAGCTCAGAAGCATCGGCGTCGATCGTCGCGGTGGGTGCGGCATCCGTCGATGAGAAGAAGACATCGGCGGGGCGCGCGCCTGAGTCAGCGGGCGCAGTCGGGATCAGGGCGCCGATTCCTCGGCCGAGTCCTGTGCGCTTCGCCATTACCGGGGTACTCCTCTACGTGCGATTTCGACGGCGGCCTCGAGGTACGCGAGCGACCCGGACGAGCCGTAGTCGTAGGCGATCACACTCTGGCCGTAGCTGGGGGCCTCTGAGATGCGGACGGAGCGGGGGATGACCGTCGCCAGCGTCTCCTTCGGGAAATGCTCCCGGACGTCTTCGGCGACCTGATGCGCCAGGTTCGTCCGGGAGTCGTACATGGTGAGCAGGATCGTCGAGAGCTTCAGCTTCGGGTTGAGGTGCTTCTCGATGAGCTTGATGTTCTTGAGCAGCTGACTGAGGCCCTCGAGCGCGTAGTACTCGCATTGGATCGGGATCAGGACTTCATTGGCGGCCACGAACGCATTGATCGTGAGCAGCCCGAGCGACGGCGGGCAGTCGATGAAGACGTAGTCGAAGTCCGCCGTCTCGAGGAACTCCTGCAGAGCGCGACCCAGCCGCTGCTCGCGCGCCACCATCGACACGAGCTCGATCTCCGCGCCGGCGAGGTCGATCGTGGCGGGGATGCAGAACAGCCCGTCGGACTCAGGGCTCTGCTGGATGACGTCTTCCATCGGCGTCTCGCCGACGACCACGTCGTAAACGCTCGGCGTGCCCTCACGGTGCTCGACGCCGACGGCAGTCGAGGCGTTGCCCTGCGGGTCCAGATCGATCACCAGCACCCGGGCGCCGTACTTCGCGAGCGCCGACGCCAGATTGACGACGGTCGTGGTCTTGCCCACCCCGCCCTTCTGGTTGGAGATCGTGAAAATGCGCGTGCGCGAGGGAAGGGGGAGGACCTGCTGCTCGGCCACCATGCGCCGCCGCGTCATGTCAGTCAGCTCTCGCAACAGCGGGGGAGCGGCGACGTCGGGCTGGTCCTGCTCGGGGTGTTTCACGTGAAACGGGGGTCCTTCTCGGATCGGCGGTCGGCGTGGAGGAGGTCTAGTTCACTGTAGCCCGGATCACCCGGGTCACCTCTGCGAGCACGCCCTCACCGAGCACGATCACCTCGACGTCATGGACGCGATGCTTGCGAAGCTCCTTGCTCGCCGCGTCGATCTCGGCCTGGGCCCCCGCCCCCTTGAGGAACACCAGCTCGCCGCCGAGCCGGAGGAGGGGGGCCGTGATGGGCACCAGCTTGCGGAATGCGCTCACGGCGCGGGCGGTCACCTGGTCGAACCCGTAGCGCGGCGCCTCCTCTGCTCGCGCACGCAGAATCTCGACATTGTCGAGACCCAACTCGGCAACCTGCTCGTTCAACCAGGTGACACGGCGCTCCATCGGCTCGATGAGCGTGAATGCGACATCCGGGCGTGCGATCGCGAGCACGAGGCCCGGCAGACCCGCGCCGCTCCCGACATCGCCGACCTTGCCTGGGCGCAGCAAGGGCGCGACGACCGCGCAGTTCAGGATGTGTCGCGTCCACAGCCGCGGCAGTTCGAGGGGCCCGATCAGTCCGCGCTCCTCACCATGCTCGGCAAGGGCGTCCGTGAACTGCCGTGCCAATGCGATGCGGTCGCCGAAGATCTCGGCGGCCGCGGCCGGCTCGGGCTCGACTTCAGTGGACAAGGGGCTTCCGATCGTTGAGGAGTTCGCGAAGCGCGTGTCTCGAAACGATCTCAGCACCTCGCTGCGGCCGCTTCGAGATGCGCTTCGCACTCCTCGATGACCGGAACTGTTTCACGTGAAACGCTATGCGCGGGCTATCACCGTATGGCGATCGGCACCCTCGCCGTGCGACTCCGACACGAAGCCGCGCTCAGCCACGAGGTCATGGACGAGCTTGCGCTCGTACGACGACATCGGGGGAAGAGCGGCTTTCGACGCGCCACCCTCGATACGGGCGACAGCCCCGTCGACGAGTGCGGTGAGCTCCTGCTGACGCGCGTCGCGCGAGCCGCCGATATCGAGGATGAGGCGTGAGAACTCGCCGGTCTGATTCTGAACCGCGAGCCGCGTCAGCTCCTGCAGCGAGCGCACGACGTCCTGCTGGGAAAGCCGCCCGAGGTTGCCGCCCTCGCCGGCGGTGACGGTCAGATACGTGCGCCCATTGCGCACGTCGATCTCGAGATCGCCGTCCAGGTCAGCGATGTCGAGCAGTTCCTCGATGTAGTCGGCCGCAAGGTCGCCCTCATCGACGGTGACAAGGACTTCCTGGTGCTCGGTCTCGGGGGAGGTGGTCTCGCTCATGGCATCCATCTTCGTATTCGTACGCCTAGCGGCGCTTCTTCTTCCGCCTGTTGCTCACCGGCTGCTGGCGTTGGGTGTTGACGCGGGTCACCACAGCCTCGCCGCCTTCGACGGCCGGCTCTGCCACCTGCAGCTTCCCCGCCGCGATCATCGCGTCGCGACGCTTCGCCAGCCGCTCCTCACGGGCGCGGGCCGCTTCGCTGCCCGGCGTGGGCATCGAGCGGATGACGAGGAACTGCTGCACCATCGTCCAGATGTTGGTGGTCAGCCAGTAGAACATGACGCCCAGCGGGAATGCGAAGCCGGAGAACAGGAAGATGAACGGCAGGAAGTACATCAGCGTGCGCTGCTGACGGAACTGCGGGCTGTTCTTCGTCTCGTCCGAGATGTTCTTCGACATGATCTGCAGCTGCGTGTAGAACTGCGAAGCCACCATCAGCGCGACCATGATCGCCGCGACGATCATCACCGGGACGACCGGGCCACCGGCGTGGTTCATGGCGCTCTGGAAGCTGTCGTGCAGCGGTGCGAAGCCGAAGAGCGACGCCTGGCCGAACGATCGCGACAACGTCTCGTTCATCGCGCCGATGCCGTTGTGACCCTGCGAGGCGTTGTTAAGCACCGCGAACAGACCACCGAAGATCGGGATCTGGATCAGCAGGGGGATACAGGATGACAGCGGATTGGTGCCGCTCTCCTTGTAGAACGCCATCATCTCGCGGCTCATCGCCTCGCGAGAGAGCTGGTCGCGCTTGCCTTTGTACTTGTCCTGGATCTTCTTGATCTGGGGCGCGACCTCGAGCATCTTGCGCTGATTCTTGATCTGCCGCACGAAGACCGGGATGAGGGCCGCACGAACGACGACGACGAGGCCGACAATGGAAAGAACCCAGGTCAGGCCACTATTCGGATCCATTCCGATGTTGGAGAAGATCCAGTGCCAGGCGACCATGACGAGCTCGACCAGCCAGCGAATCGGCCAGAGGACGGTCAGATAAAGAGATTCGAGGTTCATCTCGGTGGGGTCAGCCCTTTCCTTGGCCGGAGTGCACATCGGATGCGACGACGAAGCCGAAGCGCCCAACGTGGAAGTGATCGGAGTGCGACTCGGGCACGTCATCGACGCCGCCCGCGGCCCAGGGGTGGCAGCGTGCGACTCGACGCGCGGCGAGGAATCCGCCCTTGACCACACCGTGTCCCTGCACGGCGCCCAGCGCGTAAGCCGAGCACGACGGGTAGTAGCGGCAGACGTCGCCGTACAGAGGGGAGATCAGCGCGCGGTAGCCGCGCAGTAGCGCAACGACGATGTTGCGGGGGATCAGAAGAGCCGTTCGGGCGACCTGCAGCGCGGTCGCGGCGGAGGGGTGCGCGATGCCTGATGCGTGCGCGGTGGTCATCGGGTTCCTGCCCTGTGGATGGCTTGGGAGATCTCGAGATGGAGAGTAGACCAGGGTGCCTGCGCGGCGGCTGGCAGGGCCCTGATCACGACGTCGGCGCCGGCCGGAACCTCGGGGAGCAGCTCGAAGGCTGCTGCCTTCAACCTGCGTCGCACAGTGTTCCTGACCGGCGCCGAGCCGACAGACTTGCCCACGATGAAACCGAAGCGCTTGCCCTCACCGCCGGGGGTGATGCGCACGTACGCCAGGGTGTGAGGTGCGGGGAACCTGGTCCCGCGCCGCACCACTGCCCTGTAGTCGTTCGCCCCGACGATGCGGTTGGCCTTGGCGAGCACCGCGAGTGAGGTGCTACGCGGAGAGCTCGCTGCGGCCCTTGCGGCGGCGAGCGGCGAGGATGGCGCGGCCAGCGCGAGTGCGCATACGGAGGCGGAAGCCGTGCACCTTGGCGCGGCGGCGGTTGTTCGGCTGGAAGGTACGCTTCGTCATGGTTCGTCTCTCGATCGATACAGCGGCCACGACGTCGAACTCGACGAAGGCCTCAGGAAAGGGGAGCAGCCGAAACGACCGGCTGCAGTCAACCAATTAACTGTACGGGCCACAGACGTGTAGTTCAAACTGAGCGGCCATGGTCACAGCCGACTCGAACGAACCATCCTGCCGACACATTCCCGAACTGCCACACAAGACACGCCGACACCACATCGTTCTATGCCCCGTTAGGGATTTGTCCACAGGCCTCTCGTTCACTACCGTGGCACTCACAGTTATCCCCAGGCCCGTCCGGTCAGTCCGACGGGCCGTGTGTTTTATTGCGACGCTGAGGTGGATAACGGTGTGAATAACTACAGGGGAACGTGGGGACACTCATGACTGACGGTGATGCTGCGCTCGGTGAGGCGTGGGGCTCCATCCTCGCCACCCTTGAGAACGACGAGCGCGTCACGCCGCAGCTGTACGGTTTCCTCAGCCTGGTCGAGCCGAAGGGCATCATGGCCGGCACCTTCTATCTGGAGGTGCCGAACGAGTTCACGCGCGGCATGATCGAGCAGCGCAGCCGGATGCCGCTGCTGTCCGCGATCGGCGGGCTCGACTCCTCCCTCCAGGTCTCCACCTTCGCCATCGTCGTGAACCCCGAGATCGAGCAGGAGATCCTGCAGACCGCCGCACAGGCTGTTCATCAGCCCGAAGCCGCCACGGCGAACGTCTACGCGGACGTGTCGGCCGCCGCCGCGCCGCCTGCGCAGGCATCCGTCGAGGTCACCGTCGCTCCGCGTGCGACGGACACCCGGCTCAACCCCAAGTACAGCTTCGACAACTTCGTCATCGGGCAGTCGAACCGCTTCGCCCATGCGGCCGCGGTCGCCGTGGCCGAGGCGCCGGCGAAGGCCTACAACCCGCTGTTCATCTACGGCGACTCGGGTCTCGGCAAGACGCACCTGCTGCACTCGATCGGCCACTACGCGATGAGCCTCTACCCAGGCATCCGCGTGCGCTACGTGAGTTCAGAGGAGTTCACGAACGACTTCATCAACTCGATCCAGAACAACCGGGGCGCGAGCTTCCAGGCGCGCTACCGCAACATCGACATCCTGCTGATCGACGACATCCAGTTCCTGCAGCGCGCGGTGGAGACGCAGGAGGCGTTCTTCCACACCTTCAACACGCTGCACGACCACAACAAGCAGGTCGTCATCACCTCGGACCTGCCTCCGAAGCACCTGACCGGCTTCGAGGATCGCATGCGCTCGCGCTTCGAGTGGGGTCTCATCACCGATGTGCAGGCCCCAGACCTCGAGACCCGCATCGCGATCCTGCGCAAGAAGGCGCAGAGCGAGAAGGTCATGGTGCCCGATGACATCCTCGAGTTCATGGCGACGAAGGTGTCGAGCAACATCCGCGAGCTCGAGGGGACGCTGATTCGCGTCACCGCGTTCGCGAGCCTCAACCGCACTCCCGTCGACATGTCGCTCGTGCAGACGGTGCTGAAGGACCTCATCACCCTCGACGACGACAACATCATCGCGCCCGTCGACATCATCACGTCGACCGCGGACTACTTCAAGCTGTCGGTCGACGACCTCTACGGCTCGTCCCGCTCCCAGGCGATCGCAACTGCCAGGCAGATCGCGATGTACCTGTGCCGCGAGCTCACCAACCTTTCGCTGCCGAAGATCGGGCAGCTCTTCGGCAACCGCGACCACACCACCGTGATGTACGCGAACAAGAAGATCAGCGAGCTCATGAAGGAGCGCCGCTCGATCTACAACCAGGTCACCGAGCTGACCAGCCGCATCAAGCAGCGTTCGTCGCGTTAGGGCCATTCCGCGCCCCCCGCAGTGAGGACTTGCGCGACCTGCCTTCCGACCGCGCCTTTTCACACTGTGGATAACTTGTGGAGTGTTAAGGCATAACAGGCCGGACGATGTGGGGGACGGGCGGATTCTTGTGAATCACACGCTCCGCCGGCGATGCCAGTCATTCTGCGGCGCAGCGACTCACCACATCGCATTCACAACTGACAGGAATGTAGTTCCCGCGCCTCGACAGGGATCGCGCGAGTTATCCACACTCTCCACATCCGTTAAGACCTTTAACGGAAATCCTTGTAAGGCACTCGTTCCACAACCTTGTGCGGCCGTTGCCGACGAATCACACCTTTTCGGCGCCGTTCCCTTGCGGCGCTAGCATGGTGACGACTTCCGTCCGTCGACTTACCAGGGGTGTGTTTTGCGATTTCAGGCCAATCGCGACGTTCTGAGCGATGCCGTCTCTTTCGCTGTCAAGCTCCTGCCCCAGCGCACGACCCTGCCGATCCTCTCCGGCATCCTGATCAGGACCACCGATGCGGGCATCTCACTGTCGTCGTTCGACTACGAGGTCTCGTCGCAGACCGAGATCGACGCGGAGGTCACCGAAGCGGGCACGATCCTGGTCTCCGGCCGGCTGCTCGCCGACATCGTGTCGCGCCTGCCCAACGCTCCGGTCCAGTTCTCCACGGACGAGGGGAAGATCGCGGTCAGCTGCGGCTCCTCGCACTTCACGCTGCTCTCGATGCCGGTCGAGGAGTATCCGACCCTGCCGCAGATCGAGAAGTTCAGCGGCGTCGTTCCTGCTGACGCCTTCGCAGAGGCCGTCGCCCAGGTCGGCGTCGCCGCGTCGCGCGACGACGTGACCCCTGTCATCACCGGTGTGCAGCTCGAGATCGCCGAGAACGCACTCAGCCTTGTGGCGACCGACCGCTACCGCGTCGCAGTGCGCGAGATCGATTGGGATGGCTCGTCGGGCGGTGTCGAGCAGGCGAGCGCCCTCGTACCCGCGCGCACCCTGCAGGAGATCGGCAAGACGCTCGGCCACGCCGGCAACATCTCGGTCGCGATCCAGAACAACGACGAGCGCGAGCTGATCGCGTTCACCGCCGAGAAGAAGACGGTGACGTCGCTGCTCATCAAGGGCAACTTCCCCCCTGTGAAGCGCCTCTTCCCGGAATCCGTCGACAACTACGCAGTGCTCAACACGGCAGAGCTGATCGAGGCGACCCGCCGCGTGCAGATCGTCCTCGAGCGCGAAGCCGCGTTGCGCTTCACCTTCACGTCAGAGGGCCTGACGCTCGAAGCCATCGGCTCCGAGCAGGCGCAGGCCTCGGAGAGCATCGACGCCCTCCTGACTGGGCAGGACACCGTCGTCTCGCTCAAGCCCCAGTTCCTGCTGGACGGTCTGAGCTCGGTGCACTCGGAGTTCGTGCGCATCTCGTTCACCAAGACCGAGAACCCCAACAAGCCCGGCCCGGTGCTCATCACGAGCCAGACCAGCAGGGAACAGGCCGGAAGCGACACGTACAAGTACCTGCTGCAGCCGAATCTTCTGCTGCGCTAGTCGAACTAAAGAAGGACCACCAATGCACATCGGTCTCGTCGGCCTCGGCAAGATGGGCAACAACATGCGTGCCCGACTCGAGAAGAACGGAGTCGAGGTCACCGGCTACGACACCAACCCTGCCGTCTCCGACGTCGCGACTCTCGCCGACCTCGTCAACGCGCTGCCTGCTCCGCGCACCGTCTGGATCATGGTCCCCGCTGGGAAGATCACCGACTCGGTCGTGAATGATCTCGAGGGTCTGCTCGAAAAAGGCGACCTGATCATCGACGGCGGCAACTCGAAGTTCACGGATGACTTCCGTCACTCCGAGCAGCTGGCCGGTAAGGGCATCGACTACATGGACGCCGGAGTCTCCGGCGGCGTCTGGGGATTGGAGAACGGCTACGGTCTGATGGTCGGGGGCTCGCAGGCACAGGTCGAGCGCGTTATGCCGGTCTTCGACGCGCTGCGCCCGGAGGGGCCTCGCGACGAGGGCTTCGTGCACGTGGGCGAGGTCGGCGCCGGCCACTACGCCAAGATGGTGCACAACGGCATCGAGTACGCGCTCATGCAGGCCTATGCAGAGGGCTACGAGCTGCTCGACACCCGCAAGGACATCATCAAGGACGTCACCGGCACCTTCAAGGCCTGGCAGCGCGGCACCGTCGTGCGCTCATGGCTGCTCGATCTGCTGGTGCGCGCTCTCGAGGCGGACCCTGAGTTCCAGAACATCGAGGGCTACGTGCAGGATTCCGGCGAGGGTCGCTGGACCGTCGAAGAGGGCATCAACAATGCGGTGCCGCTTCCGACGATCTCGGCGTCGATCTTCGCTCGCTTCGTCTCCCGCCAGGAGGACTCGCCGGCGATGAAGGCCGTCGCCGCGTTGCGCAACCAGTTCGGCGGCCACGCAGTCAAGGCCGTCGACTAAGAGGAAGAGGTTCCGTGCGTTGCACGTGAAACATCTCTCTCTTGCCGACTTCCGCAACTACCGAGAGGCCGAGCTCGATCTCGAACCCGGGGTGACGGTCTTCGTCGGCCCGAACGGGCAGGGCAAGACCAATCTCGTCGAATCGCTCGGCTACCTCGCGACGCTCGGGTCGCATCGGACCTCGGTCGACAGCGCGATGATCAGAGCGGGCACGGATGCCGCAGTCATCCGTGCCCTGCTCCGCCATATCGACCGCGAGCTCCTCGTCGAAGTGCAGCTGAATCGCGGTGCGGCGAATCGCGCCCAGGTGAACCGCGCCGCCGTGCGCACCCGAGAACTGCCGCGGTATTTCTCGAGCGTGCTGTTCGCTCCTGAGGATCTCGCACTGGTGCGCGGCGAGCCGTCCACCCGGCGCCGTTTCATCGACGAGCTGCTCGTGCAGCGATCGCCGCGCCTGGCCGGCGTGCAGGCGGACTACGCGCGGATCGTCACGCAGCGGAACTCCCTGCTCAAATCGGCGCGTGCGCAGCGCATGAAGGAGTCGCAGCTTTCAACGCTCGACATCTGGGACGAGCGACTGGTCGAACTCGGCAGCGAGCTCATCGACCGGCGCGAGGCGCTCGTCGGCGAGTTGGCCGAGCCGCTTCGTGCGGCGTACCAGGCCGTGGCCGGCGTCGACCAGCAGCCCCGTGTGTTGCAGCGGCTCAGTATCTATGGGGCCGCGAGTGACGATGATGACGGGGATGCTTCATCGGGATCGTTTCGAGACGGCGGCTCCGGTGCCTCCTCGACGATCGGGCGGATCGAGACGGCTGACGCGTTCCGCGCGGCGCTCGCGGGCGTGCGACGGAAGGAACTCGAGCGAGGGCTCACCCTCGTCGGGCCGCACCGCGACGATCTGCTCTTCGAGTTGAACGAACTGCCGGCGAAGGGGTACGCGAGCCATGGGGAGTCCTGGTCGTTCGCCCTGGGGCTGCGCCTCGCCTCTGCGCAACTGCTTCGTGTGGAATCTGTCATCGGTGACCCGGTCCTCGTCCTCGACGATGTGTTCGCCGAGCTCGACTCGGCGCGCCGGCGGGCCCTGGCGAGTGCCGTCCGCGACTTCGAGCAGGTGCTGATCACCGCGGCCGTGCTCGAGGACGTGCCAGACGTGCTCGAGGCTGCCATCGTGAAGATCAAGGCGGGGGAGGTGGTCGCGGATGAGTGAGCATCCGAGCGAAGCATCCGCCGTCTATCTGCGCCTCAAGAAGCTGTTCGGCGGGTCGTCCGCGCGCACCGCGAAGGCTCAGCGTGGAAGACGGGGTGGAGAACCCGGGTCTGAGCCGTTCGGTGCTGGGCGAGATCCACGCGGCCTCGGATCGGTGATGGACGCGCTCACCACAGATCTCGGCTGGGACTCCGAGTTGGACAAGGCGGAGCTCATCGGCGCATGGTCGGAGCTGGTCGGCGAGAGCACCGCGGCGAAGTCGCAGCCGCTCGGCATCGAAGACGGCGTGCTCACCGTGCAGTGCGACTCCACCGCCTGGGCGACGCAGCTGCGCATCATGCGCGTCGAGTTGCTGACTGCAATCGCGCAGCGGTACCCGCGCGCAGGCATCCAGTCAATCCGCTTCAACGGGCCGGACGTACCGAGCTGGAAATATGGCCGCAGGTCGGCGCAATGGCGTGGCCCTCGCGATACCTACGGTTGAGAAAGCAAATCTCATGTCGGGCGCGTAAAAAACGCGTCAGATCGGCGTCTAGCCCCGGGAACAAGACCCCCTCCTGATAGGATGAAACGTCTAGTTTGCTGGGGTCAGGAGCGCAATTTCACATGACGACCGAACCGACGACAGGGGCCGGCGCCACGGGCTCAGATGACGAGAGCTACGGCGCGAACCAGATCCAGGTGCTCGAAGGCCTCGAGGCGGTTCGCAAGCGTCCTGGCATGTACATCGGCTCGACGGGCCCTCGTGGTCTGCACCACCTCGTGTGGGAGATCGTCGACAACGCGGTGGACGAGTACCTTGCGGGCTCGGGCGACCGGGTCGTCGTCACGCTCCTCGCGGACGGGGGCGTGCAGGTCATCGACAACGCGCGCGGCATCCCCGTCGACATCCACCAGCCGGAGGGCATCTCCACCGTCGAGCTGGTGCTCACGGTCCTGCACGCCGGCGGCAAGTTCGGCGGCGGTGGCTACGCAGTCTCTGGCGGATTGCACGGCGTGGGCTCCTCGGTGGTGAACGCGCTCTCGAGCAGGCTCGATGTCGAAGTCAAGCGACAGGGCCACGTCTGGACCCAGAGGTACCACGACGGAACGCCGGAGGCACCCCTCGCCGAGGGCGCCGAGACCGACGAGACCGGCACCACGATCACCTTCTGGCCGAGCGACAAGATCTTCGAGACCGTCGAGTTCGACTATGAGACGCTGCGCTCGCGCTTCCAGCAGTACGCGTTCCTCAACAAAGGCCTCACGATCGAGCTGCGCGACGAGCGCGTCTCGGCGAAGACCGACGAGGAGGGCGAGCCGATCGAGGCGCGCCTCGACGTCTTCAAATACGACCGCGGCCTCGAGGACTATGTCGAGTACCTCAACTCGATCAAGAAGAACGAGATCGTCAACGACGAGATCATCCACTTCGAATCGGAGGACACCGAGCGCAAGATCGCACTCGAGGTCGCGATGCAGTGGACGACGGCGTACAGCGAGAGTGTGCACACCTACGCGAACACGATCAACACGCACGAGGGCGGCACGCACGAGGAAGGCTTCCGCGCTGCGCTCACAACGCTCGTCAATCGCTACGCGCGCGAGAAGGGCATCCTCAAGGAGAGGGACGACAACCTCTCCGGCGAGGACGTACGCGAGGGCCTCACCGCGGTGATCTCGGTGAAGCTCGCCGAGCCGCAGTTCGAGGGCCAGACCAAGACCAAGCTCGGCAACACCGAGGCGAAGGCCTACGTGCAGAAGGTGGTCGGCGACCAGCTCGGCGACTGGTTCGACCGGAACCCGAACGCGGCCCGTGACGTCATCCGCAAGGGTCTTCAAGCCGCGACCGCCCGCATGGCGGCCCGCAAGGCCCGCGAGACCGCACGCCGCAAGGGACTGCTCGAGGGCGGCGGCATGCCGGGCAAGCTCAAGGACTGCCAGTCCAAAGACCCGACGATCTGCGAGATCTTCCTCGTCGAGGGCGACTCGGCCGGCGGCTCGGCGACGCAGGGTCGCAACCCGCTGACCCAGGCGATCCTGCCGCTGCGCGGCAAGATCCTGAACGTCGAGAAGGCGCGCCTCGACCGCGCGCTGGCCAATGCAGAGATCCAGGCGATGATCACCGCATTCGGCGCCGGCCTCGGCGAGGAGTTCAAGCCCGAGAAGGTCAGGTACCACAAGATCGTTCTGATGGCCGACGCCGACGTCGACGGCCAGCACATCACGACCCTGCTGCTGACGCTGATCTTCCGCTACATGCGGCCGCTCATCGAGCTCGGCTACGTCTACCTCGCGCAGCCGCCGCTGTTCCGCCTCAAGTGGACGAACGCCGAGCATGACTACGTGTACTCGGACGCCGAGCGCGACGCGCTGCTCGCCGCAGGCCAGGCGGCCGGCCACCGCCTGCCGAAGGAGAACGGCATCCAGCGCTACAAGGGCCTCGGCGAGATGAACTTCGAAGAGCTCTGGGACACGACGATGAACCCCGAGACCCGCACCCTGCGCCAGGTCACCATGGAGGACGCGGCTGCGGCCGACGAGGTGTTCGCGACTCTGATGGGCGACGACGTCGACTCGCGGCGGCACTTCATCCAGAAGAACGCCAAGAACGTTCGCTTCCTCGACGTCTAGTGCCTCATGACTCCTGGCCCGCGGCATCCGTAAAGAAAAGAAGACATGTCTGACGAGACCCCCGGTACCGACGAAACGAACATCCACGGCAAGATCGACCAGGTCGATCTGCAGCTGGAGATGCAGCGGTCGTACCTCGACTACGCCATGGCCGTCATCGTCGGCCGTGCGCTGCCCGAGGTGCGCGACGGCCTGAAGCCGGTGCACCGCCGCGTGATCTACGCGATGTACGACGGCGGCTATCGCCCCGACCGCCCGTTCTCGAAGTGCGCGCGCGTCGTCGGCGACGTGATGGGCCAGTACCACCCGCACGGCGACTCGGCGATCTACGACACCCTCGTGCGCCTCGTGCAGCCGTGGGCGCTGCGTTACCCGCTCGCGCTCGGCCAGGGCAACTTCGGCTCGCCCGGCAACGACGGCGCAGCGGCCCCGCGGTACACCGAGACCAAGATGGCGCCGCTCGCGCTCGAGATGGTGCGCGACATCGACCAGGACACGGTCGACTTCCAGCCCAACTACGACGGCTCCACGCAGGAGCCGCTGGTCCTCCCCGCCCGCTTCCCGAACCTGCTGGTCAACGGCTCCGTGGGCATCGCGGTCGGCATGGCGACCAACATCCCGCCGCACAACCTGCGTGAGGTGGCGGATGCCGCGCTGTGGGCCCTCGCGCACCCCGAGGCCACCCGTGACGAACTCCTCGAGGCCGCGATGCAGCGGGTCAAGGGGCCCGACTTCCCGACCGGCGCCCAGATCCTCGGCGTCAAAGGCATCCACGACGCGTACCGCACGGGCCGCGGCTCGATCACGATGCGCGCCGTCGTCAACGTCGAGGAGATCAACGGCCGCACGGCGCTCGTCGTCACCGAGCTGCCGTACCAGGTCAACCCCGACAACCTGGCCATCAAGATCGCGGAGCTCGTCAAAGACGGCAAGCTCGCCGGCATCGCCGACATCAACGACGAGACCTCGGGCCGCACCGGCCAGCGGCTCGTCATCACGCTGAAGCGCGACGCGGTCGCGAAGGTCGTGCTGAACAACCTCTACAAGCACACCCAGCTGCAGGAGAACTTCGGCGCGAACATGCTCGCCATCGTCGACGGCGTGCCGCGCACGCTGCCGCTCGACGGCTTCCTCTCCGCGTGGATCGACCACCAGATCGAGGTGATCGTCCGGCGCACGCAGTTCCGACTGCGCCAGGCCGAGGAGAAGGCGCACATCCAGCGCGGTCTGGTCAAGGCGCTCGACGCGCTCGACGAGGTCATCGCGCTCATCCGCCGTTCACCGGACGTCGACCAGGCGCGCACCGGTCTGATCGAGCTGCTCGACATCGATGAGCTGCAGGCCAACGCGATCCTCGCGATGCAGCTGCGCCGCCTCGCCGCCCTCGAGCGGCAGAAGATCATCGACGACCTCGAGGCGCTCGAGCGCGAGATCGCCGAATACCAGGCGATCATCGCGTCGCCCGAGCGCCAGCGCACGATCGTGAGCGATGAGCTCACGGACATCGTCGACAAGTTCGGCGACGAGCGCCGCACCGACATTCTGTTCGGCTACGACGGCGACATGTCGATCGAAGACCTGATCCCCGAAGAGGAGGTGGTCATCACCGTCACGCGCGGCGGCTACATCAAGCGCACCCGCAGCGACAACTACCGCTCGCAGCACCGCGGCGGCAAGGGTGTGCGCGGCGCGCAGCTGCGCGGCGAGGACATCGTCGACCACTTCTTCGTCACGACGACGCACCACTGGCTGCTGTTCTTCACAAACCTCGGCCGCGTGTACCGCGCCAAGGCGTACGAGGTGCCGGAGGGAGGCCGTGACGCCAAGGGTCAGCACGTCGCGAACCTGCTCGCGATGCAGCCGGACGAGCGGATCGCGGCCGTGCTCGACATCCGTGACTACGAAGTCGCGACGCACCTCGTTCTTGCGACCCGCGACGGTCTCGTGAAGAAGACTGCGCTGGAGGAGTACGACACCAACCGCACCGGCGGCATCATCGCCATTAAGCTGCGCGAGGGCGACGAGCTGATCTCCGCGCTGCTCGCCGAGAACTCGGATGACGTGCTGCTGGTGTCGCGCAAGGGCATGTCTCTGCGGTTCACTGCGACCGATGACGCGCTGCGGCCGATGGGCCGGTCGACGAGCGGCGTCAAGGGCATGAGCTTCCGGGACGGGGACAGTCTGCTCGAGGCATCCGTCGTCACCGACTCCGGCTTCGTGTTCGTGGTCACAGAGGGCGGCTACGCCAAGCGCACCTCGGTCGACCAGTACCGGCTGCAGGGCCGCGGCGGCCTCGGCATCAAGGTCGCCAAGCTGGTCGAAGACCGCGGCGATCTCGCCGGTGCGCTCATCGTCGACGAGGACGACGAGGTGCTCGTCGTGCTGCAGAGCGGCAAGGTCGTGCGCACGGCCGTCTCAGAGGTTCCCGCAAAGGGCCGGGATACTATGGGCGTCGTCTTCGCCCGCTTCGCGGACGACGACCGCATCATCGCCCTGGCGCGCAACGTCGAGCGGAAGCTCGGAGGCCAGGTCGTTGACGGCGAGGCTGCTGAGGGTACCGAAGCGGCTGAACCTGCAGAAGAGACAGTGCCCGCGGAAACGGGCCAGGCGGAGGGTGAACCGACAGATGAGCAGTAGCGTCGCCGAGCGACTCGCCCGCAAGACGGCCAAGCGCCCCACGTCGAAGCAGGTCCGCCTCAAGCTGGTCTACGTCGACTTCTGGTCGGCGGTGAAGGTCTCGTTCCTCGCGGGACTCGCACTCGCGATCATCGGCATCGTCGCGACGTTCCTGCTGTGGACCGTGCTGACCCAGACCGGCATCTTCAAGTCGATCGCCGACCTGTTCCAGTCGATCGGCGGTCAGAGCTCGAGCGGCCTCCTCGACGCCGTCGGCCTCGGCAATGTGATGAGCTTCGCGATCATCGTCGGCATCCTCGATCTGATCGTCGTGACCGCGCTCGGGGCGGTCGTCGCGCTGCTGTACAACCTGTCGGTGAAGATCACCGGCGGCCTGCTGGTGGGCTTCACCAACAACTGATTTCACATCGAGCGGATGCCTGTCCCAGGGTTTTCCCGGTCCGATTTCGCCGCCGCGCAATCGTCCGGTAATCTCTAACAGGTCCGTTTCACGGGGCTATAGCTCAGGCGGTTAGAGCGCTTCACTGATAATGAAGAGGTCCCAGGTTCAAGTCCTGGTAGCCCCACCCAAATTTCTCCTTCACGGGGCCTTAGCTCAGTTGGTAGAGCGCCTGCTTTGCAAGCAGGATGTCAGGAGTTCGATTCTCCTAGGCTCCACTAGAAAACATTGGGATCGCGGGGTGCGGTCCGAGCCAGGTGTCAACATCTTCGTGTCCGCCTGACCCCCTTCGATTCCTTACGGGCCATTCAGTTTGCGCTCGCGGAGGGCTGAGCGATCCGCCAATGGTGGCGGCGTTCACACAGACTTTAGCGAGATCCACATGCGCGCTTCCCGGCCAGGCGCCGCACCTATGGAAGCCTGGCATCGTGGAAAACCCTTGGATCGGCATTCCGGTCGAGCCGCCCTTCATCGCACCCGTTGATCGACCGGCGCTTTCAGATCCAGGGTTTCGCAAGGATCAGTTGCACTTCGAGGTGATACCCGAGCCGTATATCGGGGACCCCGCCACGGCGAAGATTCTCTTCCTCGCTTCAAGGGCGCTGCGCATCCCTCGGGACCGCCTGCGGCGGCCCTTGACCGCCCTTTCGCTGCGCGCATGGGTAGGGTCCGATCAAGGCAGATGCCCCGATCGGGGCATCGAACGAAGCGAGTGCGAGCGATGTTGGGCCCACAGGATGACGTGCGGCAGTTGGGGGAGTTCTGGGTGCGGGTCGATCCGGCCGAGCTGGTCGACTGCGGGGCATCTGACTGCTGCCAGTAGGGCGGCACTAGAGAGGGGGCGACACTGCCGCTGCCTCGTTGGGTGTTTCCCCCGGTCAGTCACGGCCACCTTCGAGCCCGCCGCGGATTAATACCCACCTTGGCTGCCACCCCCTTTGTTGGGGATAGCTCCGTCCTTCCGTTGAGATGTTTGCTGTCAGCAGATGCATATCTATACGTTCGATTAGGAGGGCACATGAAACACCGTAGTATCGCTCCTGGAATTGCTCTGATCGCCGCACTTGTTGTGGGCGTCGGATTCTCGGCGCCCGCCCAAGCAGCGACGGCGGTGCCAGCGGCCGCGGCCGCCTCGATCACTTGCACGATTAACGTGCAGAACCCGCACGGTTCCACTCACGTCAGCGGTACCGTCAACGTCGTATCGACGGTTTCGTGCACTGCCCCCGTGGCTTCAATCACCCAGCAGACGGCCCTGTACAAGACCACCGGGAATTCTTGGTGGGGAACAAAGGTGACCAAGGCCGCAACATCCTCGGCTCAGAGCAATGCCTCCGCGTCCTGCACGGTGGCGCCGGGGAACTTCTACGGTACGGCAGTCACAAGCATCGTCTGGCCTCCTGGATTCTCCGGCCCGCAGCCCCCGAGCGCCTATGGGAACACGACGGCTGTGAACTGCAGCACCGCGCAGATTGTAGCCAACAGCGAGGGCATCATCTCGACCGAGACGGTCACCGCGACATTGACAAAGTAGGGAAGGGCCGACCCATGACTCCAGAGCTGCACCCGGATCCCATCGACCGGCAGGACGAATCGTGGGTAACTTCTCACCCCGCGTATCGTGTGACGTTCTGGAGTCTGCCCCCAAGGGCGAGGGGATCCGATCCGACGGTTCCCCTCGCCTTCAACGCCGAGCACTGGCGCATCTCCAACGCTCGCGACGTGATCGAAGTCCTCGACTGGGCGCGCAGCGACGGCCGTCTTTTCGAGGTCTTTGCGGAATCCGCTGACGCTGCCGCCGATCGCGCATTCACGAAGACCGTATTGCGACTGGCGGGGTACAACCTGGCCTACGGCCCCGGTTATGACCCAACGGCTTTCCTCTCCGTCCCCGCGGACCTTCAGACCACCACAGCTCAGCTGGAACAGAGCCGGGAAAAATAAGGCCGGGGAGTGATTCGCCGGTGAACATAAGGACCGATGGTGATCGCCGCCTGGCGGCCGCGCCGGCTACAGCCGTGCAGCCAGGTGCTCGCTGCGCTCGTAGTGCATTTCGTCTTCCTCGTCGCCCATCGCACGCTTATCGAGCCAGCGCTCGGCCGACTCGGGAGAGCCGAGCGCTCGGAGCATGATTGCGAACGCCTCGGCTTCTGAATAGGTGAGGCAGGGCGCGATGTCGTGCGCGGTTTGCACGTTGCCGATGATCGCGAGAGCTGCGGCGATTTCCGCCTGCTGTCGGGCTTCGCGGATGAACCCGATTGAAGCCTTGCAAGCAGGATGTCAGGAGTTCGAATCTCCTAGGCTCCGCTCCGGATCCCCTCTAGTGTCGAGCGTGTGAGCGACGATGTCGACGCGTTCATCGCCCGGGTCACTCCCGCGAAGCGGCAGCGTGACGCCGAGGTTCTGCTCGAGCTGTATGGGCGGGTGACCGGACTCGAGCCGGAGCTGTGGGGTTCCATCGTCGGCTATGGCGGCTACCACTACCGTTACGCGACGGGTCGCGAGGGCGACACTCCGGCCGCGGCGTTCGCGCCGCGCAAGGCCGCGACGAGCATCTACCTGATGGACGGCGTGGGCACTCATCACGAGCTGCTAGGGCGACTCGGCCCGTACTCATCGGGGGTCGGCTGCCTCTATCTGCGCGACCTGACGATCAACGACCTCGGAGTGCTCGAGCAGATCGTGACCGCGAGCTTCCGTGCGCTGACCGCAGGAACGTTCACCGATCGGGCGCGAGAGCATCACAACTAGCCGGCCTCAGTCGAGCGCGGCGGCACGATTGCTGAACCTCATCATCACGATCGCGGACGCGCCCCGGGCGTTGTAACGTCACGCGCATGCGCACGGTCACTGCCGTCGAGTTCGTCACGCTCGACGGGGTCATGCAAGGGTTCGACGGGCCGGACGACGACCCTTCGTTCATGCACGGCGGGTGGGGCATCCCCTACCAATCGCCCGACTCCGTGAAGTCAGGAACCGACGCGATGGCGCCGGGAGCGAGCTACCTGCTCGGCCGCAAGACCTACGAGCGGATGATCGCCTTCTGGCCTCATCAGCCCGAGTCCAACATCATGGCCGCGCGCCTCAACGCGGCCACGAAGTTCGTCGCGACGCGCACCCTCACCGAGCTGAGCTGGAATGCGACGCGACTCGACGGCGAGCTGATTGCCGCGGTCGCGCAACTCAAAGCCGCAGGCGACGACCCGCTGGTCATCCTCGGCAGTGGCGAGATCGTCAGGCAACTCACCGTGGCGCGCCTCATCGACCGGTACTCGCTGTTCATCCACCCGCTCGTGCTCGGCCCGGGCGGCCGGGTCTTCCCTGCGCTCGACGCGCCGCTGCCGCTGCGCCTGGCAGGCGTCACGCAGACGAGTGCCGGAGTGCTGATCGTCGACTACGAGGCATCCGTTGATTGAATGAGGGCATGAGCGCAGCCGACATCATCCCTGCCCACCTGATCCCTCTGCTCGAGGCGCCGAACTACGGCTTCCTTGGAACGATCCGCCCCGATGACACCCCGCAGGTGAACCCGATGTGGTTCGACTTCGACGGTGAGACGCTGCGGTTCACGCATACGACGAAGCGGCAGAAGTACCGGAACCTGCAGCACAACGCGGCGATGAGCTTCGCGGTGCTGAACCCCGAGAACCCGTTCCAGTACCTCGAGGTGCGCGGCCGGCTGAGTGCGGTAGTGCCTGACCCGGACGGCGAGTTCTACGTGCACCTCGGCAAGCGCTACGGCAATGCAGAGCAGCAGCCCCCTGCCGACAGCCCTGATCGCGTCATCCTCGTCATGTCGATCGAGCGCTACACGACCCAGTAGTCGGCGAGGCGCGCCGCCAGCCATGCGCGGGCCGCGCGCGCCTCGGGCAGACGGCTCGCGGCGAAGAAGACATGGAAGCCCTCGATGGCGGTGAAGCTCGCCACATCGACACCGTCAGTGCGCGCGGATGCCTGGAAGTCGCGCGCGTCCGGATAGAGCAGGTCCCGAGTGCCGAGCACGAGCGACGTCGCGGGCAAGCCGACATAGTCGGCGGCGAAGGCGGGGCTCACGAGCGCGTCCGCCGGGTCGAGCTCAGCGGCCCACAGGCGGCCGGCGATGCGCAGCCCGAGTGCGGCGAGGCTGGGGTCGCGGGTGTCCAGATCCGGCACCTCCGGATGCCGCAGCGTCACATCGAGCCAGGGTGCGGCCAGCACCAGATGCGCGGGCGCGGCCGCGGTTCCGCGCAGTCCGAGCGCGGTCGAGACGGCGAGGCCGCCGCCGGCGGAATCCCCGGCGAGCACGGGCGCGACGCCATCGCGCTGAGCCACCGCCTCGAGCAGTGAGGCCACCTCGGCGACGGCCCGGGTCCCGGTGCCGTTCGGTGCCAGCAGGTAGTCGGGTGCGATCACCCGAACGCCCAGTTCGCGCACGAGCGACGCGACGAGCCACCAGTGAGCCGTCTCGAACTGGTGGATGTAGCCGCCGCCATGCAGCCACACGAGTGAGCGGGCGGATGCCGGTGCTGAGCGGGGCTCGACGACGAGGGCGTGCAGCGGGCCGAGCTTCTCCCAGCCCATCCGAAACTCGCGCCGGTACGCGGCGGGCGGCGCCGCGAACCGCCCGCCCTCGCTGTCCGCGATGTTCCGCAGCGTCCGCGCCTCGCTGGACATGATCGGCTTGTAACGCAGTGCGGGAAGGAGCGCGGAGACAAATCGCATCGCCGGCGAGGGGCGGTCGGTCGAAGCATCCGTCATGCCCGTAACCTAGCCGCGGTTAGGCTCGGTGCCATGGCACTGCGGGTCGCTGCGTACTGCATCATCATCGAGGACGGGAAGATGCTGCTGTCGCATTGGAACGAGAACGGCAGCAACGGCTGGACGCTTCCGGGCGGCGGGCTCGATCCCTACGAGGACCCGGCGGATGCCGCGGTGCGCGAGGTCTTCGAAGAGACCGGCTATCGGGCAGAGCTCGGCGAGCTCCTCGGAATCGACTCGCACCTCGTCGCGGCCGAGCACCGCTTCCAAGGCGCGACCGAACCGCTGCAGGCGCTGCGCATCGTCTACCGCGCTCGGGTGGTCGGCGGCGAGCTCACCAACGAACTCGACGGCTCGACCGACGAGGCGGCGTGGTTCGATCTCGCCGAGGTCGCGAAGCTGAAGCGCGTCGGACTCGTCGAAGTCGGACTGAAGTTCGCTGGTATCGCGCTGTAGTCCTGTCAGGACTCGGCGGAGGACTCCGGCTCGTCGGAGACCCAGAGCTCGTCGTCGGTGCGGAAGGTCTGCCACACGGCGTACGCGACGCCCGCGAGGGCGGCGACGCCGATCGCGATGCCGATGTAGGTGCCGATGCCCGTCTTCTTCTTGGCCGGGACCGGCGCCTTGCCCGAGACCTTCGCCGAGGCGTCCTTCAGGCGCTTGACAGCCGATTTGACACGGGTGTCGTTCGCGATGTCGGCGACGGAGAGCGCCGTGCCGAGGGCGGTGCCGATCGCGGGAACAAGGGTGCGGTTCACAAGGTCGCCGGCCTTGCCGGCCGCGGGTGCGACATAGCTCGCGTAGCCTTCGCGCACGCGCGGGTAGACCTGCTCGCGGGTCAGGTGCTGAGCCTGCTTGCCCGCCTCCTGTGCGACGGAGCCGGCGTGCGCCAGCACCTCCTGCTGGTGCGCGAGCAACAGCTGCGCCTCAGCCTTGAGCTTGTCGAGTTCCTTGAGGCGCTTCTTCGAAAGAGACGTACTCACCGGGCTTACCTCCCACGGGGTTGGTGACGGGGTGCGCGAAACTTCAACCCATCTTGCCACCTGACCCCCAGGACACCACCAGGGCATTGACACGCCCTGTGAAAGAATTGCAGACATGTCGATTCACACCGCCGTGGCCACCCTGCACACCAATTACGGCGACATCGTCGTCAACCTGTTCGGCAACCATGCGCCGAAGACCGTGAAGAACTTCATCGGCCTCTCCACCGGCGAGCAGGAGTGGGCGAACCCGGCCACCGGCGAGCGCTCGAACGAGCCGCTCTACAAGGGCGTGGTGTTCCACCGCATCATCCCCGGCTTCATGATCCAGGGCGGCGACCCGCTCGGTACCGGCACCGGCGGCCCCGGCTACCAGTTCGACGACGAGATCCACCCGGAGCTCACCTTCACCAAGCCCTACCTGCTCGCCATGGCCAACGCGGGCAAGCGCCTCGGCAAGGGCACCAACGGGTCCCAGTTCTTCATCACGACCGACCCGACCCCGTGGCTGCAGGGCAACCACACCATCTTCGGCGAGGTCGCCGACGAGGCGTCCCAGGCCGTCGTCGCGAAGATCGCCGCGGTGCCGACCGACGGCCGCGACCGCCCGCTCGACGACGTCGTCATCGAGTCGGTCGACGTCGCGGGCGTCTGACGCGGATCGGCTGAGGAGTCCGCATGAGCTACGGCGGCCAGACGGACTCGAACGTCTGCTACCGGCATCCGAACCGCCAGAGCTTCGTCGTCTGCCAGCGCTGCGGCCGCACCATCTGCGGCGAATGCCAGACGCCGGCGCCGGTCGGTGTGATCTGCCCGGAGTGCATGCGCGAGGCACGCGCGAGCGCGCCTCGCACCCGGCCTGAGACCGTCAGAAGAATCGGATTCCTGAGCCGCAGCGGCCAGCCCGTGATGACCTACGCCCTCATGGCCGTGTGCGTCGCGGTGTTCATCGCGCAGAACATCCCGGGCGTCGGCTCTCACGTGACCAATGCGCTGCTCTATGCGGGCGGATTCTCGTACCCGGCCAGCGCCGGCGGCAGCTTCCAGCCGTGGCGTCTGCTGACGAGCGTGTTCGCCCACGCGAGCCTCATCCACATCGCGCTGAACATGTACACGCTGTGGATCTTCGGGCAGATCCTCGAGCCGATGATCGGGAAGTGGCGCTATCTCGCGCTGTTCCTGATCAGCGGCGTCTTCGGGTCGGTCGGCATGCTGGTGCTCGCGCCGAACCAGGGCGCGGTCGGCGCCTCAGGCGCGATCTTCGGCATGTTCGGGGCGCTCGTCGTGATCCAGCGGAAGCTCGGCGGCCCGATCAGGCAGTTGATCGTGCTGATCGTGATCAACCTCGCGTTCGGCTTCATCCCGATCTTCGGCGCGCACATCGCCTGGCAGGCGCACGTCGGCGGCCTGGTCGGCGGCCTGCTGGCCGGCCTCATCCTCACGGAGACGCGCAAGAGGTCTCAGCTGCCGCTGCAGATCGTGCTGCTCATCGTGCTCGGCATCGTCGCCGTGCTGGCCGGCATCTACCCGGTCTTCCGTTATTAAGACACTGTCCACAACTGTGGAGAACCGATGGGGTTATCCACAGTCTTAATAACACTGGGGATAATTACACGCCTGTAATTATCCCCAGTGTGATGAGTGTGTGGAAAGGAGCCGCTACTTCCACCTCGTCGTCATGAGGAAGCCGACGAAGGCGATCGCGAAGCCGATCAGGATGTTCCACGAGTTCAGGCCCGGGATCGGAAGGCTCGCACCACTCAGGTAGAACACGATGATCCACAGCAGGCCGACGATCATGAATCCGATCATCAGCGGCTTGTACCAGACGGGGTTCCCCGCATGTTCGCGTGCGGCAGCGCGCTCTTCGGGCGTGAGCTTGCTACGGGTCTTTGAAGCCATGGCCCCAGAGTACCGGGCCCGGCCGGGACCGGCCCGTATAAAGGCAACTGCCCGGGATGCCTGGCTAGACTCACCCGCGTGAGCCGACCACGCACCGAGAACGAGACGGCGCCCGCGAAGCCGCGGGCGCGGGTGTCCTTCCTCGGCATCGCCGGCGAGCTGCTGCTCACCGCAGGCGTTCTGGTGCTGCTGTTCATCGCGTGGCAGAACGTCTTCAACAGCTGGGTGCTCAACGGCCAGCAGAACGGCGCCGCCAGCCAGCTCGGCAAGCAGTGGCTCGAGAACTCGGCGCCCGCACCGAGCAGCTCGCCCGGTGCGAGCGGCGGTTCGGGGCAGGCATCCGTCGGTCCTGACGCGGCCATACCTGTGGCGAGCGAGCCGGCCAACGCGCAGCCGATCGCCGTGATCTACGTGCCGCGGTTCGGCACCGACTGGAAGCGCACGATCCGCGAAGGGACCGGCGACGATGTGCTCAACAGCCCGCGGGCAGGCGTCGGGCACTACGCCAAGACGGGCATGCCGGGAGCCGTGGGGAACTTCGCGGTCGCGGCGCACGACACCGGCTACGGCAGCACCTTCCTGCACGTGCAGAACCTGCGCCTCGGCGACAAGGTCTACGTGCAGACCAAGGACGGTTTCTACACCTACGCGTTCCGCAACTACCAGTACGTGCAGCCGACGGACGTGGCGGTGCTCGACCCGGTGCCGAGCCAGGGCGGCGCGCAGGCATCCGACCGGATTCTCACCATGACCACCTGCAACCCGCCGTACCACACCGTCGAGCGGTTGATCTCGTATTCCGTGCTCGAGTCGTTCTCGACGACGCCGCCCGCCGCGATCGCATCGGATGTGGGCTGATGTACGCCGCACTGTGGCGTGTGCTGCCCGGCCCATGGTGGCTCCGCCTGATCATCCTGCTGGTGCTGCTCGCGGCCGTGCTCTTCGTGCTGTTCGAGTGGGTCTTCCCGCTCATCGACGGGATTCTGAACAAGAACGACCAGGGTACGGTGGGCACGTGACCCGGGTGCTCGTGATCGACAACTACGACAGCTTCGTCTACACGTTGAACGGGTACCTGCAGGAGCTCGGCGCCGAGACGGTGGTGCTCCGCAACGATGTTCTCACTGAAGCCGACGTCTTGGCCGAACTGGCCGGCTTCGATGCGGTCCTCGTCTCGCCCGGACCGGGAACACCGGCCGACGCGGGGGTGTCGATCGCGATGGTGCGCGCCGCGCTCGAATCGGGGACTCCGCTGCTCGGCGTGTGTCTCGGCCACCAGGCGATCGCGGAGGCCTTTGGCGCGGTGGTCACCAACGCCGAAGAGCTGATGCACGGCAAGACGTCGCTTGTAAGCCATGACGACGACGCGTTCTGGGCCGGAGTGCGGCAGCCGTTCACGGCGACCCGCTATCACTCGCTCGCGGTCGTCGACGGCACGGTGCCGCCGGAGCTCGTCGTCACCGCGCGGACAGAAGGCGGAGTGATCATGGGGCTCAAGCATGCGAGCGCGCCGATCTGGGGCGTTCAGTTCCACCCGGAATCCGTGCTCACGGAAGACGGCTACCGCATGCTGGGGAACTGGCTCGAGGCAGCGGGGCTGGCGGGCGCGCGCGAGCGCGCGGCCCACCTGGACCCGCTGCTCAAGGCGTCGTAGCCGGCTGCGCCGGGCTCAGCCGCTCGCGTTGCCGAGGCAGTAGAACAGCGTGATCGACGCCCCCTGCGGCTGATCGCCGACGATCGACTGCTTCGACACCAGGGTGCCCTGCTGCACCGGGCAGCTCTGGTCGCCCTGCGGCGGCTGCACCTCGAGACCCAGCCCCGTGAGGGTGCTCTGAGCCTGCTGCATCGGCTGCTTCGTCACGTCGGGGACCTGTACGAGACCGTTCGACTCGGTGAGGTTGATGGTGTCGCCCTTGTGCGCTGCCGTGTTCGCGGCCGGGTCGGTCGAGAGCACCGTGCCTGCGGGCTGGGACTGGTCGTCCTGCTGATGGACGTAGCCGATCTTGAAGCCGAGGTCGGTGAGCCGTTTCTGCGCATCCTTGTCGGCCATGGTGACGACGTTCGGCACGGTCACCGTCGGCGCGCCGGACGACACCCACACGGTGACCTGGGTGTTCCGCGTCGTCACGAAGCCGGAGGCCGGGTCGGTGCGGGTGACGGCGCCCTTCGGAACGGCGCCGGAGGCCTCGTATTCGACGACGATCTTGAGGTGTGCGCCCGTGATGGCCTTCTGCGCCTGCGCGAGGCTGTCGTTCTCGACGGAGGGCACCGTGGTCGACGAGGCGCTGATGACCTCGCTCGGGTTGTGCTCGAACACCCAGATGAGCAGGGCGGCCAGCACGGCCATGACCGTGATGACCCCGGTGATCAGCCACACCGCCGGCGGTCGGCTCTGCGTGCGTGCGACCTGGGTGTCGTCGGCGAGCTGTCGGATCGTCGACTCGGCCTTCGACACCTGCGCGGGCGGCGGCCCGAACAGGGCGTCCGAGTGATCAGGATGCTTGGGCGCACGCGGCACCTTGCCCTGCGCGGCGGTCTCGAGGTCTGCGCGGAACTCGGCGGCCGTCTGGTATCGCTCGAAACGGTCCTTCTGCAGGGCCTTGCGCATGACCACGTCGAGCGCCGGCGAGACCCGGTGGTTGATGCTGGACGGCTTCGCGGGGATCTCGCTGATGTGCTGGTAGGCGACCGCGACGGGCGTCTCGCCCTGGAAGGGCGGACGGCCCGTGAGCATCTCGAAGAGCACGACGCCGGTCGAGTAGAGGTCGGTGCGGGCATCCACCTGCTCGCCCTTGGCCTGCTCTGGGGAGAAATAGTTGGCCGTGCCGAGGATCGCGGTCGTCTGCGACAGCGACGCGGAGGTCTCGCTGATCGCGCGGGCGATGCCGAAGTCCATCACCTTGACCTGGCCCTGGCGTGTGATCATCACGTTGGCCGGCTTGATGTCGCGGTGCACCACTCCGGCGCGGTGCGAATACTCGAGGGCCGTGAGAATGCCGTCGGTGATGCGGATCGCATGCACGGGGTCGATCTGCCCGCGCGAGACGAGCTCGTCGAGGGGGGCGCCGTCGACGTACTCCATGATGATGAAGGGCGCCTGCACCTCGTTGCCGTTCGCGTCGCGCACCGTGTCTTCGCCCGCGTCGAACACGCGCACGATCGTGGGGTGCGCCATGCGGGCAGCGGCCTGAGCCTCCTGCCGGAAGCGGGTGCGGAACGCAGGGTCCGTCGCGAGCTGCGGCTTGAGGAGCTTGATCGCGACCGTGCGACCCAGCCGGCTGTCGATGCCCTTGTGCACGTCGGACATGCCGCCGCGGCCGAGCAGCTCACCCACCTGGTAGCGCCCGGCGATCACACGCCTCGTGTCGGGCGTCACCGCAAGTTCCTCAGTGCTCATTTGGCGATCAGGGTAGCAATCGTTGGTTGGGGTCTGGCTGAACCCTCACGGCTTCGTGGCGGCGGTGCCGCTCGTTCCGCCGTCGGTCCCGCCGCCCTCGCCCGCAGGCGGGGCGGTCGGAGTCTGAGTGGGCTGTGAGGCCGACTGCACCGGCACGGAGAGTGCAGGCGACTGCGCCGACCAATTGGCGTTGGCACACTGGATCGAGTAGGTGACGGTGACGGTCGAGCCGGCGTTGCTGCTCGAGGCGGTCCACTGCGCGGTCGGCGTGGAGCCGTCGACCTGCTGCACCTGCGTCCCGTTCACGTAGAGGCGGCGACCCGTGAGCGTCTGGTTCGAGGGGCACGAGTCGTTGCCGAAGGCGAAGGTGATCTGAGTTCCCGGCGTTGCAGGCGGGCCGTTCGGCGACATGCTCTGCACCGTCGGTGCCGCCGCCGGCGCGCTCGGCTGCACCAGCGAACCGTAGACATAGAGCGTGACCTGCAGGTCGAACGGCACCTGCTGGGTCGGGTCGATGTCATAGACCTGGCCGACGCTGTCGGCATCCGTCGCGTGCTTCGACGTGTCGGCGGTGACGTTGTGCCAGCCGTTGCTGTTCAGCTTCGCCGTCGCGTCGGCCTGTGACAGACCGACGTAGTCGTTCGGGTTGATGAGGCCGCTGTCGGCTGTCGGCGACGGGGAGTCGGTCGGGGTCGCGACCGGCGAGTGGCTGGTCTCGGTCGCCGTCGGCTCGGGCGTGCCGCCGCCGACGAACTGGCTGATGATCGCCCAGGCGAGCGCGCCGACGAGCAGCACGATGAGGACGATGAGCGGGATCGTCCACGGACTGCGCTTCTTGGTCTGCCGCGCGGCCTCGGCGCGCGCAGCGGGGCTGTCCGACGTCGCCAGCGCGCTGACCGTCGGATAGAGGGTCGTCGCCGACGTCGGGGCGGCGGCGCCGGACGGCATGAGCTGCGTGGCGGCCGTCAACGTCGCCCCGCCCAGCACGGCGGGCACGGCGGCCGCCGCGCTCGCGACGTCTCCGCGGCGCAGCGACTGCGCGGCGCGGGCGAGGTGCGCGGCCGACGCCGGGCGATCGCTCGGATTCTTGGCGATCGACGCCATGATGAGGTTCCGCACCGGCTCGGGCACGGTACCGGGCAGCTCGGGCGGGGCCTCGTTGATCTGCGCCATCGCGATCGCGACCTGCGACTCGCCCGTGAACGGCCGACGGCCCGCGACGCACTCGTAGGCGACGATGCCGAGCGAGTAGATATCTGTTGCGGGGGATGCCGGGTGCCCGCTCGCCTGCTCGGGCGACAGGTACTGCACGGTGCCCATCACCTGGCCGGTCGCGGTCAGCGGCACCTGGTCGGCGACGCGCGCGATGCCGAAGTCGGTGATCTTGACCCGTCCCTCCGGTGTGATGAGCAGGTTGCCCGGCTTGATGTCGCGGTGCACGAGGCCCGCCGCGTGGGCGGCCTGCAGCGCAGACGCCGTCTGCGCGACGATGTCGAGCGTGCGGTCTGCGGAGAGGTGGCCCTCGCGCTCGAGGATCGACGAGAGCGCCTCGCCCGGCACGAGCTCCATCACGAGGAAGGCGCTGCCGTCCTCCTCGCCGTAGTCGAAGACGTTCGCGATGCCCTCGTGGTTCACGAGCGCCGCGTGCCGCGCCTCCGTGCGGAAGCGCTCGAGGAACGCCGGGTCGCCGAGGTACTCGTCTTTCAGGATCTTGATCGCGACGGTGCGCCCGATGACCTGGTCGGTCGCCTGCCACACCTCGCCCATGCCGCCGATGGCGATCCGCGACTGCAGCTGGTATCGCCCACCGAAAGTGAGCCCTGCCGAAGGTCTCATTTGTTCAGCACCGCCTCAAGTACCTGTCGTGCGATCGGGGCCGCAACCGAATTCCCGCTGCCGCTCTGACCGAGTCCGCCGCCGTCTTCCACGACCACTGAGACAGCGAACTTCGGATCGTCAGCCGGGGCGAATCCGGTGAACCAGAGCGTGTACGGCTTGTTGTCGCCGTTCTGCGCCGTTCCGGTCTTTCCTGCCACGCTGACCCCACTTATCTTCGCATTGGTTCCCGTGCCCTGGTCGACGCCCCTGACCATCATCTGGGTAACGGTCTGGGCGGTCGCTGCGCTCATCGCTCGGCCGAACTGCTCCTTCTGGAACACCTGCTGCCTCGCGAGATCCGGGGTGATGACGGACTCGACGACGTTCGGCTGCATGACGACCCCGCCATTGGCGATGGCTGAGGAATCCATGCAGATCTGCAGCGCCGTCGCCACATCGCTCTGCTGGCCGAATGCGCTCTGCATGAGCTCGGCCGGATCGTCGTAGCCCGGGTATTTGCTCACCGAAACCGGCATCGGGATCGAGAACTTGTGGTTGAACCCGAACGCCTCTGCCTGGCTCTTGATGGTCGAGCTGCCGAGCTTCGCGCCGAGCTCGGCGAAGGGGATGTTGCAGCTCCACACCTGGGCGTTCTCGATCGAGACGTTGCCGCCGTTGTCGCCCTGGCAGGCCGCGCCCGTGTCGTTGTGGATCACGAGGGAGCTGCCGGGCAGCTGCAGCGCCGAGGGGTTCGGCAGCTCGGTGTCCGGCGTGAAGTCGCCTGTGCCGAAGGCGGCAGAGCTGACCACCGGCTTGAACGTCGACCCAGGGGGGTTCAGATCGGTGATCGCCTTGTTGACGAGGGGGTCGCCCGGGGCCTCCTCGAGCGCCTGATAATTCGCACGGTAGGTGGCGTCGTCGTGCACCGCGAGCTTGTTCGGGTCGAAGTCGGGCTTCGAGACCATCGCGAGGATCTTGCCCGTGTCGATCTCCTGCACGACGACCGCGCCCTGCTTGTTGCCGAGCGCCTCGTACGCCGCATTCTGGGCCACGGGGTCGATCGTCAGCTCGACGGAGTTCCCCTGGGGGTGCTTTCCCGTGATGATGTTCTTCACCCGACTGAAGAAGTCGGCGTTCGAGGTGCCGGAGAGCTCCTGGTTCATGGCGGCCTCGATGCCCGTCGAGGATCCGTTGACGGCGAGGTAGCCGGTGACGGCCGAGTAGAGCGGACCCTGGCTGTAGGTGCGCTGCCACTTGAAGCGGTCGGAAGTCGGCGTCGACTGCACGATCGGCTTGCCGCCCACGATGATCGAGCCGCGCTGCACGTTGTAGGTGTCGTTGACGGCGCGGGTGTTGCGGCTGTCGGCGTTGAGCTGGTCGGCGTAGCCGACCTGGATCGCGCTCGACGCGACGAAAAGGGCGATGAACATGAGCAGCACGAAGAGGCTGACGCGGCGCAGCTCGCGGTTCATGAGGCCACCACCCTCGGCTGGTTGCGGACGGTGTCCGAGAGGCGCAGCAGCAGTGCGACGATGATCCAGTTCGCGACGAGCGACGAGCCGCCGGCCGCGAGGAACGGCGCGGTGAGGCCGGTGACGGGGATGACGCGGGTGATGCCCCCGATGACCACGAAGGTCTGCAGGGCGACCACGAAGCCGAGGCCGATGGCGAGCAGCTTGCCGAAGTCGTCCTCGCTGGCGAAGCCGATGCGGAACGCCCGGGCGACGAACAGCATGTAGAGGCAGAGCAGGGCGAAGACGCCGATCAGCCCGAGCTCCTCGCCGAGGCTCGCGAAGATGTAGTCGCTGTCGGCGACGGGCGTGATGTACGGCTGGCCCTGGCCGAGCCCTGTGCCGACGAGGCCGCCGTGCGCGAGGCCGAACAGCCCCTGCACGAGCTGGTAGCTGCCGCCGGACGACCCGAACTGCGCACTGGCGAAGGGGTGCAGCCAGTTCTCGAAACGGCCGTGCACGTAGCCGAGATTGGGGATGACGCTCGAGAGCCCGTCGACGGCCCACGCGCCGCCGACGAGCGCGACGATGCCGAGCAGCGCCCAGCTGGTGCGCCCCGTCGCGACGTAGATCATCGCGACGAACAGCCCGAAGTAGAGCAGACCGGTGCCGAGGTCGCGCTCGAACAGGATGACGAGCAGGGTGAGCACCCACAGCACGGCGATCGGGCCGAGGTCGCGCACCCGCGGGAACGTCACACCCAGAATCCGGGTGCCGACGGCGGCCAGCGATTCGCGCCGCTGCACCAGATAGCCGGCGAAGAAGACCGCCAGCGTGATCTTCGCGATCTCGCCGGGCTGGAAGTTGAGCGGCCCGAGCTGGATCCACACCTTGGCCGACTCGTTGCGCGTGCCGATGAACGGCAGCAGCGGCACGAACACCAGCACGATCGAGATCAGCCCGCTCAGGTACGTGTAGCGCTGCAGCGAGCGATGGTTGCGCACGAAGACCAGCACGGCGATCGCGCAGATGATCGCGAAGGCCGCCCACACGATCTGACGGACGGATGCCGCAGCCCAGCCGCTCGTGCCCGCGTGGATGTCGAGGCGGTAGATCATCGCGATGCCGAGGCCGTTGAGCAGCGTCGCGATGGGCAGGATGAACGGGTCTGCGTCGGGTGCGGTGAGGCGCGCGGCGAGGTGCACGCCGAAGACGAGGATGCCGAGCGCGATGCCGAAGAACGCCAGCGACCCGTCGATGTGGCCGAGGGCGCCCAGCTGCACGAGCACCTCGGCTGCGACGACGATCGCGAAGGCGAACCCGAGAAGACCCAACTCGAGGTTGCGCAGCCGCCTGGGCATCCGGATGCGCGGCACCACGCTCGTCATCGCCGTGACGATGCCGGTCCTCTGCGCGGCCCCCGCGCTCGCGCTCGACTCAGCCGCCATGTCTCAACTGGTTCACGATGCGCTCGGCCACGGGCAGGCCTGCGGGGCTGGTGGTCTGACGCAGCTGCTGCTGCTCGAAATCGGTGAGGTCGTCTGCGGAGATGTCAGTCGAGCGGTACACGTGCGAGAGGTGCCAGGGCCCGATGGACTGCTGAACGCCCTGGAAGATCGCGACGTTGCCGTCCGGCGCGATGCCAACGAAGTAGTGCGTCTGGGTCCAGCGGTAGCCGACGACGCCGATGAGGGCGAGCACGATCGCGGCGATGACGGCGAAGCTGATCCAGAACGCGCGGCGGCGGCGATGGCGGCGCTCGTCCTCCTCGATGAGCTCGCCGAGGTAGTCCTCGGTCTGCGGCTCGAAATGGGTAGGGACCTGCGCGGGTCGGTTGGGGTGCAGCAGCAGAGAGGGCAGCGGCAGGCGTGCGGCGCGCGGGCGCGACGTCTCCGTCACATGCGAGATCGGTGCAGCGGCCGAGCCCACCGTGATCGGCTCGTGCGGCTGATCGCCGCGGTCGATGTCGACGACGATGACTGTCACGTTGTCGGGGGCGCCGCCGTCGAGAGCGGCCTTGAGCAGTCGGTCGGCCACCGTCTTCGGCGAGGCGGGGCTCGCGAGGATCCGGCCCATCAGATCGGGCTTGACGACGCCGGAGAGCCCGTCGCTGCACAGCATCCACCGGTCGCCCGGGTGCGTCTCGAGAATCCACGAGTCGACGTCGGGGTTCGCGTCGACGTCGCCGAGCACGCGCATCAGCACGCTGCGGCGGGGGTGCACCGCGGCCTCTTCCTCGGTGATTCGACCGGTGTCGACGAGGCGCTGCACGAAGGTGTGGTCCGTCGAGATCTGGCTGAGCTCGCCCTCGCGCCACAGATAGATGCGGCTGTCGCCGATGTGTGCGAGCGCGACATAGTCGCCGACGCGGATGAACGCGCTGACGGTCGTGCCCATGCCGGTGAGCTCGGGGTGGTCGTAGACCGTGTCCGCCAGGGCCGCGTTCGCCTCGAGCAGCGCCGCCTTCAGCGCCTCCCGCGCCACCTCGGGGTCGTCGTACTCGTGGTCGACCTTCTTGATGTGGTTCGTCGCGATGGCGCTCGCCACGTCGCCGCCGGCGTGGCCGCCCATTCCGTCGGCGACGAGGAACAGATCGTGACCGGCATACCCCGAGTCCTGATTGTTGCTGCGCACCCGGCCGACATTGCTGACCGCGGCGCCCCTCGTGTTGGACGCCACCACGGTCACCGCCGCAGCTCGAAGGTCGTCATGCCGACCTTGATCGGCGTGTCCAGCGGTATCTGGGCCGGAGCGGTCACGCGCTCGCCGTCGAGGTAGGTGCCGTTCGTGGAATCCAGATCCTGCAGCATCCACTCGTTGTTCCACAGCATCAGGCGCGCGTGGTGCGTGCTCGTGTAGTCGTCGCGGATCACGAGACCCGATTCGCTGCTGCGTCCGATCGTGAGCGGCTCGGCGGTGAGCTCGTATTCGACACCGGTGCGCGGGCCGCCCGTGATCACAAGCTTCGACGCGTTGAATACGGTCGCGTGCGTGCGCTTCCCGCTCGCGGTCGGAACCACGGGGACAGAACCGGTGCGGTCGATCGCGAGGCCCGCGAGCGGATGCTCGCTGCCGCTGCCGAGTTCCTCAGGGTCCTCAAGCGGGGGCGGTGGCTGCGGTGCAGCCGGGAAGGCGGCGGCCGGCGATGCGGCAGGCGGCGGTGCGAGAGCGGCTGAGGACGGCGGGGTCGAGGGCGCGCGGGATGCCTGACCGCCGGCCGCTGCTTCCGGCAGCTTCTTCGCCCGGGTGCCGAAGAGGTCGCCCCGCAGCGCGTAGACGATCACGAAGACGAACACCCACAGGATGATCAGGAACGCGATGCGCAGCAGCAGCAGCGTCAGCGAGCTGGGGTTCATGCGCGGCCCCCGGGCCGGTGCACTTCGGCGCGCGGCACCACGTTGAAGACGACGCGGGTGCGGCCCACGGTGATGATGTCGCCGGGCTCGAGCACGGAGCGGCCGAGCGGCTCGCCGTTGAGCTTGCTGCCGTTGGTCGAGCCGAGATCGCGGGCTTCGCCGCGGTTGCCGTCCCACGCGATCTCGAGGTGGCGGCGGCTGATGCCCGTGTCGTCGACCGTGATGTCGGCTTCACTGCCGCGGCCGATCACGGTGCGGGCGTGAGTGAGCTGGTGGCGGGCGCCGTTGACGTCGACGACAGGGGTCCACGCGATGTCCTGCTTCACGTTGCCCGACTCGATCTCGAGCACGCCGGTGGTCAGCTGGTCGTCGCTCTCGAGCTCGATCGAGACGGCGCCGGCGAACTGGTAGCGCTGTGAGCCGGCGTGCTTCGTGACGAAGCTCGTGAGCTCGTCGGTGAGCGTCTCGCCCATGCCGCGCATGCGCTTGTAGTCGGCGGGCGAGAGGCGCAGGGTGAAGGCGTTGGGGGTGAGGATGCGGTCGCGTGCGACGACCGCCGCCTTGGTGTCCATCTCACGCCGAAGGGCGCTTGTGAGCTCGACGGGCTGAAGGCCAGAGCGGAAGGTGCGTGCGAAGGCGCCGTTGACGGCGCGCTCCAGCCCCTTCTCGATGCTGTCCAGGAAGCCCACGTTGTCTCTCTTCGGTCATCAGCCTGTTTGCGTTGAATGCTAGCGGGCGGCGTTGGCGCTACGGTCGCGAAGCCCCGCCCGAATAGGAACTCCCAGTGGCCTCGTGTTATCGTCGTAAGGTTGGCGTTCCACAAGAGCGGCAACATTGCGCGAGTGGCGGAATAGGCAGACGCGCACGGTTCAGGTCCGTGTGCCCGTGAGGGCGTGGGGGTTCAACTCCCCCCTCGCGCACCAGCTTGAAAGAGCCCCTGGGTTTCCCAGGGGCTCTTTTCGTTGCCAGCATCCGTCGAGAAGTGCCGAAACGCGCTTTGGCTGATGTCTTGGCGACGTTTCGGGACTTCTCGGGGAAGCGCGGGCGTGGAATCTGTCGCGCCCTTCCCGCGGAACGCGCGCATCGAGAGTCACAACCGTCGAGATCGTGGCGTTGATGGCGCGGCCTTTCCCCGTCAGACGGGGCCGGCCGAGGCATCCGCTCGTCGACTTCGGGCTTGCGCGAGCGGTACTTGGTGTTACTATCTACCGGTAGCTAGCATCACTGAGTAGCACGAAGGGCGCGATGGGCAAGCAGCAGACCGAGATGCTCAAGGGGATCCTCGAGGGCATGGTGCTGGCGGTGCTCGCCGACCGGCCGGCGTACGGCTACGAGATCACGTCGTGGCTGCGCGAGCAGGGCTTCGACGACATCGCAGAGGGCACGATCTACGCCCTGCTCGTGCGCATCGAGCAGCGCGGGCTCGTCGACGTCGAGAAGGTGCCGTCCGAGAAGGGGCCGCCGCGCAAGGTCTATTCGCTCAATCAACAGGGTCGGGAGTACCTCGACGAGTTCTGGAGGACCTGGGGCTTCCTCTCAGAGCGCTTGGCAGGGCTCCGCGAGGCAGGGAAGTGACATGGCCAATCTGATCGAGAAGGTGACCGGCGACTTCGCCGGCAAGCGCCGCTGGCGCGAATACAAGGCGCGGGTGAAGGCGCTGCCGTCCGGATACCGCGAGGCGGCAGAGGCCACCGAGCGGTACCTCATGTACTTCGGGTCGATCTCGAGCGACATGACGATCTTCGAGGACCTGATCGACCTGTTCGAGCGGGCCGCCGTCGACGGCACGCCGATCCGCGACATCGTCGGCGACGATCCCGTCGCGTTCATCGAGGAGTTCAAAGAGAACTACATGAAGGACGGGTGGGTCGTGAAAGAGCGGCGACGCTACGCCGACGCGATCGCGCGAGCCGCAGGGGAGAAGGGGTCATGACGGCCGCGATCTCGGTCTCGGGGCTCGAGAAGTCGTTCGGCGCGCTGCACGTGCTGCGCGGTGTCGACTTCGAGGTCGAGACCGGCAGCATCTTCGCGCTGCTCGGTTCGAACGGGGCGGGGAAGACGACGATCGTGCGGATTCTGGCAACCCTGCTGCGGGCGGACGGCGGCCGGGCATCCGTCGCCGGCTTGGACGTGCGCACGCAGGCGGCGCGCGTGCGCGAGTCGGTCAGCCTGACGGGGCAGTTCGCGGCGGTCGAGGAGATCCTGTCGGGGCGCGAGAACCTGGTGCTGATCGCGCGACTGCGCCACCTTGGCGACCCGGGTGCGGTTGCCGACGACCTTCTGTCCCGTTTCGGGCTGGCGGATGCCGGGGCGCGGCGTGTCTCGACCTACTCCGGTGGCATGCGGCGGCGCCTCGACATCGCGATGAGCCTCATCGGCGACCCGCCCGTGATCTTCCTCGACGAGCCGACGACCGGGCTCGACCCCGAGGCGCGCGTCGAGGTGTGGCGGGCGGTCACGCAGCTCGCGGCCGGCGGCACGACCGTGCTGCTGACGACGCAGTACCTCGACGAGGCCGAGCAGCTCGCCGACCGGATCGCGATCCTGCACGAGGGCCGCATCATCGTCGACGGCACGCTCGCGGAGCTGAAGCAGCTGCTGCCGTCGGCGAAGGTCGAGTATGTCGAGAAGCAGCCGACCCTCGAGGACGTGTTCTTCGCGCTGGTCGGGGCGGGCGCTGTGGGAACGAAGGACGCAGCATGAGCCACTTCTTCGCCGACACCGCCGCGCTCACCGGCCGGTCGCTCAAGCACATCACCCGCAGCCTCGACACGATCATCACGACGGCGCTCATGCCGATCGCGTTCCTGCTGCTGTTCGTCTACGTCTTCGGCGGGGCGATCCAGACCGGGTCGCACACCTCGTACGTGAACTACCTGCTGCCGGGCATCCTGCTCATCACGGTCGCAACGGGCATCTCGTACACCGCGTTCCGGCTGTTCCTCGACCTCAAGGGCGGTACCTTCGAGCGCTTCCAGTCGATGCCGATCACGCGCTCGTCGGTGCTGTGGGCGCACGTGCTCACGTCTCTTGTCGCGAACGTCGTGTCGATCGCGGTGGTCGTGCTGGTCGGGGTGCTGATCGGATTCCGGACGGCGGCCGGCATCGGCGGGTGGCTCGCGGTCGCGGGCATCCTGCTGCTGTTCACGCTCGCTCTCACCTGGGTCGCCGTCATCCCCGGCCTGACCGCCAAGTCGGCCGATGGCACGAGCGCCTTCTCGTATCCGCTGATCTTCCTGCCCTTCATCAGCTCGGCGTTCGTGCCGACGGCGTCGATGCCGGGGCCGGTGCGGTGGTTCGCCGAGTATCAGCCGGTGACGTCGATCGTCGACTCGATCAGGGCGCTGTTCGCGGGCTCATCGGTCGGCGGCGACCTGTGGATCGCGCTCGGGTGGATGGTCGGGATCCTGGTCGTGGCCTACGCGTTCGCGCAGCTCGCCTATCGGCGGCGCATCGCGTAGGCCACGTCAGCGCTGGATCCGCGTGTGGTCGGGGCGGAAGCCGTGCTCGATTCCCCACAGGATCGCGTGGGAGCGGTTGGTGACGCCGATGCGGCGGTAGCAGCTGCGGATGTATGACTTGACCGAGTTGATCGACAGCCGGGTCCGGTCGGCGATCTCGGCGTTGCTCAGCCCCTGTGTGATGAGCGCGAGCATCTCGGCTTCGCGCGGGGTGAGGCCTTCGTGCCGCCCCGGCCAGTCGCCGATCACCGCCGTCGGTGCGCCGGGCGGCACCGGGTGCACGCGCCGCTCGCCGTCGCGGATGGCGAGCAACGCCGCCACCAGCTCGTGCGCTGGAAGTCCTTTGGAGATGTATCCCGCGGCCCCGTTCGCGAGCGCGTCGGCCACGAGGCGCTCGCCGAGGTCCCAGGCGTAGACGACGAGCTTGCCCACTCCGGGGTTGCCTGCGAGCACCTTCACATCGTCGCGGTCGCCGGGCGTCGCGGCGAAGGTGTCGTAGAGGGCGATATCGGCCTGGCGCCGCGGCTCGGTGCCCGCGTCGAGCTCGACGATCTCGAACGTGTCCCGATAGCCGCTCAGCATCGCGGCCAGCCCCTTGACCACGACCTCGTAGTCGTTGATGAGTGCGATGCGGATGAGGGCCACATCTTCGATCCTAAGCGGGTGACGATACACCCCTGGGGGTGAGGTAGCGCAGCCCCGTGATCCGTACGGTGGATCAAATGGGAACGCTGACGTACGCGGGATTCGACTACCGGATCGAAGATCGCCTGCTGGCGCACCTCAAGATCGCGATTGCGGCGAAGCTGCGGGTCGGCGAGGCGTTTCTGCTGAACTGGCAGATCCCCGTCGACGAAGGGTCGGGGCGCGTCAGCCTGTGGATCTCGCCGGACATCCCGCTCTCCTTCCGATTCAGCGGGTCGAAGCCGCCGGAGATGAACCGGCGCTGGCTCGACGCGCTCGCCCGCTCGGCGCACGGCATCCGCGGCATGGTCGTGATGAACGAGGATCAGGCGGCCGAATACGTGGCGAAGGCGGGTTCGCCGGCGGCGCCATAGAGCCGGGCCGCGCGTGCCAGGCTGAGGCATGACGCTCGACGAGCTGCGCGCGGCGATCAAGGCGGACCCGGAGAACCGAGCGATGACGGATGCCGGGTGGGAGCCGCTTTACACCGCAGGCCCACACGCCCGCATCGTCGTGGTCGGCCAGGCGCCTGGCCGCAAGGCGCAGGAGGCGGGCGTGCCCTGGCGCGACGCGAGCGGCGCGAAGCTGTGCGGCTGGCTCGGCGTGAGCGACGACGAGTTGCATGACCCCGACCGGTTCGCGATCGTGCCGATGGACTTCTACTACCCGGGCAAGGGCGCGAAAGGCTCCGGCGATCTGCCGCCGCGGCCGGGATTCGCCGAGAAGTGGCATCCGAGGCTGCTCGCCGACCTGCCGGACGTGCGGTTCACGATCCTGATCGGCGCGTACGCGCAGAGGTTCTACCTCGGAGCCCGGCGTGGGAAGACCCTCACCGAGACCGTGCACGGGTGGCGCTCGTATCTGCCCGAGTACTTTCCGCTCGTGCATCCCTCGCCGCTCAATTTCAGGTGGCAGGCGCGCAACCCGTGGTTCGTCGAAGAACTCGTTCCCGAGTTGCGCGCGGCGGTATCGCTGGCGCTCGCGTGACGCTAGCTTGTGGCTCATGAGCATCCCTGGTTCTGCAGACGAATTCCGCGACGCGTTGCGCCTCGAAGCCCGTGGCCTCGCCAAGAAGGCCATCGACGGGGTGCGCCTCGTCTTTGGAATCGCCGGGGCGGCCGCCCTGATCGTCGGAGTGCTGCTGCTGGTCTGGCCGCAGCACACGATCCCCGTGCTGGCCTTCCTGTTCGGCATCTACCTCGTGATCACGGGCGGGGTGCGGCTGGTGCTCGGCATCTTCGGGCACTCGCTCGGCACGGGCCACCGCGTGCTCAACGTGCTGCTCGGCATCCTGCTCGTCGTCGGTGGCATCATCGCTCTGCGCGACATCGCGATCGCCTCGGCGACGCTACTGTTCGTCATCGCGATCGTGGTCGGCGTCGGCTGGATCGTCGAGGGCATCATGGCCATCACCGAGTCGGGCGCCTCGATGCGGCAGGGCTGGTCGGTGGCCTACGGCATCATCAGCATCCTCGGCGGCGTCGCCGTGCTCGCGGTGCCGACGTGGTCGGGGTTCTGGCTGCTCATGGTCGCTGGGATCATCCTGATCGTGCTCGGCATCCTCGGGCTGGTGCGCGCCTTCACCTTCGGCCGCGACGCCAGGGCTGCGCTCTAGGCCCTCGCGGCGACGGTGGCGCGGCTAAGCCGACTCGACCACCGCGATTCCACTGCCCCGCAGGCGGCGCCGCTCGTCGGAGAGGAAGCCGAGCAGGCGGTCGCGTGTGCCATGGCTGTGCGCGGTGACGAGCGCGACGGCGCGATCCGCATCGCGGGCGGTGACGGATGCCACGATCTCGAGATGCTCGGACCTGGCGAGCTCACGGGTGCGAGGCGTGCTCGCCGACAGCCAGCGCACGCGCAGCAGCCGGGTGAGCACCTGACTCATGCCCTCGGCGAGGAACGGGTTGCGCGACAGACCCGCGAGGGCGACGTGAAAGTCGGTCCCCTCTTGCAGAGATGAATCGCCCCCGGCATCCGCCCGCCCGTCGTCGTGCGCGTCGGCGAGCAGCCGCAGCGCCTCGAGCTCGTCCATGCTCGCGCGTTCGACGGCGAGGCGCACGGCGGCGGTCTCGAGGGCCTCGCGGTACTCCATAACGGCCCGCACCTCGGCGAGATCGATCGGCGCGACCTGCCAGCCGCGGCCCGCGCGCTGCACGAGCCCGTCGGCGGCGAGCCGCATGAGCGCTGCGCGCACCGGAGTGCGGGAGCCGCCCGCGACGGTCTCGAGTCCGCGCTCGCTCAGGCGCTCGCCCGGGGCGAGCTCGAACGCGAGGATCGCGGCGCGCAGCGCGGCATACGCCCCGCCGTCTCGGGTCTGGTCGGTCTGATCGCCCATTTCGCGCTTCCGTGTCGGCCGTGCAAGAGTTGGTATACCGAAATGGTATCCCGAATCTCGAGGAGGCGGAATGAGCGACACCGAACGAATCCCGGCGGCGGCCTGGCGGATGCTCGCGCTCGGCGTCCTCGCCCAGGCCGCCGGCACCCTGCTCGTCTCGACGCCCGCCTACCTCATCCCGCTGCTGCATCTCCAGCGTGGCGTGCCACTGGCCCAGGCCGGCCTGCTCGCCTCCGCACCGACCTTCGGCATGGTGCTGACACTCGTCGCGTGGGGCGCTCTCGCCGACCGTTACGGGGAGCGCTGGGTGATCGCCGGCGGCCTCGGGCTGACCGCCGCGTTCGCACTCGCCGCGGTGGCGGCCGGTGGGTTCGTGGCTCTCGGGCTCCTGCTGCTGCTCGGCGGCGCGGCCTCGGCGAGCACCAACGCGGCCAGCGGCCGCGTGGTCGTCGGATGGTTCCCGCGTTCGCGGCGCGGGCTCGCCATGGGCATCCGCCAGATGTCGCAGCCGCTCGGGGTGGCCGCTGCGGCCGTCAGCGTGCCGCCGCTCGCCGACCGCTTCGGGCCCGGCGGGCCGCTGCTGCTCGCCGGGGTCGTGCTGGCGGTGCTCGCCGTGCTGTGCACGCTCGGCATCAGGAATCCGGCGCGCCCCGCAGCCCGTGCGGCATCGAGCACGGCCCCCGCCAATCCGTACCGGGCGAGCGGATTCCTGTGGCGCATCCACCTCGTCTCGGTCCTGCTCGTCGTGCCGCAGTTCACGCTGTCGATCTTCGGGCTGGTGTGGCTCATCACCGAGCTGCACTGGTCGGCCACGGCGGCGGGCATCGTCATCGGCGTCGCGCAGTTCGTGGGGGCGATCGGGCGGATCGTGATCGGCTCCTGGTCGGACCGGGTCGGCTCGCGCGTGCGGGTGCTGCGGTGGGTCGCGGTCTCGGGCGTCGTCGTGATGGCGGCGCTCGCCGCGACCGGGACCGTGAGGTGGTCGGCGGCGGCGGCCGTGGTGCTGATCATCGCGACCACCGTGAGCGTGGCCGACAACGGGCTGGCCTTCACCTCGGTCGCCGAGGCGGCCGGACCGCAGTGGTCGGGCCGCGCGCTCGGCCTGCAGAACACGGGGCAGTTCCTCGCAGCCTCGGCCGTCGGCCCCGGAATCGGGGCGCTCATCGCGGCCGCGGGCTACCCGATCGCGTTCGCGCTCGTGGCCGTGGCGCCGTTGCTGGCCGCCCCGCTGATCCCGTCGCGCGACCGCCACTGGGGCTCTCGCGTGGAGTGACGACCCAGTGGGTCGTCACGCGAGAGCCCCGAGCGAGCTGTGCTCGCGAGGCGCGCGCTCAGGCGGTTGCGCTGCTCGGATCCGCCGAGCGCTGCTCGGATCCGGACAGCGCCACGCGGATCAGAGCAGCGCGCCTGAGCGCGAGGGCGAGCGCGGCGACCACGAGCACGACGATGACGATCTGTTCGACGACGGGCCACCCGCCCGTCTGCGACGCGGCCCTGAGCCCGACCCAGCAGTAGGTGAACAGCGCACCCGTCGCGAGGCCCAGCGGGTCGAGGCGGAAGCGGACGGACGCCCATGCCCCCGCCCCGAGCACGACGAGCAGCGCGAGGCACGCGAGCCATGGCGAGACCGAGTGCGGCCACCCCTCGAGAAGCTGGAAGACGGTGCCGCCGACGAAGCCGACGAGGATGCCGTTACGCGGGCTGCGGGCCGGGCGTGGCGTGGTCGGCCGCAGGCGGAAGGCGATCACGATCGCGGCGGCCGCGACGACCGCCGCCGAGGCGTACTGCCACCACTGAGCGACGAAGCTGCCCTGACTGACCACTCCGATCGCGGCGGCGCCGACGAGATAACCTCCGCCCGCGACGCACAGGCCGGGCACCCGCAGCCAGGGGGCCTGCGTCTGCGGGGTGACGGCCGCCACCGGAATCCGCCGCCTCACCGGGCTGGGGAACAGCGCCTCGGCGATCGCGACGGGGGCGCCGATGCTCCAGACGACGTGCAGGGTGAGGACGAAGATCGTCCACGGACCGCCGATGCCGAGGCCCGGGATGAACCCGAAGGCGATCAGGCTGCGCTCAGCGAAGTGGGGGTTGAAGAGGCTGAGGTCGAGCAGCCCCTCTTCGATCAGTCCGAACGCGAACGCGAGCAGCAGGATCGTGGGCCAGCCGCGACCGGTGCGTCGCGTGAACTCACGGATCAGCACGGCGGCGCTGCCGTAGTAGACGATGAACAGGATGAGCTCCGGCAGCTGCGTGCTGATCGGGGCGGCCCCAGAGAGCCACTGGTCGCCGAGCAGGAACTCGGCCGTGACGCCGGACAGAGCGGCGAGGGTGAGTGCGCGGGCAAAAGGTCTCATGCGTCGATGGTGAGACAGCGGGCGGCCGGATGCCTCTGGCGGCCGTCACGCGCCCCCTGTGACATCTGTCATCGAGTTGTCGTGACGGGTCACGGTCGCAGACTTGCGTACACGCGCAAGAACTTGCACAGTTCTTGCATGTCGAAGAGGCTCGCGGAGGTCGCGAAGAAGGTCGGCGTGTCCGAGGCGACCGTCAGTCGTGTGCTGAACGGGAAGCCCGGGGTCGGCGAGGCGACGCGCCAGCAGGTGCTCACCGCCCTCGACGTGCTCGGCTACGAGCGGCCCACCAAGTTGCGCGGCCAGCGCGCCCGGCTCGTCGGGCTCGTGCTGCCCGAGCTGCAGAATCCGATCTTCCCCGCCTTCGCCGACATCATGGGCGGCGCGCTGGCGCAGAACGGGTACACGCCGGTGCTCTGCACGCAGACCGCGGGCGGCGTGAGCGAGGCAGACTACGTCGACCTGCTGCTGCAGCAGCAGGTCTCGGGCGTGGTGTTCGCCGGCGGGCTGTACACGCAGGCTGCCGCGAATCATGCGCACTACGACAAGCTGCGCGAGGTCGCGCTGCCGACCGTGCTCGTCTCGGCGCCGGTGGAAGGGATGGGGTTCCCGACCGTCTCGTGCGACGACTGGGCGGCGACCGACATGGCCGTGAACCACCTGGTGCAGCTGGGGCACACGCGCATCGGCTTCGCATTCGGCCCGAGCGACCACATGCCGTCACGGCGCAAGGCCGAGGCGGCGCAGAAGGCGATGGCGGATGCCGGGCTCGAGCTGCCCGCAGAGCACATGATCCGCTCGCTGTACTCGGTCGAGGCGGGGCAGGCCTCCGGCGCTCGCCTGATCAAGGCGGGCGTGACGGCGATCGTGTGCGCGAGCGACCCCATCGCGCTCGGCGTGATCCGCGCTGCCCGCAAGGCGGGGCTCTCGGTGCCGGGCGACCTTTCGGTGATCGGCTACGACGACTCCGCGCTGATGGGCAGCATCGAGCCGCCGCTCACGACCGTGCGGCAGCCGATCGACCTGATGGGGCGGATGGCGCTCGAGCTGCTGCTCGGGCAGATGACAGGTGTCGCCGGCGATGTCGACGAGTTCCTGTTCGAGCCGGAGCTCGTGGTGCGGTCGTCGACCGGACCCGCGCCGAAGACCTTGCGACAGGCATCCGCCGCTCGGTAAGTCACGCAATATCAGCGCAAGCCTGCGCTGAAAAGTTACGTTCTTGCGTCATCTTGTCAAGTTATCTACGTTGATGACCGTGAACGAGCAGAGCAGCCCGCTCGCGCAGACCCTTGCGCCGGCGCCCCTGTTGCTGGACGACCCCGACTGGTGGCGCAGCGCAGTCATCTACCAGATCTATCCGCGCAGCTTCGCGGACGGCAACGGCGACGGCATCGGCGACCTCGCGGGTGTGCGCGCCCACCTCGACTACCTGCAGCAGCTCGGGGTCGACGCGATCTGGTTCACACCCTGGTACGCGTCGCCGCTGGCCGACGGCGGCTACGACGTGGCCGACTACCGGCGCATCCACCCCGCCTTCGGCACGCTCGAGGAGGCCGAGAAGCTGATCGAAGAGGCGCTCGAACACGGCATCCGCACCATCATCGACGTGGTCCCCAACCACATCTCGGACCAGCACGCATGGTTCCAGGCCGCGCTCGCTGCGGCGCCGGGCAGCCCGGAGCGCGCCAGGTTCTGGTTCCACCCCGGCAAGGGCGAGAACGGCGACGAGCCGCCGACGCACTGGCCGAACAACTTCGCCGGCGACACCTGGACCCGCACGACGAACCCCGACGGAACGCCCGGAGAGTGGTACCTGCACCTGTTCACGCCCGAGCAGCCCGACGTGAACTGGTCGAACCCCGACGTGCCGCAGGAGTTCCTCGACGTGCTGAGCTTCTGGTTCGACCGCGGGGTCGGGGGCATCCGCATCGACTCGGCCGCGCTGCTCGTCAAGGACCCGGCGCTGCCCGAGGTGCCGGAGAACCCGGGCCCCGGCGAGCACCCCAACACCGACCGCGACGAGCTGCACGACGTCTACCGCTCGTGGCGCGCGCTCGCCGACTCGTACCCCGGCACGCGCGTGCTCGTCGGCGAGCTGTGGCTGCCCGACATCGACCGGTTCACCGCCTACCTGCGGCCCGACGAGCTGCACACGGCGTTCAACTTCGATTTCATGGCGAGGCCGTGGGATGCCGGCGAGCTACGCGCCTCGATCGAGCAGACCCTCACTGCGCATGCGCCGGTCGGCGCCCCGTCGACCTGGGTGCTCTCGAATCACGACGTGACCCGCCCGGTGACGCGGTACGGCCGCGAGGACAGCTCGTTCGCGTTCGCGAAGAAGCGCTTCGGCACCCCCGTCGACGTCGAGCTCGGACGCCGCCGCGCTCGCGCCGCCGCTCTCTTGACCGCCGCGCTGCCCGGATCGCTGTACGTCTACCAGGGTGACGAGCTCGGCCTGCCCGAGGTCGAGGACCTGCCCCTCGACCGCCTCGAGGACCCGATGCACTTCCGCTCGGGCGGGGTGGATCCCGGGCGCGACGGATGCCGCGTGCCGCTGCCCTGGGCGGGCGCGGTCGCGCCGTTCGGCTTCGGTCCGGCGGGCGCCGCAGAGCCGTGGCTGCCGCAGCCGGCCGCCTGGGCGGGGTTGACGGTCGAGGCGCAGGAAGCGGACCCGGACTCGACACTCAACCTCTACCGTGCGGCGCTCGCGCTGCGTCGCAGCGACCCCGACCTCGGCGACGGGCCGTTCGCCTGGGTCGAGACGGCCGCCGGCGACGAGCTGCTCGCGTTCCGGCGCGGCGACGGATTCGTCAGCGTGACGAACCTGGGCAGGCATCCGCTCACCCTGCCCGCACACGACGAGGTGCTCCTCGCCAGCAGCCCGCTCATCGGCGGGCAGCTTCCCCCCGACTCCACCGCATGGCTGCGCATCAACAGCCAGAACTGAAATCACAACAACAAGAAGGACATGACAATGAAGTCACGGAAGGCCATCGCGGCGCTCGCGATCGCCGCTGTCGGCGTCGGCCTGCTCGCGGGCTGCTCGTCGTCGAGCAACGCAGGCGCCAAGGACGGCAAGGTCTATCTCACGGTCGCCCCGGTGCTGCCGGGCGCCACCGCCGACGCGCTCAAGGCCCTGCACGAGCGGGTGACCGAGTTCGAGAAGGCGAACCCGAACATCATCGTGAAGCCCATCGAGTACCAGTGGACTGGTACGACGTTCGCCGCGGAGCTCGCGGGCGGCACGCTGCCCGACGTGTTCAACGTGCCGTTCACCGACTCGAAGACGCTGGCGAACAACGGTCAGCTCGCCGACATCACCACCGACTTCAAGAAGACGTCGACGGCGGACAAGTGGAACAAGAACGTGCTCGACGTGGCCACCGGCAAGGACGGCCACATCTACGGCATCCCGTGGGGTCCTTACGCGATGGCGCTGTCGTACAACCGCGACACGTTCACCAAGGCCGGCCTCGACCCCGACAAGCCGCCGACCACGCTCGTCGAGATCGAGGCGGACGCCAAGACGATCTCCGAGAAGGTGCCGGGCACCGCGGGCTACATGCAGATGACCTCGGGGAACACCGGCGGATGGGAGCTCGCGACGTTGACGAACTCACTCGGTGGCCGTCTCGAGACCGTCGGCAGCGACGGCAAGGTGACGGTGAAGACCGACAACGCGCAGACGAAGCAGGCGCTCGCGTGGCTCGCGAAGCTGCGCTGGGACGACAACTCGATGGGCTCGAACTTCCTGTTCGACTGGTCGGGCATCAACCAGGCCTTCGCCTCCGGCCAGGTCGCGATGTACATGAGCGGATCCGACGTGATCGGCTCGCTCATGCAGGCGAACGGATTCGACCAGACGAAGTACGGGGTCACGACCTTCCCGCTGTCGGATTCCAGCGACGCCGGCATCCTGTCGGGCGGCAACGTCGACGTGGTGAACGTCAAGGACTCGAAGGCGCAGATCGCCGCGGCGGTCAAGTGGATCGACTTCTACCGCACCCAGCCGACGGTCGACAAGGATGCCGCGGTGAAGAACGCGCAGACGCTGAAGGCCGGCAACCAGGCCGTCAACGCGCCGACCCTGCCCGTCTTCGACAAGGCGACCTGGCAGCAGAACCAGACCTGGATCGCGCCGTACGACAACATCCCGACGGCGAACCTGAAGCCGTTCACCGACGGCATCTTCGACCAGCAGATCGTGCCGGAGCCCTCCGCCCACACGCAGGACCTCTACGGCGCGCTCGACAGCGTTGTGCAGGCCGTGCTGACGAAGCAGAACGTCGACGTCGACGCGCAGCTGAAGGCCGTGGACCAGAAGATCCAGGCCCTCGTCGATGCTGACCAGGGTTGAGCTGACCGAGCAGACGGCCGAGCTCGGCGGGGCGACGCGCCCCGCCGAGCGGGTCAGGCCGCGCCGCACCCCGATCACGTGGGTGCGGCGCGGCGGCCTGTCGAAGCTCGTCTTCATGCTGCCGCTGCTCGTCGTCTTCGGCGTGTTCTCGTGGTGGCCGATCGTGCGCTCGGTCGTCATGAGCTTCCAGCACACGAACCTCGTCACCGCGCCGGTGTTCGTCGGCTGGCAGAACTTCGCCTACGTGTTCCATGACCCGACGTTCTACATCGCGGTGCGCAACACGGGCTGGTTCGCGCTGCTCGCGCTCGTGTTCGGCTACCCGCTGCCGCTCGTGCTCGCCGTGATCATGAGCGAGGTGCGCCGGCTCAAAGGGCTCTACAGCGTGCTCGCCTACCTGCCGGTGGTCATGCCGCCGGTGGTGTCGGTGCTGCTGTGGAAGTTCTTCTACGACGCCCGGCCGGAGGGGGTCTTCAACACGATCCTCGGCTGGGTCGGCATCCCACCCCAGCCCTGGATCCAGAGCACCGTAGCCGCCATGCCCTCGCTCGTGCTGCAGGCCACCTGGGCCGCGGCCGGCGGCACGATCATCATCTATCTCGCTGCGCTCACGAGCGTCGCCCCCGAGCTGTACGACGCGGCCGAGGTTGACGGGGCCGGCATCTGGAAGAAGATCTGGCACGTCACGCTGCCGCAGCTGCGCGGCATCCTCTTCATCACCTTGATCCTGCAGATCATCGGGACCGCGCAGGTCTTCCTGCAGCCGTTCCTGTTCACGGCGGGCGGCCCGGTCGACTCGACGACCACGATCCTGCTGCTCGTCTACCGCTACGCCTTCACCAACAGCCTCGGCGGCAACTACGGCGCCGCGACCGCGCTGAGCCTCATGCTCGCCGCGTTCCTCGCCCTGATGTCGGTGCTGTACTTCCGCCTCACCCGCCGCTGGAGCGACTCATGAGCAGCACAGACCGCACGATCATCTCGGACACCGACTGGAAGCGGCCGGGGGTGCGGATCCCCAACACCGTGCTGCACATCGTGCTGCTCCTGCTCCTGATCGCGGTCGGGCTCTTGCCGCTGCTGTGGCTCGCGAAGTCGGCGATCACGCCCACGCAGGACACGCTGCAGACCCCGATGGCGCTGTTCCCCAACGGCTTCGCGTGGCAGAACCTCGCGCACGCGTGGAACGACGTGCACATCGGCACCTACTTCGTGAACACGATCTGGGTCACCGCGGGCGAATGGGCGGTGCAGCTGATCGTCGCGACGACGGGCGGCTTCGCGCTCGCCGTGCTGAAGCCCGCCTACGCGAAGGTGATCTCGGGCCTCGTGCTCGCGACCCTGTTCGTGCCGGCCGTGGTGCTGCTCGTGCCGCTGTACCTGACGATCCTGCACCCGCCGCTCATCGGCACCTCGCTGCTCAACACCTACTGGGCCGTGTGGCTGCCCGCCGGGGCATCCGCCTTCAATGTGCTGCTCGTCATGCGCTTCTTCCAGGCGCTGCCGACCGAGGTGTTCGAGGCGGCAGAGACCGACGGGGCCGGGCCGTTCCGGCTGTTCTGGTCGATCGTGCTGCCCATGTCGCGGCCCATCCTGGGCGTGGTGTCGGTGTTCGCGATCTCGGCGGCCTGGGCTGACTTCCTCTGGCCGATGCTCGTGCTGCCGAACCAGCAGATCCAGCCGCTGTCGGTGCGCCTGCCCGCGATCGCCTCGCAGACCGACCTCGGCGTCTATCTCGCGGCGCTCGCGATCGCCTCGCTCATCCCCGTCGTGATCTTCCTGCTGTTCCAGCGCACCTTCCTGCGCGGCGGTGGCCTCGGCGGTGCGGTGAAGGGGTAGCGAGCGGATGCCGGGAGTGCGGCACGATGGAGGGGTGGCACTTTTCAGGCGGAAGCGGAGGAACGTCGGCGCGTTCGTACCGCCGGCGCCGGAACCGCTCGCCCCGCTGGACGACGTCGTCGACGATGCGCTGAAGATCGCGTTCCACGGTGTGCGGATGGCGGTGAAGAACCACCTCATCGTCAACGCGGTGCGCGACGGGAAGCCGTTCGACGAGGCCGAGCTCGAGGAGTTCGCGCGCGTCGAGTACCGTGAGCTCGCCGCGACCAACCGCGACGCCGCGGTGCGGGCGCAGGAAGACCTCGATCGCGACGAGTCTAAGATGGGCGACCGCATCTACCCCGGCGGCAAGCCGGTCGTCATCGAGCCCGACCATCGCCGCAAGCCGCTCGCGCTGCGTGCCGTGGCGGATGCCTACGACGCGGCCGCCGTCGACCACGAGGGTCTCAAGCTGCTGGTCGACGAGGCGAAGGCCGCCGCGTGGGACGAGATCGGCGGCACCCTGGCCGCGCGGCTCGCCGCCCCGCGCGTCGACGACGACCCCGACTACGCGGCGTTCCGCGACGAGCGCATCGCGCACTTCATCGACGAGGACCTCGCGGCGTTGCGTGCGAGCGCGCCTACTCATTCGGCGGAGTGATCGGCGGTATCCGCCCCGGGATCGTCGGGAACGCGCCCGTGTGGCCCAGCCGCTCTTCGGCGATCGCCAGGATGCGGTCGCGCTGCAGGAACCAGCCGAGGATCAGCAGCGGGATGATGACGACGAGCCCGACGATCGTGTAGGTGCCCGTCGGGTAGTCGAACGCCATCAGCACGAGCACCGCGACGAGGAACGCGAGCGTGAGCCACGACGTGAACGGGGCGCCGAAGAGCCGGAAGTGCGGTCGCTCCAGCTGCCCGGCATCGGCCAGCTTCTTCAGCTTCATCTGGCAGAGGATGATGGTGCCCCAGCTCGAGATGATGCCGAGCGCCGACACGTTGAGCACGATCTCGAACGCCTGCGCGGGCACGACGAGGTTGAGCCCGACGCCGAGCAGCGCGACGCAGAACGTCAGAACGATGCCGCCCCATGGCACTCCCCGCGAGTTCATTCGGCCGGTGAACGCGGGTGAGGCGCCTGCCTGTGACATCGAGTGCAGGATGCGGCCGGTCGAGTAGAGGCCGGCGTTCAGCGACGACAGCGCCGCGGTGAGCACGACGAAGTTCATCAGGTTGCCCGCGATCGCGCCGACCTCAGGGTTGCCGATGTGCGAGAAGAAGGTGACGAACGGGCTCTGATCGGCGCTGTACATCGTGTAGGGCAAGAGCAGCGCAAGCAGGAAGATCGAGCCGCAGTAGAACACCGCGATGCGGAAGATCACCGAGTTCACGGCGCGCGGCATGACCTTCTGCGGTTCCGGGGTCTCGCCGGCCGCCGTGCCGACCAGTTCGACGCCGGCATACGCGAACACGACGCCCTGGACGACGATGACGGCCGCGAGGATCGTTCCGACGCCGTGCGGCAGCAGCCCGCCGTGGTCCGCGAGCATGCCGAAGCCGGTCGCGCCGGCGGAGGTGGGGAAGCGGAAGGCGAGGAAGATCGCGCCGATGATCAGGAACGCGATGAGGGCGGTCACCTTGATCAGGGCGAACCAGAACTCCATCTCGCCGAAGACCTTGACCGAGATGAGGTTCGCGCCGAGCACGACGACGAGCGCGATCAGGGCGATGAGCCACTGCGGCGCCGCGGAGAACGCCGACCAGAACTTGACGTAGACGGCGATGGCGGTCGAGTCGACGATGCCCGTCATCGCCCAGTTGAGGAAGTACATCCAGCCCGAGACGTAGGCCGCCTTCTCGCCGTAGAACTCGCGCGCGTAGCTCACGAACGATCCGGATGACGGGCGGTGCAGCACCAGCTCGCCGAGGGCGCGCAGGATCAGGAAGGCGAAGAAGCCGCAGATCGCGTAGACGAAGATCAGGATGGGGCCGGAGGTGTGCAGCCGCCCGCCCGCCCCGAGGAAGAGGCCTGTGCCTATCGCGCCGCCGATGGCGATCATCTGCAGCTGCCGGGCGCCGAGGCCCTTGTGGTAGCCCGCCTGTTCATGGCTGAAGTCCTCGACGGCGGCGAGCCTGTCGCCGAACCGCTCGAGTCGGTTCTCCTGGACGTCGGCGATGTCGTAGTCCGCCGGCGTGTCGCGCAGGCCCGCGCCTGCGTCCGGGTCTTGCGGTGCTGAAGACATGGCGTCCCCTCTCCCTGCCTGAGAAGCCCAGCTTGGCCTGCGAGGAGGGGATTTCAACAGACATCCGCATTAAAAGCAAAAAAACTTGCCTTAATGGAATAGCGCGATGCATGCTCTGTTAAAGCAACCAGCATTGCTTTTGAGAAGGAGCATCGGATGTCTTCAGAACTCGCGCTGACCAGGGCGGCGCCTCGCACCGCGCGGATCTCGCGGACGGCCGCCTTCGGCGCGGCGGCCGCGACCTTCGCCACTCTGTACCTCGCGGCGGGCGCGCCGACCCCGCTGCTCGTCGTCTACCAGCGCGAATGGGGCTTCCCCGAGTGGGTGCTCACGGTCGCGTTCGCCGCGTACGCCGGCGGCCTGCTCGCGGCGCTGCTCGTCGTCGGCTCGCTCTCGGACCGACTCGGCCGTCGCCCGGTCATCACCGCGGCGCTCATCGTCGAGGTCGTCGCGATGCTGATGTTCTTCGGCGCGAACGGCATCGGCTGGGTGATCGCAGCCCGCGTGGTGCAGGGCGTCGCGACGGGCGCGGCGACCAGTGCGTTCTCCGCCTGGATCGTCGAGCTCGCACCGGAGAGCCGCAAGCGGCTCGGCGCGCTGCTGGCCTCGCTCGCCCCTGCGGCGGGCCTCGGGCTGGGCGCGCTGCTCACCGGCGCCGCGGTGCAGCTGAGCTCGCACGCGTCGCAGATCGTCTTCGCCACGCTCGCGCTGATCATGCTGTTCGGCGCCGCCGCAGCGGCGCTCGCTCCTGAGACGGCGGTGCGCGAGCGGTTCTCGTGGCGCTCGCTGATGCCGCGGGTGGCTGTGCCGAACGCGGCGAAGCGCGAATTCCTCGCGGCGGTCCCCGTGCACCTCGCCACCTGGATGCTCGCCGGCCTCTTCTTCGGTCTCGTGCCCACTGTGCTCGGCGCCGTCTTCGACCTGCACAGCGGGCTGGTCAGTGGCGTGACCACCTTCGTCGAGCCGGCTGCGGCGACCGTCGCGGGCTACCTGCTCGGCCGCTTCGTGCCTCGGCGTTCGGTGCTCATCGGCACCGCGGCGCTCGCCGTCGGGTCGACGCTTATCACCCTCGGCATCGTGCAGGCCGACTACGCGCTGCTGATCGGCGGCGGCGCGGTGGCCGGCGTCGGCTTCGGCACGTCGTTCTCCGGGGCGCTGCGCGGCGTGCTGCCGCTCGCCCGCCCCGACGAGCGCGCCGGTCTGTCGGCCGCCGTCTACGTGGTCGCCTACCTCTCGTTCGGCGTCCCCGCCATCATTGCCGGCGAGCTCGTCGGCGCCTTCGGGCTGCTGCCCGTCGCGGTCGGCTATGCGGTCGCGATCGTGATTGCGGCGGCGATCGGATTCCTGGCGCAGTGGCGGCTCGCACAGGCATCCGCCCTCACCGAGCGGAGCGCCTAACGCAAAATGGTCGGCATTAGCATGACGGACATGACCACGAAGTCCACCCGCCCGGGCGGCCGCAGCGCGGCCGTCCTCGCGGCGGTGAAGGCGGCCGTCGAAGAGCTCATCGCCGAGCGCGGGCGGGGCGCCATCACGATCCCGATGGTGGCAGAGCGCGCGGGCGTGAACCCGACGAGCGTGTACCGGCGCTGGGGCGATCTGCAGACGATGATCAACGACATCGCGACCTACCGGCTCGACCCCAATCGGCCGCTTCCCAACACCTCCGACCTGCGTCGCGACGTCGAACTGTGGGCCGAGGAGTTCGTAGCCCACTACTCGAAGCCCGTCAACGCCGCGCTGCTGCGCGCCGGCGCCGGCGCCGCGGGCGACGTCGAGAGCGACTGCCTGCGGAATCGTCGCGTCGAGGCGTCGCTGCTGATCGAGCGTGCGCCCGAGTCCTTCGGGCTCGATCCGGAAGAGCTGATCGACTACGTCATCGCGCCGATCATCTACCGCATCATCTTCTCGCCGTGGACGGTCGACAAGACGACGGCGCCGCGCCTCGTCAGTCGGCTGTTCGCGCGGGTGCCGATCGCGTAGGCGGCGGCCCCGGGATCACGTGGTGGAAGCCGCGCAGGGCGCACGTTTTCGCGGAAAAGGTGCGCCGCAGCGCCCATCGACCGCAGTCACTCCGTTGCGGCAGGGACCGGCGCAGCGCGGAGGCCGTCGACGACGAGGTCGAGCAGGCGTGCCGCCTGAGGACGCCAGTCGGATGCCGGGTCGAGGCGCCACAGGAACCCGACGGCGAGCAGCACGTCTTCGGCGCTGAGGTCGGCCCGCAGCTCGCCCGCGGCCTGGCCGCGCTCGAGCAGGTGGAAGATCGCCGCCGTGAGCGTGTTGTGGATCTCGTCGCGCTCGAACGGCACCGATTGCGTGGCCGCGTCGAGCGCACTCTTGAGCCCCACCTTCGTCATGCCGTACTGCGCCATGCGGTCGAACCAGGTGCGCAGCGCCGCGGTCGGCGCGAGGTCGGCGAGCCACGGGGAGTAGGCCGCATCGACGAGCTCTTCCACCTCATGGCGGTACGCGGCGACCACGAGGTGGTCGCGCGTCGGGAAGTGCCGGTACAGAGTTCCAGCGCCCACGCCCGCAGTCTTCGCAATGGAGTTCAGCGATGCGTCGGGGTCGGCGGTGAGCGCCTCGAGGGCCACGCCGAGGATGCGGTCGTAGTTGGCCTGCGCGTCGGCGCGCTTCTTGACTTCGGGCTTCGTTTCAGGCATCCGTCGACAAACTGTACTTGCTAAGCGGAGAGTTCTCCGCTACTGTTCTAGGAGTCACCGGAGAACTCTCCGGTTCGGACCAATCGTACACCCTCCCAACTTTGAAAGGCGGGCCGTTCTATGTCTAGAACCCTGGGTATGCCTGCAACCAAGGCCGCGAATCCCACCATCGCCTTCACGATCCTCGCGCTCGCCGTCGCCTCGCTGACCGCGCTGCAGTCGCTCATGGCACCCGTGCTGCCGGCGATGCAGGCCGACCTGCACACGACGCAGACCGGCGCCACCTGGATCATGTCCGCCTGGCTTCTCTCCGCCGCCGTCGCCACCCCGCTCATCGGGAAGGCCGGCGACCTGTTCGGCCGCAAGCGGGCGATCCTCGCGGTGCTCGGCGCCATCGCGGTCGGCACGCTCGTGTCGGCGCTCGCTCCCAACCTCTCGATCGTGCTCGTCGGTCGCGTGCTGCAGGGCTTCGGCTACGCCGTGACCCCGCTCGCGTTCGGCATGATCCGCGAGATCTACCCCGCACGCCGCGTGCCCGGTGCCATCGGGCTGCTCTCGTCGATCCTCGCGATCGGCAGCGGCATCGGCGTCGTGCTCGCCGGCCCGATCGAGTCGGCGCTCGACTGGCGCTGGCTGTTCTGGCTGCCGATGATCCTCGTCGTGCTGCTCGGCATCGCCGCGGTGTTCCTGCTGCCCGAGTCGGGCGCCCGCACCGAAGGCCGCTTCAACGGCCGCGCCGCCGTGCTCATGGCCGGCTGGCTCGTCGCCCTTCTGCTGCCGCTGTCGGAGGGCCGCACCTGGGGCTGGACCAGCCCCGCCACGCAGGGCCTGTTCGTCGTGGCCGCCGTGCTGCTCGTGCTCTGGATCGTCGTCGAGTCGCGCGCGCAGCACCCGATCATCGACATGCGCCTGATGCGCACGCCCGCCGTGTGGACCACCAACCTCGTCGCCCTGCTCTTCGGTGCGACCATGTTCGGCATCCTCACCTTCCTGCCGCAGCTGGTGCAGACGCCGACCGCGTCGGGCTACGGCCTCGGCCTCACGGTCACCGGCGCCGGCCTCGTGCTGCTGCCGATGGTCGTCGGCATGGGCGTCACCGGGCCGATGAGCGCGCGCATCTCGCACCGCGTCAGCTTCCGCATGCAGCTCGTGTGGACCTCGGTGATCTCGACGGTCGCCACCGCCGGCATCGCCCTGGTGCATGACTCGGCGCTCGTGATCGCGGCATGGGGCCTGTTCTACGGGGTCGGGCTCGGCTTCGCCTACGCGGCGCTCTCGAGCCTCGTCGTGCAGAGCGTTCCGCACCACCAGACCGGTGTCGCGACGGGCATGAACGCGAACATCCGCGTCATCGGGGGCGCGGTCGGAACGGCGGCAGTCACCAGCGTCGTGACCGCGCACGCCACCGCGACCGGCTTGCCGGTCGAGGGCGGCTACATCGGCGGATTCCTGCTGGTCGCCGTGTTCGCGCTCATCGCGATCGGAGCGGCGCTGCTGGTGCCGCGCCGCTCCGCGGTGATCGAGCAGGTGGATTCCGCGCCGGAGCCTCGTCACGAGGTCGAGGTCGAGTTCCTCGACGCGGCCTGAGGCCCAGCACCCAGTCGTCGATAAGTCGGCGATTGTGCGCTCAAAAGACGACTAGGTGACGACCTGGCTCAGGTGAGCGCGAGAGGCGCCGAGACCGCGGCCGGGTCACCGCTGAAGGCGGATGCCTCGATCAGCGCGGCGTCGGCAGCGGGTTGCCAACCACCCGACGTCCAGCGCTGCAGCGGCCTCGTCGAGCCCTGCACCGTGACCGTCGCGGTCTCGCCGGGCTCGAGCCACACCGGGGTGAAGCCCAGCAGCACGCGATGCGGGAAATCCGCGGCATCCGTCACGCCGTACAGCTGAACCACGTGGCGGCCGCGACGGTCGCCCGTGTTGGTGATGGTGACGGATGCCTCGAACGACTCGTCCGCCACAGCGCCGACCGTCACGCCCGACAGCGCGAACGAGGTGTACGACAGCCCGAACCCCAGCGGGAACGCGGCGGCATTCCCGTCGCGGTCGAGCAGCCGCTGGCCGTGCCAGCGGTCGTACGTGATCGCAGTGGCGTTCTTGTCGAAGAACGGCAGGTGCTCTTCTGTCGTCGGCACCGAGTACGGCAGGCGGCCAGTCGCGTCGACAGCGCCGAGCAGCACGTCGGCGAGGGCGTGACCGCCCTCCGACCCCGAGTACCAGGCGAGCACGACCGCGGGCACGTCATGCCGCCACTCCTCGGTGATGACCGCGCCGGCCGCGACCAGCACGACGACCGTCCGCGGGTTCGCTGCCACGACGGCCCTGATCAGCTCGACATCGCCCCCCAGCAGGCGAAGCGACGAGCGGTCGCCGCCGATCTCGCCCCCCATGAGCCCCGACGGGTTCGCGACCAGCGCCGGGTCGACTTCGGGGCCGGCCGGCGGGTACAGCGCGAACAGCGCGGGGTCGTTCATCGACTCGCCGCCGACGTATTCGCCCTCGTCCTCCGCGGTGTAGCCCACGACGACGACCGCGACCTCCGCGTCCTCCGCGGCCTGCGCCGCACTGTCGAGGTCGGTGAACGCGACGTCGGTGATCACCGCATCGGGCAGCGCCGCGCGCAGCCCGGCGAGCGGGGTGACGACCGAGGGCGAGCGCACGTCGCTCGAGCCGTGATCGCCCGTGTTCCCAAGGTCGGCGAGGCGGCCGATGACGGCGACGGATGCCAGATCGCGAGGCAGGGGCAGCAGCGGCGCGGCGTCGGCCGAGGCATCCGCATCGCCTGCGACCGGGTCGTTCTTGAGCAGCACCATCGCCTCTGCGGCGGCTTCGCGGGCGAGCGCGCGGTGCTCGGCAGAGAAGACGACGTCGGCAGAGGGCTCGTCGTCGAGCGGCCGGGCGTGGTAGGCGAGCTGCGTGGCAAGGATGCGCCGCGCAGAGCGGTCGACATCGGCCCACGACGCGTGCCCGGAATCCAGCGCCGTGCGCAGGCGCGCAGCGCGCTGCTGAGCGAACGGCTCCTCGACGTCGAGCCCGTTGGTCAGCGAGAGTGCCGCGTCGCGCAAACCCCAGATGAAGTCCGAGACGGTGAGCCCGGTGAAGCCCCATTCGTCGCGCAGGATCCGCTGCTGCAGCTGCGCGCTCTGCCCCGCCCACTCGCCGTTCACCGAGTTGTACGCGGTCATCAGCGCGTCGACGCCCTCTTCGACGAGCCGCCGGAAGTGCGGCAGGTAAACCTCGTGCAGGGTCTCGTCCGAGGCGGTGACGTCGACCGAGAACCGCGCGTTCTCCATCGAGTTGAGCGCGTAGTGCTTGGCGACGCCCATCGCATGGCGTTGGATGCCGCGCAGCAGCGCAGCCCCCAACCTGCCCAGGATCACGGGGTCCTCGCCGTAGGTCTCCTGAATGCGACCCCACGCCGGGTGCCTCGGCAGGTTGATGCAGATGCCGCCGAAGAAGTTCGCCCCCTGTGCCCTGATCTCAGCGCCGATCGCGCGCCCGATGCGCTCCTCGAGCTCGACGTTCCAGGTCGCGCCGCGCGCCATCGAGACGGGGAACGCGGTCGAGTGGCCGATCACGGCGCCGCGCGGTCCGTCGCTGAACCGCAGGCCGGGAATCCCCAGCCGGTCGATCGCGCCCATCACGATCGGCGTCGTGTTGTAGCCGACGTCGCGCATCTCGGTCATGCCCGCCCAGAACTCCTGGTCGCCGTCGAGCAGCGCAAGCTTCTCGTCGGGAGTCAGCAGCCCGAGCAGAGCCTCGGTCTCGGCGGCGAGATCGGCGCCGGCGACGACTCCGGCGACGGCTTGTTCGAAGGGCGACGGCGTCGACTCAGACATGTCATCAGACTATGAGAGCGGATGCCTGCGCCGTAGGGCCGTGCGCAGTCGCGACGATCTCGACCGCTAGCACTTGAACTGGTGCGCCTCGGGAATGCAGACCTGATCGGAGTTCACCAGACCGCCCTGATACGGCGTCAGCGTGATCTTCCCGCTCTTCACGGCGACGTCGAGCGTGAGCGAGAACTGCGCGACGGTGTGGAACGGCGTGTTGACGGCATCCGACTGCAGGCTCGTGATCTCGCCGTCGGCTGTCGATTTCACCTGCATCGCCTTCGCGTCGAATGCGAGCTGCGGCGCGCGGGTCAGCTGGTAGGTCACCGATTGCTCCGCCGTGAGATTGAAGAGATTGCGGATGCCGTCGGCGAGACTGCACCCGTCTGCGAGGGTCGGCTGCGTGAAGCATCCGTTCAGCAGCGTCGTCGCGTCGGCGACGGACTGCTGGCTCAGCTTGCTCGACGGCGTGACGCCGAGCGTGACCGCGGCGGTCGCGCCCGTGACGGAGACCTTCTGCGGCGCCGGCGAGAACAGGCCGCTCGACGCGCCGAGCGCGAACGAGTACGTGCCGGGCAGCGCCGGCACCGCGACGACCCCGTCGCCGCCGGGTAGCGGCAGCGAGATGCCGTCGACCGAGAGCGAGTCCGCCTGGTTGCCGCTCGCGACCGTCACGTCGACGCGGGCGATGGGGGCGTTGGTGATCTGCCAGGCGGGTCGGGTGAGGAATCCGCTATGCACGAGCGCGAGGTCGACGGTCGCCGTGTGCTTCGCGCCGTGCTGCGTGTAGGCGACCGTGCCGGAGGCCGCGTTGCCATGCCGCACAAAGGTGCCGGCGCTCACGTTCGCGATGCCGCGGTCGGCCTTGCCGTAGACCGCATTGCCGAGCAGCAGGCCGTTCGGCACCGAGTCGGCCGGGGTGGAGCTCAGCGCGAGCGCATCCTGCGCCTTGCCATCGGCGAGCAGCTGCCAGAACCGTGTCGCCGTCTGGGCGGGCGCGGTCGGCCGCTGCAGCTGCGCCCAGCCGACCACTGCCGCGACGATGACGACGACGAGAGCCGCGCCCGCGATGATGAAGGGCGCGCGGCGGCGGCGTCGGTCGGCGGCGGGCATACGCACCAGAGTACGGGGACCCGCCTGACCGATCCGTCAGGCCTGGGCGATCCTTACGAGGTTGCCAGCGGGGTCGCGGAACGCCGCGTCGCGCTGCCCCCATGGCATGTCGGTGGGCTCCTGCAGGATCTCCGCGCTGCCGGCCGCCGAGATCCTCTCGAACGTCGCGTCGAGGTCGTCCGTCGTGAAATTGATCATCTGCAGCTCGCCCTTGGCGAGCAGGGCGGCGACCGCGTCGCCGTTCTCCTGCGAGCGGCCGCCGTGCGGCTGCTCGAGCACGATCTGGATCTCGGGCTGGGTCGGGGTGCTGAGCGTGATCCAGCGGTAGCCGCCGTTCTCCGCCTCGAAGAGCTTCGTGAAGCCGAGAACGTCGCGATAGAAGGCGAGCGAGGCGTCGGGGTCGTCGACCAGGATGTGCACGCCGCTGAGTGAGACTGTCATGCTTCGAGGCTAGGCAGGGGCGAGAGCGGATGCTTCTTCAAAACTGCTCTCTTGGCGGGCACGTCGCGGGCGGGTGATCAGCATCAGCTGGCACGGAGCGACCGGGCGCAGGGCGCTGTGGTCGCGGACCCGGTAGGCGCTCGGCGTCTCGCCGACGAGCTCGGTGAAACGCGCCGAGAATGAGCCGAGGCTCGTGCAGCCGACGGCGAAGCAGACGTCCGTCACGCTCTGGTCGCCCCGGCGCAGCAGCGATTTCGCCCGCTCGATGCGCCGGGTCATGAGGTAGGAGTACGGCGTCTCGCCGTACTCGGCGCGGAAGCGGCGGCTGAAGTGCGCCGCCGACATGAGCGCCGTGCGAGCGAGGGCCGGCACGTCCAGCGGCTGCGCGAACTCGCGATCCATCCGGTCGCGCGCTCGCCGCAGCCGGCGCAGCTCATCGAGGTCAGGCACGGCTCAAGTCTGCGCGGTCAGGCGGAAGATGCGCAGCGTGCGGCCGGCCGCGACCTCGTACTTCCGATAGCCGGGCCACTGGCGCTGGATCGTCGCCCAGACCTCCTCGCGCTCCTCGCTCGGCACGAGCGCGGCCGTGACGGGAATCCGCCGCCCTTTGTAGTCGATCTCTGCACGCGGGTGGGCGAGCAGATTCGCCGTCCACCCGGGGTGCGTGTCGCGCGCGAAGTTCGAGCCCGTGATCAGCCAGGTGCCGCGGTCGGGCACGCACATCAGCTCGGTCCGGCGGCGCTCGCCCGTCTTGGCGCCGATCGTGTGCAGCACGAGCGCCGGCATCAGGATGCCGCTCGCGGTCACCCGCCCGCCGGTGAGTCGTGTCATGAACCGCTCGAACGGCGGCATGATCCTCGGGCCGACGCGGCGGAACCACCGCGTGCGAGAGACCCACGCGACGGCGGCGCGGAAGGTGCGGAGGGGCGAGGCCACCCCTTCAGTGTGACGTACGGCGCCATGCCCTGCGCTCGCCGCGCGGCACCTCACGCCGGTCACGCGGCAGCGCGAAGCCGACGACGACGAGCCACACGAGACCGAGGAAGCGGCCGACCGGAAGAAGCACGGTGAAGCCATCCCAGAGCAGGGTCAGCGTCGCGACCTCGCAGACGGCCGCGAGCGCGAGACCCGCCCAGGCGAGCCAGCGCGGTACGAGCCCCACGATCACCGACGGGACCGCGATGCCGGCCAGCAGCAGCCCGAGCGGCACCACGAAGCCGGGGCCGCCGAGGGCGAAGGCCAGGTCGTGCAGGGCGCGGCGGGTGATGCCGGCCCCGGCATCCGCAAGCTCGGGCCTGCTCAGCACCCACGTGACCAGCCCTGAGATCGCGAGCGAAGCCGACGCGAGCAGGCCGCCCGCCAGAGCGATGGTCGGGCCCGGCACGCGCACGCCGAGCCGATTCAGGCGAACGGATGCCGATGCGGCGACGATCGCGAGCGGAATCGCCGAGCCGAACGTGAACAGCGCGGTGAGCACCGCGGCGAAGGGGTGGTCGGCGAAATAGCCCGTGACCTGCGAGCTCGACTCGAACGGGGACGGGTAGACGCGGCCGGCGATCGCAGCGGGCAGCAGCACCCCGATCAGGGCGAGCCCGAGTGCGACGGTCGCGACGGGCCCGAGCGGTGGGCCGTCCGGATGGCGGCGGGCAGACGCGTCGCGCGGCATCCGCAGGCCATTCGTTTCTGTCACGAAATGATTCATAGCACTGAATGATTGCGGCTGCTAGGGTTTTTTCATGACGAACCGCGGGCCCGAGCCTTGGCAGCCGGTGGCGTTCCTGCTCGCCCAGGTCGGCGGCTTCGCCGCGCAGCGCTTCGCCGAGCGGGTCGGCGAGCTGGGTCTGCAGCCGAGCGATGTCGGGATTCTGCGCATCATCAGCCGGCACGAGGGCGCGCTCAGCCAGCAGATACTGGCCGGGTTCCTCGGCGTCGGGCCCAGCCGCGTCGTCGCCCTGATCGACGGGCTGGAGAAGAAGGGCCTCGTCGCGCGCGCGCGCAGCGCGCGTGACCGCCGCAACTACGAGCTGACGCTGACGGATGCCGGCCGCGACGTCATGGCGAGAATGCGCCAGGTGGGCTCTGCGCACGACCGCGACCTCACGGGCTCGCTGACCGCCGACGAGCGCGCGACCCTCGGCGCGCTGCTCGGCAAGCTCGCCGCGGTGCACGGCCTCGCAGAGGGCGTGCACCCCGGCTATCGCAGTTGAGCGACGCTAGGCGGTGAACCGGTCCAGCGCGGCGCGGATCACCTCGTGATCGACGACGTCGGGCTCGCCCGACGATGAGAGCGTGCCGTAGAGCTCGCCGCCGACGAAGATCGGGATGCTGCCGCCCCAGAACTTGTACTCGTCGCCGAGCCCGTCGGCGACCGTCGGGTCGGCGTCCTTCTTGAAGCGGGCGAGCAGCGAGCTGTGCCCGAAGTGCTTCACCGTGAGCCGCTTCCCTGCGATCACGTCGGCGTTCCCCTGGCCGGTGGTGCCGAGCTGCGCGCGGTAGGCGAGCTCATCGCCGATGTGCACGTCGATCGCCAGGTTCACACCCCAGTCGCGGATGATCCCGACGGCGATCTCGCCGAGGCGCACCGCGTCGTCGCGGGTGAAGGCGTCGAACTCTGCACGAGGCTCGGCGGCGAGCTGGTCAAGGGTGTAGGTGGGCTCTGCGTGAGGCATCCGTCGGCCTTTCAAGTCGAATCGATTCGGGTATGACTCGAACCTAACCTGCGCGCGCCCCTGAAGGGGTTCCTTTGCATCGCCTCGGCGGTACTTTTGCGGCATGACGTTCAACGAGAACGCCGACATCTCGAGCGGGAAGGTCAGCCGCCGCGGCGGTGGCCGCGGGATGAAGATCGGCGGGGGTGCGGGCGGCGGCGCGATCGTGATCGTGATCATCGTGCTGCTGGTGCAGCACTTCACGGGGGTCGATGTGAGCGGGGTCGCCGGCGGTCTCTCCGGCCTGCAGGGGCAGCAGATCGACACGAGCGGTGACGAGCAGCTGCAGTGCACCGCGGCGGAGGCGAACAAGGACGCGAACTGCCGGATTCAAGGGGCGGCCGCGCTGTTGCAGGACTACTGGTCGAAGCAGGTGCAGGGCTACACCGACCCGCAGGGCATCGTGATCTTCGATCAGTCGACGACGACCGGGTGCGGCGCGGCTTCGACCGACATGGGGCCGTTCTACTGCCCGACCGACCAGACGATCTACATCGACCCGAAGTTCTACGACGAGCTCGCGCAGCAGTTCGGCGAGGAGGCCGGCGCGCTCGCGCAGCTCTATGTGATCGGCCACGAGTGGGGCCACCACATTCAGAACATCACGGGCACGATGAAGGGCAAGAACCTGTCGGCGACCGGGGCGTCGTCAGACTCGGTGCGACTCGAGCTGCAGGCCGACTGCTACGCCGGCGCGTGGATCGGAGACGCACAGGCCGAGACCGATGAGAACGGGCAGCACTACCTGAACCCGGTCACCAAGGACCAGATCGCGGATGCTTTGAAGGCCGCCGCCGCTGTCGGCGACGACCACATCCAGCAGGCGACCCAGGGGGCTGTGAACCCCGAGTCGTTCACGCACGGCACGAGCGCCGAGCGTCAGAAGTGGTTCACCACGGGGCTGAACGGCGAGCCGGTCGACTGCCAGACCTTCGGCATCCCGGCGTCGCAGCTCAGTTAGGCCTATGCGGCGATCCTCGGCGGCATAGCCGCCTCGGCGGGTTTCGCGCGATTGCGATGCAATCGGTCCTAGCTCAACCTGCGAGCTTCGCCTCGAGCTCGGCATCCGTCGGCTCGACGAAGTGGCTCTCGTCGGGGAAGACGATCACCGGAATGCTCTTGCGACCGCTGATCGCCTCGGCGCGCGCGGCGCCGTCGAGGTCGGCCTCGACATCGACGTAGTCGTAGTCCACATCGAGTCGGTCGAGCAGCGCCTTCGAGCGACGGCAGTCACCGCACCAGGAGGCGCCGAACATGGTGATCTTGTCAAAGGTCTCGGGGTTGGCCATGCCTCGATGTTACGTGGGCACGTGCAACAGCAGCTGACGGTAGAACTGTTCGCCGCGCACCAGCGCATCGACGGTCACCTGCTCATCGATGCCGTGGATCGCGGCGCGCTCGCCCGCCGACATGGCGAGCGGCGCGAAGCGGTAGGTCGCGTCCGGCGTGAACGGGTGGAAGTGACGGGCGTCGGATGCCGCCAGCATGACGTATGGCACCACGACCGCCTCCGGGTAGGCGGCCCCCACGGCATCCGTGATCGATCGCCACTGCGCGTTGTCGGTGCGTGACTCGGGGCTCGCGGGGTAGCCCTCGAGCAGGTCGATCGTGATCGACTCGTCGCGGATCGTCCTTGTGAGCGTCGTGACGACCTGCTCGACCGAGTCGCCGACCGCGAGTCGCAGGTTGAGTACGGCGCTCGCCGTGTTCGGGATCACGTTGTGCGCCGTGCCCGACTCGAGCATCGTGACCGCGAGGGTCGTCTGCACGATCGCGGCCGGCTCGCCGCCGAGGCGGGCGAGCACCCGCGCCGCGACGGGCCCCAGTCGCGGAGTGACCGTGACAAGCACCTTGCCGATCCCGGTCGCGACGCCGTCGTACGCCTGGAACATCGAGCGCGCCGTGTGGTTCAGCCGTTTCGGGAACGGGTTCCGGCGCAGCCGGGTGAGCGCCTTCGCGAGCCGCTCCGGGGCGCTCGGTGCGCGGCTCGGAGTGGCGGCGTGGCTGGGCGGCGCGGTCGCGGTGAGCCGCGCCGTGACGGCGCCCTTCTCGGCGACGCCGACCATCGCGCTCTGCCTGTCGAGCGCGGGCAGCGGCGCGTTGACGACGGCTCCGCCCTCGTCGAGCACAAGCCAAGGGCGGATGCCGCGGGCGTGCAGCTCCTCCGAGATCGTGCGCGCTGACGGCCCCGTCGTCTCCTCGTCGCCGCCGAGGCTGACAAGCACCGTGCGCGCCGGGGTGCGTCCCGCGGCGAGCAGGTTCTCGACCGCGTCGAGCAGGGTGACGAGCGCGCCCTTGTCGTCGACGGCGCCGCGGCCGTGCACGACGCCGTTCTCGATGCGGCCGGAGAACGGGTCGAAGCCCCACTCGGCGGCGACCGCCGGCACGGTGTCGAAGTGCGCCATGAGCACCACCGGATCACCCGAGACCTCCCACGTGAAGAGGAACCCGCGCTCGCCGATGCGCTCCTTCTTCAGGTGCTCGTGCACGAGCGGGTACAGCTCTTCGAGCAGCGACTCGAAGGCGCCGGTGCCGTTCGCGACGACAGTGGCAGAGACCGTGTCGAGTTGAATCAGCCGACTGAGGCGCTCGGCGATTCCAGGGCGAACGGGCGAGGCATCCGTCGCGGGTGTTTCGGGCACTCCGTCAGCCTACGAGCCGAACGGGGTCGCCATATTCCGCCAGCTCCTTGTCCGCAGTGAGGAAGAGCATGGCCTCGAGCTTTGCTTGAGTGATGAGCATTCGATCGAAGGGGTCGCCGTGGTGCAGCGGAAGATCGGAGACCGCGAGCGCGTGCCGAGCACTCAGATCGAGTTCCTCGAATCCGCTTTCGAGGAGCACAGAGCGCAATCGTCGCGGTTCGACCAGGGACGAGTCGTCTCGCCCGAGTCCGAACTTGATGCTCGCCTCCCAGATGCTGACCGTGCTGAAGTAGGGCGCTGCCAACTCGTCGACGATGGCCTCACGAGCCGCTTGCGGCAGTCGAGCGGGCAGTGTTTTTGCCCAGATCAGCAGATGAGTGTCAAGAAGGATCTTCACTGGGGAAGATCTCCGACTGGTCGAACAGTGCCTTGACTTCAGCTTCGATCTCAGGGGTGAACATCGCGTCTGGGTCCCTGCCAAGCCACTCGAGCCCGCCCAATCGAGGCAGTGAAGGGCGATCGGTGAACTTCGTCAGTTGTGCCACTGGCTTGCCCGCGCGCGCGATGACGATGGTCTCGCCCGCCTCGACGTCTTCTACAAGCCTTGAGAAATGCGTCTTCGCCTCGTGGATGTTGACCTGCTTCACGATGTCCTCCTGATGGACTAACTCAGGTGGACTAAGGGTATGTCGATTGCTCATGCGGCGAAACTAGTGGCCGAAGGAGTGCGGCCGCGCGGACGCGACCGAGATTGTGGATGGCGACCGGTGTGGGCGCCAGTGCTGGGCGAGTCCGACGCAGCTCAGCGCATCGGGCCGCTCCAATGGCCGAAGGCGGAGCCGATCGAGCTGGCGACAACGAGCACGCCGGTGCCGATCCAGGCGAGCATCCGATCCTTGTCGCTCTCGACGCCGACGAGCGGGCGGCGCAGGTTGTCGGTCGTGAGCCCGGTGAGCACGAGGATCACGTCGATCGCCCACCAGACGCCGAGGCCTCCGAGGGTGATCAGCTTGAGGATGCCGGTGCCGACCTTCCCCAGATAGAAGCGGTCGACGCCCGCCCAGCCGAGCACGAGCGCGAACAGCCAGGTCGCGGTGAACGACTTCGGCGCCGAGGCCGGCATATAGCCGCCGACGGGGGCGGCAGGTGTGGTGGTCATGAGGGGTCCTTCCGTGTGCGTATGCCGGAAGCATCCCGCCGCCGCACGCCCGCCACAACGGACGGAAGTACCGGGCACCAGGGCCCGAAGTACCGCTCGCATGCCGGGCGGTGCGGCACCCTGGCACCCCGCCCGGTGCTCACGGCAACCGCGAAGTGGGGGGAGAGGCAATCGCATTCGCTGAATTACTGTCAACTCTCAAGGGGTTGGGGGACGGATGCTGACACCACAGCAGCTGGACCGAGCTGTCGGCGCCGTCACTGCGTCGGCGGCAGGGGACGCGCTCGGAGCGCCGTATGAGTTCCGCGCGTCAACCCTGCCGCCGACGCCGATCACCCTCCATGCCGCACCGCCGTGGGGACTCGGCGAGTGGACCGACGACACCAGCATGGCGGTGCCGATCCTGCAGGCGGTGGCCCGGCACAAGCCGCTCGACGACGCCCACACCCTGGCTGCGATCGTCGGCGAATGGATCGGCTGGGCGCGCCAGGCCAAAGACGTCGGACTGCAGACGCGGGCGGTGCTCGCAGGCATCCGCCATGTCACTGAGAACGATGCGCGCGCATCGGCGCTGGCCGTCCATCGCGAAGCAGGGCGGTCGGCGGGCAACGGCTCGCTCATGCGGACGGGGCCGGTTGCGCTCGGCTATTTGCGCGATGGGCAGGCGGATGCCTTGGCCGCGGTCGCCCGTCGCGTGAGCGAGCTGACGCATCACGAGACGGATGCCGGCGACGCGTGCGTGATCTGGAGCCTGGCGATCCGCTCGGCGATCCTCACCGGCGGGCTCGAGCTGCGCACCGCCATCGACACGCTGCCCGCCGAGCGGGCCGCGGTGTGGCACGCGCGTCTCGACGACGCGGAGGCCGTGCTGCCGTGGGAATTGCGCGGCAACAACGGGTGGGTCGTCGTCTCGCTGCAGGCGGCGTGGTCGGCCCTGACCCACAGTTCTTCCCTGCGCGAGGCGCTCGAGCTCGCCGTGCGCAGCGGAAACGACACCGACACCGTCGCGGCGATCGCGGGCTCTCTGGCGGGAGCTGTCTACGGGGCCGCGGCGGTGCCGGCTGAGTGGCTCAAGGTGCTGCACGGGTGGCCCGCAGACGAGTTCCGCGCGTTCGGGGCCGCCGAGCTCGCTGAGCTCGTGCGCAAAGCGGTCGACTACTGAGGTCCGACCGTCCAACTGCCCACCGCGGTGACGGCGATCACCGCAGGGGACGACCCGAGGTGGATGGTTCCCGTGTAGGGCCCGCGGTGGGTCGTGATGCCGACCGTGGCGATCGGGTCCTCGGTGTAGCCCGTGATCGCGAACTCACCGTTGCCGTGGTGCGCGGCGTTCAGCGCGCGGGCGTCGCCGTCCCACAGGAATACGGTGTCGCCGATTCCGTCGCCGGTCGAGTGCATCACGCGTGCGGCGCTCATCGGGGCGATGGTCACCGACCAGTCGCCGTCTGAGATGACCTGCAGGTATGCGGCATCCGCCGTGTTGTGCACACCCCAGACGGTGGTGCCCTGGTAAGCACCGGTCGTCATGACGGGCTGGTCGCCCGTCACTTCGAGCGCGGGTCCGCGCATCGTCAGCGCGAACTCACCGTCGCCGGTGTTGCGTGCGGTCAGGACACCGGCCTGGGCGCCTTCCGGCAGTTCGATCAGCGCGTTCCCCGAGCCGTGGTGCGTGACGGCGTTGAACTCCCCGAAGGCGTCCTTCGCCCACACTTGGGCGTCCCAGATCGTGGACTCGTGCGGCCCGTCGGGGTCGGCGATGATCGGGTTCGTCGCTGCGGGCACGGGCAGCGGCTCTGCCTCGGCCTCTTCGCCTCCGGCGGTCACGCCGACGGTGATGATGCCCGCGACGAGTGCGCCGACGGCGATGGTGGTCGCCCAGAATCCGGCCCGCTTGCGGTTGCGGTTGACGGCTTCGCTGTTCATGTCGTTCTCCTGTGGTCGGGGCAGGCGTTACGCGAGGGTCAGTGTCCAGGCACCGGTCGCGGTCACCGCGATGATCGCCGGCACGTTGTCGACGAAACGGGACTCGCCCGTGAACGGGCCGGTCTGCGTGAACTCGAGGCCGTCGGCGTGGTGGTTCTGCGCGAAGGCGGTCACGCCGAAGGCGGCGTCGCCGTCGTGCTCGGCGTCCAACTGGCCGGGCTTGCCGTCGTAGAGGAAGACGGCGTCGCCGTCACCGCTGACGGAGGCGGACATCGGGATGGCTGCAGAGAGCGGCGCGACGATCAGCGACCAGTCGCCGTCGGCCGTGATCTGAATGGCGGCCGTTTTGGAGGCCTCGGGCGCAGTGCGCAGACCCCAGACAGTGGTGCCGTGGTACTCGCCTGTGGTGTTCACGACCTGCTCGCCGCTCGACTCGCCGTCGGCGTCGATTATGGTCATGGCGAAGTCGCCGTCGCCCTGGTGGCGGGCGATCAGGATGCCCGCGTCGGCTCCGTCGGGCAGTTCGACGACCACGTCGCCCGAACCGGAGTGGGTCGCGGTTGTGAAGTCTCCGAGGGATTCCGCCCACGCGAGCGCCTCGGACTGCAGATCGGTCGGCTGGTGCACTACCGTGGCCGCGGCCGGCTCGTCGGCTTCCGCGAGGGTTCCGTCAGTGGTGGCGTTGAAAGTGATGATGCCGGCTGTGATCAGAGCCACGGCGGTTGCGCCCGCGGCGAGGGCCAAGGCGCCTGCCGCGGCGGCTGCCGGATTCGATGTTCGTCACGTCGGTTTCCTTATGTGCTAAATAGACGCAACAAAGATACAAGATGAAACTGAGCGGATGCCGGGTGGGACGCGGTCGGCGCGTTCCCTCTCGCGCATTTCGATGAGGGAACAGGTTTGGAACGGGGTGGGGCTCCTAGCGAATGAGTTGCGCCCGCGGGTGCTTGCCCTTCCAGGCCTGATCTGCCGTCAGCGCAGGCAACTCGAGGCGTTCGGCGAGCGCCAGGCAAAGCCGGTCTGCGAGTGAGAGGCCTTGGCCGCGCACCCACAGCGCGGAGGCGCGTTCCGCATCCACTTCGAGGACGGAGGTGACCGTGAGCCCGTAGCTGCGCAGCAGGCTGCGCCCTGTCTGCCATCTGAGGCCGAGGAACCGCGTCTTCTGCGCCACTTCGGCCCAGTTGGCTGCGCCGCAGAACCCACCTGCCGAGAGTTCCCGCTCGACGACATCTGCTCCGGGTTCCCCCTTGAGAAAGGCGATCAGAGCGGAGGCGTCGAACACGACGCCCGTCATGATTCCCCGGCGTCCTCGCGTGCGGACTCCGCGCGACGCTCGGCGAAGAGCTCTTCCAGGATGTGGGAACCGGCCAACTCTGCGCGGATGAGTTTCAGCGCTTCGGACCGCTCCATCACGTTCACGCCGTTGTCGGTTTCCACGGCGATCAGAGTGACGCCCTCTTCCCAGCCGAAGCGCGCTCGTAGGTCAGCCGGGAGCACGACTCGCCCCTTGTTTCCCACCGTCATGAAGTAGGACCCACCCATGCGGTGACGGTACCACTGAGAATGTCATGCGGCCAGGGTAGGCCGGCGTACGGTGCTCGATCGGCGGCGGGAGCCCCTGGGGCGGATAACTCGAGGGCAGCGTTCCGGTGCTGGGGAAGATGTCGCAGATCGCGAAGTGGTGCGGGCGCTCTCTCGGGATGTTTTGGGTGTAAAGGATTCAATCGCTAGTGCGTGAAGTGCCAGATCGCGTATGCGCTGAGCACCACGGCCGCGTAGGCGGTGAACAAGCCGCCAATGACGGCGAGGCAGCCGACGGCGAGACGTCGTCCGCGCCGTCGCTGTGGACGAACCGGTGTGTAGCCGGCAGGTGCCGACTTCGTCGACTCGGCAATGTCCAGTTGAGCAAGCGCAGGCGAGATATCTACTGAGCTGGGGTTGCCGGTGTGCCACGTCCCGAATCGAGACGCCGCTGCAGCGACGCGCGCGACTTGTTCGTCGCTGAACTCACGACGAGTCTGGAGTCTGGTCAGCAGGTGCTCAACCGGCACAACATCGACATGCATATCTGCGGACGGTCGCTGCTTGACGTTGAGGCGCCTGACCCCGACCAAAGTGATGAGGCCGGTTACAGGCACGGTGAGTCCCGACGCGCGCGATAGAGCCTGGCTCGCGCGCCACGCTTCGTGGCTCGACTTGCGCAGATAGTCGACTGGCGCGCCGGCCACGTACATCGCGTGGTCTCCGACCCAGGCGTCCGCGCCCGCATGATGTTTCGTATTCAAGGTGAATACGCCGGCCGGGCCGATAACGACGTGGTCGATGTCGCTGGTTCCGCGTCCGACGGGCACAGAGTGCAGGACGGTCCACTCCGAAGGAAGCCCGCGCAGGACCATGGCGACATGCCGTTCGCCGAGCGCGCCGACGTACCAGGACTGTGCGTCCTTGCTGACGAAGGACTTGCGTGGGTTGGCATCGATGCGCAGTTCGCCCGACTCGACGAAACCCGTCAGTTTCTCGAGCAGAGACTGTGCCGGCACTCGGCTGCGCAGATCGTGTGGATCCGGGAGCGAGGGTTGCGGCAACGTCGTGGTTCGCGGGCTTGGTGATTGTGTTGCGTCCGCAGGGACCGAAAAACTCGGCGCCGTGAGGGATGGCGCTCGAGCCCCGCCAGGCGGCGCCTTCTCAACCGAGCGGAGATAAAAGGTCCAGGCGGTCCCGTCCCACCAGCGCCAGAACTCGTTGTTCTCAGGCGTGAGGTACCAGCCCATGGGCGCCGCGGGCGCGGGACCAGGGAGAACCGCGAGCGGGTCCTCGTCCGCTCCCGCAGGTTCTGCCGCGTGCGCGCTCACCACGAAAAGCTAGCGTTGCCGCCAGCAACGCCGCGCCCCCAATGCGGGTGCGCTGATGAAGGCTGGGTGGCGCGCGCTCAGAGTTTGAACTCGTTGTTGCGATCACGGACGTTGTCGACTCGCGTCGCTGCCCGAACTCCGGCGATGGGTTGGCTCAGACGGACTGAAAGATGAATCCGAGAACTGACCACACGGCGCCGGTCATCGCAGCCACCCCGCCGAGTGCCCACACCCCGCCGAGTGCCCACACCCCGCGGATGAGCTTCATCACGGTCACGCTCCCGCGTAATTCCGAGAACTCCGCGACGTTGGCACGGTCTATTGCCGGGGGCGGCACCTGGGCCGAAGCACGCAAGGTCGCGGCGACCGACGCGGCGCGAGCGACTGTGGCTGAGGCATCCGCACCCCATAAAGCCGGCTGCTTCGTGAGCCATCCTCGCGGGCACAGCCCGCTCGGCGTCCGGCGCGTGAACGACCCACTGGGTCGTCACTCATAGCGCCGAACGCAGCCCTGCCGCGTCGACGAGGTGGACGCCGTCGAGGTCGCGCTTGCCCGCGAGCTCCTTCGGGTCGACGAAGGCGAGCACGGGGTGGGCGGTGACGGGGAATCCGACCGCTTCGGTCAGCCGCTTCGACGCGCGCTCTGCCTCGAACACCGAGTTGCGGATGTAGGGCTTGGCCTGGCCACTCACGAAGATCAGGCTGCGGCCCGTCGAGATGCGCTGGCCGGAGTGGTGCTTCGTGTTGATGGTGAAGACTCCGGCGGGGCCGATGACCACGTGGTCGATGTCGCTGTCACGGTTGCCGACGGGCACCGAGTGCAGCACAACCCACCCCTTGGCTGCATCGAGGCGCGCCAGCTCGCGGCCGACGGCCAGCTCGCCGAGCGCGCCCGTGAACCACGGCAGCGCGTCGTCCGTGAGCGGGCTGAGACCCAGGATGTCGGCGATACGCTTGCGCCCCGTCAGCTTGCTCTGCTCGGCGAGGCATTGGGTGATGACGGATGCCGCGGGCGGCCGGCTTGCGAGCGATGCCGTGGGCGCGGCGGATTGTGTGAGGTCGGTCACCACCTCTGTCTATTGCGCGGGCGCGCCGCACCTGCAGCGCCAGTGGGTGGGGCGGACGGGTCGGTCGGGCGCCACCGGCGGTTCAATCGGCGGCGGGCGCGAATTCGTACTTGACTTTCAGGCCATTGCCCTTGCTGTAGGCCCAGATCTTCGTGTGCTGCAGCCTGCCAACCACGACTCCAGGCGACGTCTCGATTTTTGCCGCAAAGTCGCGCGCTTGCTGCAATGAAACAAGCAAGGGGAGTTCTGGTTGGTACCGTTTCGGAATGAGCGTGTCCGCGGCGAACTCGTTCGCCTCTGATTCCTTGTGCTGCAGTTCCTCTGAGGCGTAGTCGCCGGTGATGAACGCGTCTCGCTTCCCATGCAGTAGTACATGGGCAATCTCATGGAGAAGGGTGAACCAGAGTTGGTCATCTGATTTGTGTCGTAGCGACAGCTGAATCACCGGGCGGTCATCAATCCAACGTGTCGCCCCGGAACAGCGCGTTCCCTGTACGTCCGGGACGAACAGGACGACCACGCCCGCGTCGCGAGTGAGCTGTTCGAGTTGCGGGAGGAACTCGCTTGGGTCCGACTTTGTGGCAAGCGCGCGAATGGCTGGGATGTTCTGGCGGAGCAGCTCCTTATTGAACGGCTTCGACTCCACCGTCTTGGAAGCAAGCTCGCCGAGGCGCAGCCAGGCTGCGACGGCGCCGGGTTTTGCCGCAAATGCGGTGGATTGCCGAAAGGCCGCGGCGGGTGACTCCCAAAGCCGACGCCAGGCTTCCGTGTTGGCCACCCCGAAGAAGCTATAGACCTCTTGAAGCACTTCGGGGCTGCGCGCGGAACTAGTAATCACTCCGCTCTTGCGGAGCGCAGGAAGAGGCAACTCATCTAGAAAGTCGAGTTGCCTCTCAAGCGCGGCGCGAGCGTCATTTCGCGCGAGATCGCCGCGGTACTGGGACTCGAGTGCGTTCCATGTGCGCGCGGGGATGCGAGTGACGGCCTCGAGCTTCAGCGCAGTGTCCTGGCTGAGGGGCGCGATGCCCTTGATGATTTGGTTGAGGGTCTTCTTGCTCAGGTCGATGCGATCGGCCAACTCGGCCTGCGTCATCGAGTTCTCGTCGAGCCACTCCTGGATGGTCTCGCCAGGAGCGACGGCGTAATCAGGAGCGAAGTAGGACATTACGTTCTCTCCAGGGTTTCTTCTCAGTGATAGTCGACTACTCCGCGGATGGTGATGCGTGTCACCCAGGACCAGTCGACTCCTCCGTCGGGGAGGGTTGGGGTGGGAGGGGTCGCCTCGAAAACGAGGCGATAGGGATGATCAAGGTCGCAGGCCCATTCGCCCGCGCGGTCGGCAGAGAGTGGGTGGAAGCGGCCGGGCAGTGGCCTTAGGTCGGCGACGTTGTCAACCGCGCGCAGGGTGTTGAGCCTGCGTTCGATCAGGCTGGCGCGTTTGTCACCGTTGCGGCGCACGAGCGTGCGATGGCTTTCGGCTTCGCGACGAAACGATTCATCCTCGAAATCAACATCCACGTCACCTCATTTACCTAATACGTAAACGATAATAGCACGGCTGGTCTGGACTCGCTAGGAGCCAGCCGTCACCGCCGCCTGCCGCGCGCGGAACTTCGATGCCTTCACGCGGTTGCCGCATGTCTTCATCGAGCACCAATCGCGTCGGTGCCCGCGCGAGGTGTCGAGGTAGACCTGCGTGCACTCGTCGCGGCTGCACTCGCGCAACAGGCCGGCGTTCGGGCCGCCGACGATCTCGATCGTCTCGCGTGCGAGCGATGCGAGCGCCTGCGGCACTGTGCCCGAGCGCTCGAGCCTGCCGTCGGCGAGCGCGACCGAGACGGGCAGCTTCTCGGCGTAGGACGCGACCGTCGCCGCGGCATCCGTCGGCAGCTCGTCACCGGCCACACGCGCGTAGGCGAGCGCGTAGATCGCCTCGCGCAGCTCGATCGCCTTTTTGAGATCGGATGCCGATGCCGACGTCGCGACATCGAGCATGCCCGACTCGCTGAACCACGCGTCGAGGTCGCTCGGCTCGGTGAGCTTCTCGCTCGGCTCGTCGTTGCGGCGCGCGCGCAGAGTGCCGACGAAGTCGAGGGCGAGCGTGCCACACGGGAACCGGTGAATCATGTAACCAGTCTGACTAGTGACGCACCCGAAGGCAAGCGAAATAACCGGATTGAAGGGTTAGGCACTCAGGCGCCGAAGAGCTGGACCGCGGCGATCGCGGCCGCTGCGATGATCGCGGTGCCCCAGAATCCGCGGGCGAGCCACGCGCGCTGCACCTCGACGCGCAGTGCGTCGAACGCATCAGCATTGAATCCGGGAGCGCGACGCGCGATGGCGCCGCGCCAGGTGGAGCGGTCGGCCGCGGCAGCCGCAATCATCGCCACCTGCGTCGCGCTCAGCGTGGGCTCGCGGTCGGCGAGCCACTTGTGCACGGCGCGGTCGCTGGTGACGCCGACGTCGTCGGGCTCGTCGCGGGTCGACACCGACTGAGGCGCGACGAACACGATCAGACCCCGCGCCGGCACGTTGAGCCCGGTCGCGCGGGTGAGGTTGACGGCCGCCTCGGTAGCGAGGTCGCGCGAGGTGACGAGGTGCGGCCGAGCGACGCCGTTGATGGTGAGCAGCTCGCCGCGCACGGCGATCGCGTCGGCCGGGCGGTGCTCGACCTCGAGCGCGAACACGCCGGCCGGCCCGATCGCGAGGTGGTCGATGACCTTGCCGCGCTCGCCGACGGGCACGTCGTGCAGGATGACCCAGTCGGCCCCCAACTTCTCGAGCTCGGATGCCACGTGCAGCTCGCCGATCGCGGCGACGTAGGGCCGGCGGGATGCCTCTGAGAGCGGGCTGGCGCCGAAAGCGCGACCGATGATCGAACGAGGGCGCGACTCCGCCTGCGCGTTCAGGCAGGTCGCGATGACGGATGCCGCGGCGGGCTGCGCACGCAGCGAGGCGGCTGCCGCCGTCGCGCTGTTCGAGCCTCGCAGATCTGTCACGCTACTGTCCTATGGCACCTGTGGGGGGCCCGTCAGTCCCAACATGAGGACCCCTCATATGGGTGGCCCGCCGACGGGGCGCGCATCGGGCTTGTCACGTAGTCATTGTCTGGCTGCCCTCTGACATCGCTGCGCGCATGCCCGGGCGTTTCGCGGGGCGAGGTCAGTCGGTGCGTTTCGGACCACCTGCGAGGAACTTCGGTTGCGTTCCCTCGGGGCCGCCGAACCAGTAGATCGTCCCGTCGCCTTTGCTCCAGAACTCGCGCTTGCTGCGGTTGCGGGCACGAAAAAGGCCCTGCTGGGCGGAGGGCGCGTTCCAGATCAAGCGGAGCCCGTCTGTGAAACGGATGTCGAGCCGACTTGAGTCGGGGGCGAGGGTCGCCACTTCGATCGTGCCGTCGATGATCAGCTTCAGCACCGCGCCAGCCGTGGAGTCGGTTGCTGCGAACTTGGGATCGAACACACCCCGCAATCCGTTTGGGTCGGTGACTTCAATGGGTCCGGCGAAGAAGAGATCGCCGCTTCTGGTCTCCAACTGCATGCTCTCGGCGAGCACGGTCACGCCGTAGACAACGTCGGATAGCTCGAGGTCGATCAGGCGTTCGCCCTCGATCGGGGGTTCGAAGGTGCCTTCGGCTTCGACATCTTCCAAGCCGATGCGGTCGGGACGCGGGCCCTCGTTCTGGCCAGGTGCCTTTCCGATGACGGCGTAGGACCGTACCCCCTTCGTCGAGTACGAGTCCCAGTACTCGTAGTCGTCAGGCTGCGGGTGAAAGTCCAGTCGAAGACCCGATTTGAAGACCACAGCGAGCTTCGATTTCTCGTCCGATCGGGCGGACTCGACAACGTCTGCAAGGAGGGTGCCCATCAGGCGGCCCGTCTCGGGGTCATTGCCCATACCCGCATCCGCGACGAACCGGTGGCCGGTGCCATCGGGCCATGTGACGCCCCACGTGCCGCCGGACGCGAGGTATGCACCGCCCTGAACGAACATGATGCGAATGCCGTCGGGGTAGGCAAGATACCCGCACACGCGGGCGCCGGTGAGCCCGATGTCGATTGGGGTCACTGGGTCCATCCTTCCGGCATCGGGAAGCTGCCGTTTCGGTTGCGAACGATGTGGAAGAGGTTGGGATTCTCTTCGGTGAGTCCCTCGAGATTCACGACGCCCTCGCCGGGCTTTTCGAAGATGACGTAGCCGTAGGGGTAGCGGCGGTCATAGTCCATGCGTGCCGGTTCCATGACCCGCATGCTCCTTCCGTCGGGGGCCCTGTAGACCCAGCCGTGTCCGTTCCTTGCTTCGGTCTTGACCCAGCCCGACTCGGTGCCCGGCATTTCACCAGGTTCCTCGTTGCCCTTCACCTTGTCACCGTCGAAGGGTTCCGTGCCGGGCTTATCCCCAAGCAGGTGCGGTTCGCACCCGTCACCGTGTTTGTCGGGGTCGCAGGGCTGAAACGGCGTGACGACGAAGTCCTTTCCCTCGACGTCATTGGGACCAGGGCGGCGCCTCTTCGGTACCGCGGCAGCGACCTCGTCGCTCGAACCCCCCATCGAAAGCACCAGGCCAAGGGCGCCCAGCAGGCCACCCAAGGTGGCCGCGCCGGCGGCCGTCGCGCCGTCGATGAGGGCACCGCCGAATGCTGGCAGCCCCGCCGTCGGCGCGAGCGGCAGGGCGAAGCCGGCCGGGCGCGCGGCTCTACTGCCGAGCGGCGCTTGCGGCTCGGGGCACGGCAGGTCGACCGAGCCCGATTCGCCGCCGCGGATCGCCGCGATCGTCACCGCGCAACTCGCCTCTGCGGTGTCAATGCGGGTCTGCCAGCTCGGGTCGTCCGGGTACTGCGCCGCCTGCGCCTCGAGCTGCCGAAGCGGCTGCACCTCGGCGAGAAGCGCGCCGTGCAAGGCATCCGCCGCCTGCAAGAGAGCCATGGAAAGCTGGTGCGCCGGACCGACGAACCGGCCGACCGCCAGCTGCGTTCCGGGGGAGTCGAGCGCCGCCGGCAGCAGCGTCCACACCGCCTCGGCGTCCGCCGAGGCGTCCTCAAGCCGCCCGATCGCCTGACGGTAGTCGGCCGCCGCGGCCGCGAGTGGCGCCAGGTCCACCGCTGTCACGTGAGCGCCCCGGTGACGAGCAGGTCGTCGTGCTCCAGCTCATCAGCAGCGGATTCGAGCGCGTCGGCCACCTGGCCGATATGGCCGCAGATCGCTGAGCCCGTGCCCGTGCGTGCCGCCCAGTACTGCGCGAGCGCGGCGTGCACCGTGGGAAGGGCGCCGGCCTTGGCCAGCAGCTCTTCGAACGCGAGCATGGCCGCGAGCTCGGCATCGTTCGCGGCCGCGGCGGCCGAGCGCAGCCGGCTCACCAGGCCGGCGACGGTCGGGGCATCCATTCGCGTCGTCATGGGTGGCGACGTTAGGGAGTGCGGCAGACCCGGCGATGGCCTGGGAGGCCGAAATGGGGAGAACCCGGGCGATTCGGGGGCCGTGCTGGGGAAGATCGCCTTGGGCGGGATCATTTCGAGACCCCGCTGCGCGGCGCCTCAATGGCCGAGACGGCGCGTCGGCGCTAGCTTGTCGGCGTGGGGTGGGACGCAGTCGCCCGAGTCGCCGCCGAGCGCGGCCACGCATCGTCGACCATCGTCATGCGGGGGGACGACGTCGTCTTCGAGCAGCTGGTCGGCGCGGCGCCGAACGACCTCTTCTACACATTCAGCGTCAGCAAGCCGTTCACCGCGCTCGCCATCCACCTGCTCGCGCACCGCGGCCAGCTCGATCTGGACGACTCCGTCGCTGACTACTGGCCCGAATATGCCATGAACAGAAAGTCTTCGGTCACGATCCGGCAGGTGCTCGCCCACCGCAGCGGCGCGCCCTATTCAACGGGCCAGGCGGTGGGCGACGCGATGCAGATGGCGGACTGGCAGGCATCCGTCCATGCCGCCGAGAACGCCCACCTGCGATACCAACCGGGCGCGGTCGTCGCCTACGGACTGCTGAGCTTCGGGTTCATCCTGGGCGAGCTGGTGAGGCGGGTCGACGGCCGCACCATCGACCGCTTCATCGACGACGAGTTCGCGCGACCGCTCGGTCTCGCAGACACCCAGTTGGGCTTGATGGCGGATGCCTGGGAGCGCCACGTCCGTCTCATGGCCGGCCGCGCGGTGGAACATATACGCGAAACGGCATTCAATCGGCGCGCGGTTCGCGAGGCGGTGATTCCGGCGGCGGGGATCCAGACGACGGCGCGCGATCTCGCCCGGTTCTACCGGGTGCTGCTGCGGGGCGGAGACGGGATCATTCCGCCCGACGTGGTCGCGGGCGCGCGCGAGCTCTCGGCAGACGGCGAGCTCGACCACGTCATCGGGCACACGATGCGCTGGGGCACGGGGTTCCAGCTCGGCTTCCCCGGGCGGGTGCGGCCGATGGGCACGCACGCGAACGAGAGCATGTTCGGGCACAACGGTAGCGGCGTCTGCAACGTCTGGGCGGACCCGGTGAACGACACCGTTCTCGTGTGGCTGAACTCGGTCATCCTGCCGAGACGATCGGCTCTCGCCCACATCTCCCGCCTCTCCGATGTCGTGATCGAGGCGCTAGCTCCGACCTCCTGAATGTCAGTGGTCCTTCCCAACCGGGAGGGCAGGGGAAACGTTCTAAGGGGGAACATCATGACCCGCTACGACAACACCATCGAACTGCCCGTCGACGCTGCCGAAGCGGTGAAGGCGCTCCAGCGCGAGCTCAGCGCCGCCAAGAACCGGCTCGCGCAGTCCCGCCATGACGCCGCGTTCGGCGCCTACCGGGTGCGCCCGCCGTGGCCCGATGTCAGTGGTCGCTCCTAGTCTCGAAAGGTAGGGGAACGGCTGCACAGGCCACGGTTTTTGGAGGCAACGATGTCGCACAACACGATGTCACCGGCTGAAGAGCGCGAGTACGCCGACTGGATTCTCGAGCTGCGTCAGCAGGCGAACTACACGAAGCAGAAGCACGCCAACGAGCACTGGCACAACATCGCCGAGCGCCTCGCGAACGCCTTCGGGGCCGGCGACCCCGATTCGAAGAGCTGAGGCCATACCTCGGGGCGGGCGCGCCACGCACGCCTAGCGCACGACCTCGAGAGTCACCTCGACCCGCGAGCCCGCAAAGAGTGAGTTGCGGGCTCGCACCTCTTTCTTGATCGGCAGCACGAAGGTGCCGCGCTTGTCGTCGGGGAACACCGAGGTGCGCCACGTCACATGGCCCACCGAGACCTCGACTTTCACCGAGCCGAATCCGCCCGGAATCAACGGCATCGCCGTGATCGCGTCGCTCACCTCGTGGGGCAGGTCGACGAAGAACCAGTTGTCGCGGGCGGACCACTCGTAGAGCTCTGAGGTGAACTCGAACGGCATGACTTGAGGCTAGCGAGGCGGGTCCCGATACGCGGCGCGCGCTAGTTGTAGTTCCTCGTGAGGTTGTGAACGCGTTCTGAGGGGCTCTTGCCGCCGATGCCGGTGTGGGGTCTGTGGTGATTGTAGTGATGGACCCAGGCCTGGTATTCGGCGGCTCGGGCTTCCTCGGACGCGTACGGCTTGGCGTAGGCCCACTCGGCGGCCAGGGTGCGGTTGAACCGCTCGACTTTGCCGTTCGTCTGCGGCCGGTAGGGTTTGGTGAACTTGTGCTTGATCGTCCCGAGCTCCTTCGCCAGCAGCCGTGAGCGGTAGGCCGAGCCGTTGTCGGTCATGACCCGCTCGATCGTGATGCCGGCCTCGGAGAAGAACGCTTTCGCGCGCTGCCAGAACGCGACCACGGTCTCCTTGCGCTCGTCGGCGAGGATCTCGGAGTACGCCAGCCTCGAGTGGTCGTCCACGACGTGGTGCAGGAACGCGTAGCCGCGCCCGGCCTTGCCGTGCCCGGTGTTGTTCCTGTTGCCCTGCTGCCGGCCGAGCACCCGGTGGCCACCGCCGTCGGGGATGCGGCCGAGCTTCTTGATGTCCATGTGCACCAACTCGCCCGGCTTCTGACGCTCGTAGCGCACCGGCTTCGGCTTCCGGACGGGCAGGCCGGTGTTCTGATCCAGATGGGCGAGCTTGGGCATCCGGTACCGGCTCAGGACGCGCTCGACGGTGGTGCGGGCCAGATGCAGGTGGAAGGCGATGCGGTGGGGGCCCCAGCGGCGGATGAACCGCAACGCGACGATGCGCCGCTCGGTGCGCCTACTGGTGCGGTTCGGGCTCGAGCGCGGCCGGGAACTGCGATCGGTCATCGGCAGGCCCGCGCGCAACCGATCCGCCCACTTCTTGGCCGTGGCCGGCGAGCACTGGAACCGCTCGGCTGCCCGCCGATAGGACCAGCCCTGCTCGAGGATCGACTGGGCCAACCGCAGCCGGCCCTTCGGAGTCAGATGGGCATTAGCGTGAGTCACGAAGACCTCCGGTGAACGAAGTGAGTGTGGTAACCCACATCGTCCCGGAGGTCTTCACTACATCAACCCACGTTCACAACGTGCCGAGGAACTACAGCTAGTCGACCGTCGGGGTGGCCGTGACGACCGCGGCGACCGCGGCGACGATCTGCGCGCGGATGCGCGCGCGGTCGATGCCCGCCGAGCCGTACGGGAACGCGGGCACCCAGGCCGTCGCCAGCGACATGACGAACGTCATCAGGAACTCGGCGTCCCAGGCATCCGTCAGTTCGCCGTTCTGCTGCGCCCTGCGCACGGCGGCCACCTTCGCGCTGACCTTGTCGCCGCGGGTGGACGGATCCGGCGTGTCGGGGTCGAGCTTGGTCCACGCCGTCAGCCGGATGATGTCAGGGTTCGCCATCACGAAGTCGAAGGTCTTCCCCGCGAACTCCGGCAGGTTCTCGGGCGTGAGGGGGTTCTCTTCGGCGATCAGGCCGAGGCGTCCGCGCAGAACAGCGTCGAACAGCCCCTCTTTGCTGTCGAAGTAGATGTAGATCAGGTTCTTGTTGCAGCCGGCGGCCTTCGCGATGCGGTCGACGCGGGCGCCCGCGAAGCCGTAGCTCGCGAACTCGGCGAACGCAGCCTCGAGGATGCGCTGGCGCGTCTGCTCTGCGCGGCCGATGGCCGCGGGGGTGGGGGCTGCTGGCTCGGGCATCCGATCACCTCTTCTCGATCCCGATCCTACGGCTTGACTAAATGGTTAGTCCTGTTCTAGCCTCTGACTAACCAGATAGTTAGGAAGCAGAGATGACTCTTGCCGGCGGAACCCTGACCCTCGCCTCAGACCTCACCGTCACGCGCATGGGCTACGGCGCCATGCAGCTGCCCGGCCCCGGCGTGTGGGGCCCGCCGCGCGACCGCGACGAGGCGATCGCCGTGCTGCGCGCCGCCGTCGAGGCCGGCGTCACCCACATCGATACGGCAGATTTCTACGGATTCCACGTGTCGAACGACCTCATCCGTGAGGCGCTGCACCCGTACGCCGACGAGCTGCACCTCGTGACCAAGGTCGGCGCGAGCCGCACCGCAGACGGTGGTTGGGTCATGGACCGCAGCCCCGAGGCCCTGGTCGCGCAGGTGCACGACAACCTCACCCACCTCGGCCTCGAGACGATCGACGTCGTCAACCTGCGCATGGGCACGCCAGAGGCCGCGGTCGACGAGTCGGTCGCCGACCAGCTCGGCGCGCTCGTCGAGCTGCGGCAGCAGGGGAAGATCACGCACCTCGGGCTCAGCCAGGTCACCGACGCGCAGCTCACGGAGGCCCTCTCGATCAGTCCGATCGTGACCGTGCAGTCGCTGTACAACCTCGTGCGCCGCGGCGACGAGCCGATGCTGCGCCGCACGGCCGGGCTCGGCATCGCCTACGTGCCGTACTTCCCGCTCGGTGGCTTCACCCCGTTGCAGTCGGGCGTGCTCGCGTCGGTCGCCGAACGGCTCGGGGCATCGCCGCAGCAGGTCGCGCTCGCGTGGCTGCTGCAGCGCTCGCCGAACATCGCGCTGATCCCCGGCACGTCGAGCCGCGCGCACCTCGCCGAGAACATCGCGGCCGCGTCGCTCGAGCTGCCGGCGGATGCCGTCGCCGAGCTCGATGCGATCGAGAGCATGGCCGAGCCGGTGCGCGCTGCGACCCACTAGGCCGTCGTTGTCGCCGTCGCCGTCGCCGTCGGTGGTCGCTGTCGCCGCCCGAGTTCGGTGACGCCTCAGACGCCGGGCACCGCCGTCGAGTTCAGGGCGTATCGCCGCGCGTCGCTCAGTACGCGACGCCGACCGCGTGCCCGGCCGACGCGTGGTCGCCGGCGGCCGCCAGCAGGAAATCGGCGAGATCGGCCCGCGACAGCAGGCGGCCTCTCGGCACATTTCCATCGAGCCGCGTGCGGTAGTTGCGGGTATGCGCCCCGTCGGTCAGCCGAGGCGGCCGGGCGGCCGTCCAGTCGACTGAGCTCGCCGAGAGCTCCTGTTCCATCGCGCGCAGGTCGTCGTAGACCGGCTTGAGCAGGGCGGAGATCAGCGGGTAGACGATTCGCCGGTCGAGGAATCCGTCCTCGGGCCCGGTCGCCGGGGTCGAGACCGGCGCTGCGCTGATCGTCACGAGCCGGCGCACCTTCGCCCGGTCGAGTGCGGCGAGGATGCCACGTGTGACCGGCGCTGCGACCGGGCCGTCCTTGCGGCTGGCGGGCCCGACCGCCGAGATCGCCGCGTCGGTGAACACCAGGTGGTCGACGAGCGATTCCGCGACGGCCTCGGGGTCGTCGAAGCTTGCCTGCTCGACGACCTCGAGGCCCGGGCGGGCGCCTGAATCGGCGGTGAATCGCGCGGAAGAGCGGACGACGGCGGTGACGCGGTGACCCGCGCTCAGGCCCTGCTCGACGACAAGGCGGCCGGTCTTGCCGGTCGCCCCGAACACGGTGATGTGCATCTGGATCCCTCTCGCTACTCTGTACTCAGAGACTCAAACTATTTGGAATTCAGACAATATGACATCCGAACCAAATTCGCAATCGCGGGCCCGGCCTGGAAGGGAGCGGCGTCGTGCCGTCGCGGACGCGAAGGACGCCCTTCGTGAGCTGCAGGGGGATCTCGGCACGCTCTCCCGCCGCGTCGGCACACGACTGCGACTCAACGAGATCGACCTAGAGTGCCTCGATGTGCTGGCGCGCGAGAAGGTGCTCAGCCCGAGCGCCCTGGCGACCCGGCTGGGCTTGCATCGTGCGACCATCACCGGGGTGCTCGATCGGCTGGAGCGCGGGCAGTGGATCGTGCGCGAGCCCGACCCGGCCGACCGGCGCGCGATGGTCGTGAGGCCGCAGGCCGCGCACGCGGGCGAGATCTTCGCCGCGTTCAAGGGCATGAACGATGCGGTCGATGGGATCCTCGCCGACTACTCCGACGCCGAGCTCGACGTCATCTCCGGCTTCATGCGCAAGGTGTCGGATGCCGGGCGCGAGAACGCCCGGTCGGTTGGCTAGCCTCAGGGCAAAGGGGGTGGTCGCCGGTGATCACACACGAGGTCTTCAACCAGGCGCCTGAGCGCGTCGGAGTCAACGAGTTCGACGCGAACGTCGCGCTTGTCGAGGCGGTGAGACGGTGGGGGTCGGATGCTGTCGAGACGCGCCCTTCGGGCGCTCCTCCAGCATCGGAGTTGCTCACCGAGGCCGGAGCGCTCGTCGGGGCGGCGGATTTTCAGCGCGACGCCGAGCTCGCCAATACGCACGAGCCCGTGCTGCACACCCACGACCGGCGCGGGAATCGCATCGACGAGGTCGAGTACCACCCGGCGTATCACCGCGTGATCGGTGATGCGATCGCACGCGGCGCGCACACGTCCGCGTGGGCGGAGCCGAAGCCTGGGGCATCCGCCGACCGCGCCGCCATGTTCTACCTGTTCGCGCAGGTGGAGCCCGGGCACGCGTGCCCGGTGTCGATGACGCACGCGGGCGCCGCGATCTTGAAGGACGCCGAGCTCCCCGAAAAGGACTCCTGGTGGGCGCGCGCCATGTCGCGGGAGTACGGCCGTGGTGCACTGTTCGGCATGGCGATGACCGAGAAGCAGGGCGGGTCGGATGTGCGGGCGAACACGACCGCCGCGACGCGGAACGCCGACGGCTCGTTCAGCATCACCGGGCACAAGTGGTTCTGCAGCGCGCCGATGAGCGACGCGTTCTTCGTGCTCGCTCAGACCGCCGAAGGCCTGAGCTGCTTCTTCGTGCCGCGCGTACTGCCCGACGGCACCCGGAACACCTTCCTCATCCAGCGGCTCAAGGACAAGCTCGGCAACCGCTCGAACGCGTCCAGCGAGGTCGAGTTCGACCGCACGATCGGCTGGCTCATCGGCGAGCCGGGGCGCGGTGTGCGCGCGATCCTGCCGATGGTGAGCCGCACCCGCCTCGACTGCGTCATCGGCACGGCGGCGGGCATGCGCCAATCGGTGGCCGAGGCGGTGTGGCACGTGCGGCACCGCGCCGCGTTCGGCCGCACGCTGATCGACCAGCCGGCGATGGCTGCCGTGATCGCCGATCTGCAGCTCGAGGCAGAGGCGGCGACCCTGACAGCGCTGCGCCTCGCTGCCGCTCATGACGAGCCGATGGCGCGCGGTGAGATCGCCGAGCAGGATGCCGGCGAGCTCGCGTTCCGCCGCCTGGCCACCGCGGTCGCGAAGTACCTCGTCTGCAAGCGCGGCCCCGGCCACGCCTACGAGGCGCTCGAGTGCCTCGGCGGGAACGGCTACACGGAGGCGTTCCCGCTGGCGCGGCGCTACCGCGAGCAGCCGGTCATGGCCGTCTGGGAGGGCAGCGGCAACGTCATCGCGCTCGATGTGCTGCGCGCACTCGCGCGCGAGCCGGAGGCGTTCCATGCCTTCTTCGCCGAGCTCGGGCAGGCGCGCGGCGGCTACCAGCTCTTCGATGAGGAGCTGGATGCCGTGCAGGACCTGTCGCGGCAGCTGAGGTCGTTCCTGCTTGACGGCTCGAGCATGGCCGAGGGGCGCGCGCGGGAGTTCACCGAGCGGCTCGGCGTGCTGCTCGAAGCATCCCTGCTGCTGCGGTTCTCGCCGCCCACCGTGGCCGGCGCTTTCGTGGCCGCCCGCATCGGCCGGCCATCGGGCCTCTACGGCGCTCTGCCGCCGGGGGTCGACCTCACCGAGATCCTCGCGCGCGCCTGATAGCCCGCGCGACTCTTCGCGCTGGAGCCGAGTGATCGATCAACGCGCACCGACAGCGCCGAAAAACAAGGTGCATCAATCTCAAATTGACCAAAGGCGCCGGAAAAGCGGCAAGTTGTACAAATCGCGATTTGCGAGTGTTCTCTTCAGAAATCGCGAGAGCGCCTCGAAGGCTCACTCGTCGAGATACAACTCGTCGGTGTAGAAGATCTTGATCTCCTCGTCGGTCCAGTCGTCGAGCGGCTTTGCGGTGATCTCCTTTTTGCGCTCCCGCAGCAACCGCATGCGCTCTTCCATCGACAGCAACGGGTCGTGCCACGGGTACTGCGGCGCCTGCGGAAGGCGCAGGCCGGCGTCGGCGAGCACCCCGGTCAGCTCCTGAGACAGGGCCGCGTCGACGATGATCACTCGCGTGCGACCGTGCGAAGTGACGGCGATCGGCTCGCGCACGGCCTCGTCCATCACGCGCGCCCAGTTGTCGCGCACGTACGTCGCCGACCTCCACTGCATGGTCGACACGCTAACCGGGGCACCCACGGCCTCGCGTGAGCTGTCCACAGCCGCGTACGATCCGAGCATCGATTCGTCAACGACGACGAAAACGAAAGGGGACCACATGCCCGAACAGTCCGAACAACCCGAACAGCCCGAGCGGCCCGGCTTCGCCACGGTCAATCTGGCGGCCGTCCTCGCTGAGACAGCGAAGCGCGTGCCCGAGAACACTGCGCTGATCTTCGGCGCAGACCGCATCGGCTACGGCCGTCTGTGGGAGGAGACGAAGCGGTATGCCGGTGCGCTGCGCGACCTCGGTGTCGGCCGCGGTGACCGCGTCGCACTGCTGCTGCCCAACGTGCCGGACTTCCCGCGCGCGTACTTCGCGATATTGAGCCTCGGCGCGATCGTCGTACCGGTGCACGCGCTGCTCAAGGCCGAAGAGATCGCCTATGTGCTGCAGGATTCCGGAGCGAGCCAGTTCATCGTCGCCGCGCCGCTGCTGGCGGAAGGCGCCAAGGGTGCCGCGCTCGCGAAGGTGCCGCTGCTCTCGGTGCTCGTGCCGGACGACAAGCTCACCGAGGCGCCGTTCCCGCGCCTCGAGGACCTCGCCGAAGGAGCCGAGCCGATCCGCCACTACGAATTCCTGCCGCCCACCGCGACGGCGACGATCCTCTACACGAGCGGCACGACCGGGAAGCCGAAGGGCGCCCGCGGCTCGCACTTCTCGCTCGTCGAGCACGTCAACACGCTGCTCACGGGGGCGATCGACGTGCAAGAGGAAGACATCGTGCTCGGGTGCCTTCCGCTCTTCCACACCTTCGGCCAGATGTGTGTCATGAATGTGGCGTTCCGGCGCGGGGCATCCGTCGTCCTCGTCCCGAAATTCGACGGCGCCACCGCGCTCGCCCTGCTCAACGCGCACAGCTGCACGATCATGACCGGTGTTCCGACGATGTACATCGGGCTGCTCGAGGCGGCGAAGGCGAACCCTGAGCGGCCGCCGCTGCGCTACGGGCTCTCGGGCGGCGCGGCGCTTCCCGTCGCGGTGATCGGGCGCATGTCCGAGGAGTTCGGCATCTCGGTGCACGAGGGCTACGGCCTGACCGAGACGAGCCCGGTCGCGACGTTCAACCACTACGGCCGGCCCACGCGCCCCGGCACGATCGGCCAGCCGATCTGGGGCACCGAGGTGATCATCGCCGACGCCGAACTCGACGACCGCATTGTGGAGCTGCCGCGGGGCGAGCTCGGTGAGATCTGCGTACGCGGGCACAACGTCTTCCAGGGCTATCTGAACCGGCCGGATGCCGACGCCGAGGCGGTCGTCGACGGGTGGTTCCGCACGGGTGACCTCGGCACGATGACCGACGACGACTACGTCACGATCGTCGACCGGAAGAAGGACATGATCGTGCGCAACGGCTACAACGTGTACCCGCGCGAGATCGAAGAGGTGCTCGCGCGGCACGACGCCGTGTCGGGCTGCGCGGTGTTCGGCGTGCCCGACCCGGTGCACCAGCAGGAGATCGCGGCGGCGGTGACGCTGATGCCCGAGGCATCCGTCGACCCGGCCGAGCTGATCGAATATGTGAAAGAGAAAGTCGCGCCGTTCAAATACCCGCGGCATATCGAGATCGTCGACGCGCTGCCGCTGGGGCCATCGGGCAAAGTGCTGAAGCGGGTCCTGGTCGCCAAGTGGCAGGAGGACCACGTTCACGCCACGATGTGAGTATGCCGCTGTCCGCATACCTCTCCGAGTTCGTCGGGACCGCACTGATGCTGCTGCTCGGCTGCGGAGTCAGCGCGAACAACTCGCTTCGCAAGTCGAAGGGCTACGGCGCGGGATGGGTGCTGATCAGCTTCGGCTGGGGCTTCGCGGTCTTCCTCGGCGTCACGGTGGCGACGAAGTCGGGTGCGAACCTCAACCCGGCGGTGACCCTCGGCATCGTGGCGAGCGGCGCGCGCGAGTTCGCGGAGGGGGTTCCGGTCACCTTCGGCAACGTGGTCGGCTACATCGTCGCGCAGCTGCTCGGTGGCTTCGTCGGGGCCTTCACGGTCTGGCTCATCTACAAGCAGCAGCTCGACGACCACCCCGAACCGGCCGACAAGCTCGGGGTGTTCGCGACCGGGCCTGCGATCCGCAGCTGGGTGCTGAACGGGCTGTGCGAGTCGGCCGGGACGTTCGTGCTGGTGTTCGTCGCCCTCGCGTTCGGTGAGCACGGGCCGACTGTCGGCCTCGCCTCGCTCGGAGCCCTGCCGATCGCGTTCCTGGTGACGGGGCTCATCGCGTCGCTCGGCGGCCCGACGGGCACCGCGCTCAACCCGGCGCGTGATCTGATGCCGCGCCTCGTGCACCAGCTCGTGCCGATCACGGGCAAGGGCACGTCGAACTGGGGCTACGCCTGGATCCCGATCGTCGCGCCGATCGTCGGCGGGCTGCTCGGCGGCATCGCGGCCGGCCCGCTTCTGTAGGTCTGGAGAAAGGAACGCAGATGGACGACAGCGACACCACGGTTCGCGACACCGGATCCCGCTATCTCATCGCGATCGGCGCGACGGATGCCGGGTTCCTCGAGTACCTCGACCAGGGCCCCCGTCGGGTGTTCCTGCACACCGAGGTGAGCCCGGAGTTCGGCGGCCGCGGGCTCGCGGGGCAGCTCGTGCGGGCCGCGCTCGACGACGTGCGCGCCCAGGGGAAGCGGCTCGTGAACTTCTGCCCGTACGTGGCCGGGTTCCTCGAGAAGAACCACGAATGGGACGAGCTCATCGACCGCCCCACGCCCGCGGTCCTCGAGGCGGTGCGAGCGTATTCGGACCGCTGACCGACGTCACTCTCCGGGGTAGCTCAGACCGATCTGGCGTCGCACCTCGTCCATGGTTCCCATGATCGCCGAGCTCTCGGCGAGCGGCATGATGTCGCTGTCGGTGCGGCCTTCGCGCACGAGCCGCGCGATCTCCTCCGCCTGGAAGCGCAGGCCGAAGCCCTCTACGGGGAACTCGAAGCGCTCGGTGCGCCCGTCGCGGCGCGTCACGGTGAAGGAGGTCGGCCGATACCAGGTGGGGTCGAAGTCGATGCGGGCGTCCGTGCCCGCGATCGTTGCCCGGTTCGAGAGCCAGGTCTGCATGCTCGCGTTGACGACCGCCTGGCGGCCGTCGGAGTAGCCGAACGTGACGGCGGTCTGGCCGTCGACGCCCGTGTCGCCGAACTGACTGCTCGCGACCACCGTGGCGGGCGACCCCAGCACCATCGAGGCGAAAGAGATCGGGTACACCCCCAGGTCGAGCAGCGCGCCGCCGCCGAGGTGCGGGTCGAACATCCGATGTGCCGTGTTGTGCGCGAACCAGACGCCGTGCTCGGCGGTCACGAGGCGGAGCTCGCCGAGGTACTGCTCGGCGAGCAGTTCGCGCACCCGCACCATGTGCGGCAGGAAGCGGGTCCACATGGCCTCCATCAGGATGCTTCCCTTGTCGCGGGCGCGGCCGATCAGGTCGTCCGCCTGCTGCTGGTTGATCGTGAACGGCTTCTCGACCAGCACGGGCTTGCCGGTCTCGATCGCGCGGGCGGCGAGCTCGTGGTGGGCGCTGTGCGGGACCGCGATGTAGATGGCGTCGATCTCGGGGCTGTTCATCAGCTCGTCGTGGTCCGCGAACCAGCGGGCGGCGCCGCACCGCTCGGCGAAGGCGCGCGCCCGCGCCGCGTCGCGCGAGCCGACGGCCCCGAGCTCGCAGACCGCAGAGAGCGACAGGTCGGTCGCGAAGCGATGGGCGATGTTGCCCGTGCCGATGACGCCCCAGCGCAGCTTGTGTGTGTCGGTCATCGCAGCCAGGTCTCCTCGGGTGGGCAGAGAGTGTCGAGCTCGTCCCAGAGCTCGTTGGAAATGGGGGCCTCGGCATTCCGCAGCGTCTCATCGAGACGCTCCGGCCGGGTGATGCCGACGATGGTGGCGCTGATCCTCGGATCGCGCATCGAGAACTGCAGCGCGGCCGCGGCCAACGGCACGCCGGCCCGGTCACAGGCGGCGCTCATCGCGATCACGCTGTCGCGCAGCTCGTCGGGCAGCTCGCGGTACGCGTAGCGCGGGGCAGCCTCGGGGCCTTTCGCGAGGATGCCGCCGCCGAACGGCGCCCCGTTGACGACGGCGACCCCGGCCGCGGCGCACTGATCGAGCAGGGGCACCGCTGAGCGGTTGAGCAGGGTGAAGCGGTTGTGGGTGATCACGGCCTCGAACACGCCGAGGCCGACGAAACGCTGCAGAAGCTCGACGGGACCTCCGGCGACGCCGATGTGGCCGATACGACCCTCGTCGCGCAGTTGCACCAGGGCCTCGACGGGGCCGCCTTCCGCGGTCGCCTCCTCAAAGCTGATCCGCTCGGGGTCGTGCAGGTACACGAGCGGGAAGTAGTCGATGCCGAGGCGTTCCGAGCTCTCGTCGAGAGAGGCGCGCATGCGGGTGCCGGAGAAGTCGAGTACCGGCTGCGACCGATCCGGGTCGACCTTGGTCGAGAGCAAGAAGTCGTCAGGCAGGCCGCCGAGCTCGCGCAGCACGGCGCCGATGCGCCGCTCGCTCTCGCCGTTGCCGTAGCTGTTCGACGTGTCGACGAACGGGATGGGGCCGTCGAAGACGGCACGCAGCGTGACGAGCGCCTGATCGGTCTCGACGTCGTAGCCGTAGAGGCGGGGAAGGCTGCCGAGCGCGCTGGTTCCGACGCACAGCGGGGGCACCGTCAGGCCGGTCCGGCCGAGGGGGCGCTTCTCGAGCACGGTCATGATTCCTCCAGGGGCACCAGGCCGCGCACCACCGGGTTGGTGAGGGTGCCGAGCCCATCGATGGTTATGGAGACGGTGTCGCCCTCGCTCAGGGTGAACGGGGGTGACGGCACCAGGCAGGTCCCCGTCGAGAGCACGGCGCCGTCGGGGTGCACGTCGCCGCGCATCAGGTAGCCGAGCAGTTCATCGAGTCGGCGGTGCAGCTGCGCGGTGCTGGCGCTGCCTTCCCAGTGCCGATCGCCGCCGCGGTCGATGGCGAGGCGGATGCCGAGCGCGTAGGGATCCGGCACCTCCCACGCGGGAACGATCCCGGGGCCGAGGGCGCAGGCACCCGAGTACACCTTGGCCTGCGGCAGATAGAGCGGATTCTCGCCCTCGATGCTGCGTGAGGAGACGTCGTCGCAGATCGTGTAGCCGACGATCTCGCCGAAACGGTTCGCGATGATCGCCAGCTCGGGTTCGGGCACGTTCACGGGGGAGTCCTCGCGCACCCCGATCGGGCGGCCGGGGCCCGCGACCCGCCAAGCGACCGACTTGAAGAACAGCTCGGGCCGCTCGGCGTCGTAGACGAGGGTGTAGACGTCGGCCGCCTTCTCACTCTCCTCCACGCGCGCCTCGCGCGAGATCTCGTAGGTCACGCCGCAGGCCCACACCTCGGTGCGGCCGTCGATCGGCGCGAGCAATTCGACCTCGTCGAGGTCGAGCGTGGCGGTTCCGGATGCCGCGGTCTGAAGCAGCTCCGCCAGCTCGTCGCGCCGCAGGCGCCAGAGCTGACCGAGGGTCGCGACGCTCGTCAGCGGGGTGATGCGCTCGTCGTCGAGCAGCCCGACTGCGGCGGCGGCGCGCGCCGCCGATCGGTATCTGACGAGCCGCATCAGCCACCGAACCCGTCGAGGACGTTGGCGCGCAGGTGGTCGAGATCGAACTCGACCCCGAGGCCCGGCCGATCGGGTAGCTGGAGCGCGCCGCCGACGTTGGTGAGCGGCTCCGTGAGCAGCTCGTTGTAGCCGTGCAGGTCGTAGCTGCTGGATTCGAGGCGGTAGAAGTTCGGCACCGTGGCCATGACGTGTCCGCCCGCCAGCAGGTTGACGGGGCCGGCGGCGTCGTGCGGCGACATCGGCACGTTGTACGCCTCCGCCATGGTCGAGATCTTCTTGAGCTCGCTGATGCCGCCGGTCCAGGTGACGTCGGGCATCGCGAAATCCGCGAGCTCCTGCTCGAACACGGGCACGAAATCCCAGCGCGTGTGCAGGCGCTCGCCGACGGAGATGGGGATGCCGGTGCGCTGGCGCACCTGCCGCAGAGCGTGATAGCTCTCGGGCGGCACGGGCTCCTCGAACCAGTGGATGTCCGCCTCCGCCTCGAGTGCGCGGCAGAGGCGGATCGCGGTCGGCACGTCGAAGCGGCCGTGCGCGTCGATGAGCAGCTCGACGTCGGGGCCGGCCGCCTCGCGGATCGCTGCGGTCAGCTCGATCGCCTCGCGCTCGAGCTGACGCGGCAGGTAGCCGTCAAGATAGGCGTCGTTGGTCGGCGGGGCGCCGACGGGGTGCGGAAAGGGGTCGAACTTGATCGCCGTGTGGCCGGAGCCGGTGATCAACCCGATCTCGTCGACGAGGCCCTCCGGCGTCGTGAACCTGCTCTGATCCGGGTGCGTGTAGAGCCGCAGCTCGTCGTGCACCCGGCCGCCCAGCAGCGCGTGGACCGGCAGTCCGAGCGCCTTGCCGCGCAGGTCCCAGAGCGCGATGTCCACCGCGCTCGTCACATTGCTGGCCGCGCCGCGGCTGCCCATGTAGGTGAACGAGCGGAAGACCTTGTGCCAGATGCGCTCGATCGCCGCGGCGTCCTCGCCGACGAGCAGCTCGTTCAGGTTCCGCAGGATGACGGCGGCGCTGCGGTTGGCCATACGGGTCGTGGTGGTGATCTCGCCCCAGCCGCTGACGCCCTCGTCGGTGCGCACCTCGAGGAACAGGAATTCGCCCCAGTACGAACCGGAGGAGCGGACCAGCCAGGGAACGAGCTCGCTGATCCTCATCGACGCGCGTCCTCCATCGAGGCGGCGCGCCAGGCCTCGTATTCGGGCCGGGCTGCTTCGGCGAGCGGGTAGTAGAGCCTCATGTCCCCACCCTGCGACAGCCGCAGGCGCGAGAACTCCTCCCATTCCGCGTGCTTGCTGGCCTCCTCGAGCAGCTTGGGGGCGAGTGCGATTGGCACCACCACGGCGCCGTCGTCGTCGGCGATGATGATGTCGCCCGGCACGACGACGGTGTCGCCGCAGGCCACCGGCACGTTCACCGCCGTGGGGAAGATGTCGGTCTGCGAGTGGAAGTTCGGTGTCGCCCCGCGGATCCAGAGGCCGAGCCCGAGCTCCTTGGCGCGGCCGAAGTCGCGGATGCAGCCGTCGACGATGACGCCGAGGCCGCCCTTGCCGGCGAAGTAGGTGAGCATCATCTCGCCGAAGACGCCGCTCGTCATGTTGGCGCGGGCGTCGACCACGATGATGTCGCCCGGCTGGGTGTGGTACATCACGTGGCGGTGGAGCTGGCGCTCCGGCTCTGCGTACTCGTCGACCTGGTAGAGGTCCTCGCGCTTGGGCATGAACTGCAGCGTGAGCGCGGGCCCGGCGATGGAGGCGCCCGGCGTGTGCGCCGTCGGCCCCACGATGTGGGCGCTGCGGATGCCGAGGCGGTTGAGCTCGCTGCTGGCGGTGGCGCTGCCGATCTGCGACAGCGCCCGCACCAGTTCCGGATCCGGGCGGGTGATGTCCGGAGTCTGTATCGGCGTGACTGCCATGTCGGTCCTCTCGTGCACGAACCTGATCGAGGCTGAAGCCGACCACTTTCGTTGGATTTTCGAATTCTTCATCTCTAGGCGATCCAACATTCGCGCTTTCGGTACACAACATTGGACCGAGTTTCGAGCGCGAAGCGGCCCGCAAGACGCAACCATAATGTCGGGTTGCCAGGAATGTCCAGCGTAAACGCGGCTCCGAATCGTTACGAAACCGGCTCGAAAATGTGTCTTGACGGAGGTGAGAGCCCGATGTACTTTTGCCACGGTCTCGAAAAGTCGGGTCTTGATCCCGAAAGTATCGGCTCGAAAAAGACCGACTCGCCATCTCAAGGGTGACGCCCGCAGCGTTGCGGGCAGAAAGTGCAGTGACATGAAACGCAAATTCGCCTTGGTCGCCCCGGTGGCGGTCACGACGCTGGCGGTGGCTCTCACGCTGACCGCCTGCAGTGGCGGCAGTGCAAGCAGCAGCAACAACGGCAGCGGCAGCAGCCAGTCCGGCAAGACGCTCGAGACCGGCGGCACCTTCCGCCTCGACCTCGGCACCGACCCGGGCAGCATCTTCCCGTACGCGAGCACCAGCGGCCCGAACCGCCAGATCGACGACTTCGCCTATGACTCGCTCGTCGGTCGCAGCAAGAAGGGCGATGCCGTTCCCGCTGTCGCGAGCAGTTGGAAGGTCACGACCGACGCCGTCACGTACAACATCCGCAAGGACGTCACGTGCAGCGACGGGACGACGCTCAAGCCGAGCGACATCGCGGCGGACTTCAACTACATCAAGGACCCGAAGACGCTCTCGCCCTGGGTTCAGTTCTCCGTGCCCGTGAAGTACACGGTTTCGGCCGACGACTCGGCCGGCACGTTCACCATCACCTCGACGACCCCGTTCGGCACGCTGCTGCAGGGCGCGGGCGCGGTTCCGCTGGTGTGCCCGCAGGGCCTCGCCAACCCGGCCGCCTTCGCGCACGCATCCGCCGGCACCGGTCCGTTCAAGATCACGGACTACGCGCAGGGCGACCACTACGACCTCGCCGTCCGGCCGGACTACACCTGGGGTCCCAGCGGCGCCAAGACCTCCGCGGCCGGCACCCCCAAGACCGTGACGATCAACTTCGTGGCCGACGAGTCGACGATGGCGAACCAGCTCATCTCGGGCGAGGTCAACGCGGCCCAGATCACCGGTCCCGACCGCAACCGGCTCGACAAGACGCCCGGCATCAACCGGAACGACGTGCCGGTCATCGTCGGCGAGCTCAACCCGAACGAGGCCCCCGGCCGCATCCTGAACGACGAGCAGGTGCGGCTCGCCGCCGCGGCCGCGCTCAACCCGAAGGACATCGCGCCGGTCAGCACCGCCCAGCACGGCAGCACCGTCGACAACATGTTCGCCGAGCAGCCTGTGCAGTGCCCCGCCAACGAGACGAAGGGCAATCTGCCCTCGTACAGCCCGTCGAAGGCCAAGCAGCTGCTGGAGGCCGACGGCTGGACGGTCGGCTCCGACGGCATCCGCGAGAAGGACGGCAAGACGCTGACCCTGAAGCTCATCTACCAGACCGGCGCGCCGCAGACCGAGTCAGCGGCCGAGCTGATCGGGCAGGAGCTGAAGGCCGTCGGCATCGGCACGAACCTGGTGGGCGAGACCAACGACGCGTGGTCGCAAGCCCTGTACTCGACCGGCGACTTCGACATGTTCTACAGCGCCATCAACCTCGAGTTCCCGTACATGATGTCGACCTTCTACGGTGGCGCGACCCCGCAGAACGGCGGCCGCAACTCCGGCGACGTGGTCAACGCCGACTTCAACAACCTGTCCGCGCAGGCCGCGGCTGCGCCGGCCGAGCAGGCCTGCAAGCTGTGGAACGGTGCGCACGAGGCTCTGCTGAAGCGCGCCGACGTCGTGCCGCTCTCGCAGGGCGACCGCCCGTTCTACACGTCGAAGGCGTCGCTGGAGACCGTGGGCCTGTTCGCGGTTCCCACCAGCATCCGCCTCTACAAGTAATCGGTCGGATGTCGACTCAACTCATCTCGGTGACGCAGCCGGCGAGGGAAGGACGCTCAGGCGACGCCGCCAGCTCGGCCGGCGTCCGGTGGACTCTGTTCATCGGGCGCCGGCTGGTCCGGCTGATCGTCTCGCTGTTCATCCTGACCTCGGCGACGTTCGTCATGATCCACCTGATCCCCGGCGACCCGGTTCGAGCCGCCCTCGGCGACCAGGCGACCAACCAGCTGGTGGCGCTGCGGAGCCACCAGCTCGGGCTGGACCGGCCGCTGTTCATCCAGTACGTCGACTACCTGAAGAACGTCGTCACGGGCAACTTCGGGCAGTCGATCATCGCCGACGCGCCGGTCTCGCAGCTGCTGCTCACCCGGTTCCCCAACACGCTGAAGCTCGCGCTGCCCGCGTTCGTGCTCGTCATCGTGATCGCCATGCCCGTCGGCCTGTTCACGGCGGTGCGAACCCGCGGCGGCAGGGGTCGGGTCACCCGAACGCTGTTCGTCGGCATCACCGGCCTGCTCAATTCGATTCCCGACTATGTGCTCGCGACCCTGCTGAGCGTGATCTTCGTGATCGGGCTGCAGGCATTCCCGGCCGCGGGCGACCACGGGCTGCGTTCTTTCGTGCTGCCGATCGCCGCGCTCGTCGTCGGCCCGGCCGCCTCGCTCTCGCGCATCGTGCGCGTCGAGGCGCTCAGGGTGCTCGACGCCGAGTACATCCGCGCGGCGAAGGCGCGGCGCATCCCGACGCTGCTGCGCTACTGGCGGCATGTGCTGCCCAACATGATGACCGCGTCGCTGACCTTCGGCGCGATGATCCTGGCCGGGCTCATCGCCGGCACCGTGCTCGTCGAGAACGTGTTCGCGTGGCCCGGCGTCGGCACCGTCATCTCGCAGGCCGTGTCGCAGAAGGACTACCCCGAGATCCAAGGAGTGCTGCTCGTGCTCGGCGCCACCGTGCTCATCCTCAACATGATCGTCGACGTCGTGCTGGGCATCCTCGACCCCAAGTCCCGGATCGGCGGGTGACGACCATGGCCACGACCACCACCACGCGCCGTCGCATCCGTCTCATCACGAGTGGAATCCCACCCCTCGTGCTCCTCGCGTTCTTCATCTTCCTGTGCGTCGCGGGGCCCGCGATCTGGGGCGCCGCGGCCGGCCATACGGACGTCGCCCACGCGTCGCAGGGCTCGAGCGCGCAGCACTGGATGGGCACGGATGCCCTCGGGCGAGACATCCTCGCCCGCACCCTGCTCGCGACCTCGCGCTCGCTCGTTCTCGCCGTGCTGTCCACCCTGATCGGCGGCTGCGTCGGCGTCGCCCTCGGGCTGATCGCGGGCATGTCGCGCCGGCTCGGGCGGCTGATCGGCGCTGTGATCGCGCTGCTCATCGCCTTCCCCGCGATGCTCCTCGCGATCTTCTTCGCCGTGATCTTCGGCATCGGCTCGGTCGGCAGCGTGCTCGCCGTCGGCGCGGCGTTCGCGCCGGGCTTCGCCCGCCTGACGCAGACGCTGACCGCGTCGACGGCGACCCGCGAGTACGTCGAAGCCGCGCACGTGCTCGGCAAGGGGCCCGTGCGGGTCGTGTTCCGGCACATCCTGCCGAACATCGCCGAGCCCCTCATCCTGTACTCGACCATCCACATCGGCACGGCGATCCTGTCGCTCGCCGGCCTCAGCTTCCTCGGCCTCGGCGTGCAGCCACCCGCTTACGACTGGGGGCGGATGCTGAGCGACGGCCTCGCGAGCGTCTACACGACGCCGGGCGGAGCGATCGCCCCGGCGATCGCGATCGTGCTGGCCGGCCTGACGTTCAACATGCTCGGCGAGTGGATCTCCGACCTGATCGGCGGTCGCAACGAGGCGCCCCGCACCGTCTCGGCCGCGCCGGCCGAGCTGCCGGCCGACACCGTGGGCGCTGCCGAGCTCAGCGCCGGGCACGACCGCCTGCTCGAGGTCAGCCACCTCCGCGTCGTGTACGGCAGCCGCGACGGCGTGTCGACACCGGTGCGCGACGTGTCGTTCACCGTGAACGCCGGCGAGACGGTCGCCATCGTCGGCGAGTCGGGGTCGGGCAAGAGCCAGGCGACGGCGGCGGTGGCGCAGCTCGTCGAGGCGCCGGGCTCCGTGTATGCCAAGCAGCTGGAGTTCCTCGACACCGAGCTGCTCGAGGCCGGGAAGAACGCCGACGAGCTGCTCGGTCGCAGCCTCGCGATGATCTTCCAAGACCCGGGTGAGGCGTTGAACCCTGCCGTCACGATCGGCACGCACCTGCTCGAGCCCGCGATGATCCACCTGCACGAGCCGAAGCGGAGCGCGCGGGAGCGGGCGATCGAGGCGCTGCGGGCGGTGGCCATCAACGATCCGGCGCGACGCTACAAACAGCATCCGCACGAACTGTCCGGCGGGATGAAGCAGCGCGTCTGCATCGCGATCGGGCTGATGGGCGAGCCGCGGCTGCTGATCGCCGACGAACCGACGACGGCGCTGGACGTGACCGTGCAGCGGCAGATCCTGCGGCTCATCTCGCGGGTCGGGAAGGAGACGCACTCGAGCATCCTGTTCATCTCGCATGACATCGCCGTGGTGTCCGAGATCTCCGACCGGATCCTCGTGATGTATGCCGGATTCATCGTCGAAGAGGCACCGACCGCCGCGCTGCTCGAGACGCCCGCGCACCCGTACACCGCGCTGCTCGTGGCCTCGAGCCCGACGATGTCGATCGACAAAGAGGCGCCGCTGCCCTCCCTCGACGGCACCATGCCCCGCGCCGATCAGGAGCTCGCCGGCTGCTACTTCGCCGACCGCTGCCCGCGCGCCGACGCGAGATGCCGCAGCGAGCGGCCGCCGCTCGAGCCCGTGGGCGACACGTCGCACCGTGCGGCGTGCTGGCACCCGCTGATCGCCGGCGAGAAGCTTCCCGTCCGTCTCAAGGAACCCGAAGAGGTGCTGTCGTGACCGCTGGTCTGAGTGTGGAGAACCTTGAGGTGCGCTTCGGGTCGTCCACCGTCGTGAAGGGCATCAGTTTCGACGTTCCCCCCGGCGCGGTGCTGGGCCTCGTCGGGGAATCCGGCTCGGGCAAGAGCACGACCGCGCGCGCGATCGTCGGCCTGACGCCATCGCGCGGGGCGATCCGCATCGGCGAGCTCGATCTTTCCGCGGTGTCCGCCGGCGCCCGGCGGCGTGGTCGCCGCCGCGTGCAGATGGTGTTCCAGGACTCCCGCAGCTCGCTCGACCCGCGGTTCACGGTGGCGCAGTGCGTCGCAGAGGGCCTGCCACGGTTCGACAGGGGGCGGGTGACCGAGCTGCTCAAGCTCGTCTCGCTCGACCCCGGTCTGCAGAACTCGCGGCCGGGGCAGCTCTCCGGCGGGCAGCGGCAGCGCGTTGCGATCGCCAGGGCGCTCGCGGCCGAGCCTGACGTCCTGATCGCCGATGAGGTGACCGCGTCGCTCGACGTGTCGGTACAGGCGGTCGTGCTCAACCTGCTGCGACGGCTGCAGCGCGAGCTGGGGCTGACGATGCTCTTCATCAGCCACAACATGGCCGTCGTGCGGTACATGGCCGACGAGCTCGCGGTGATGTACGGCGGCCGGATCGTCGAGCACGGCCCCGTCCAGGACGTGATCGATCGACCCGAGGATCCGTACACCCGCTCACTGCTCGCCGCCATTCCGGAGATCGGCCAGCGCCGCCTCCTGGCGGACGACGACGAGCTCGCGCTCGAAGCACGCTGATGGCGGCATCCGCACGCACGGACGCGCTCGGCGCCCGCATCCCATTGCCCGCCGTGATGTGCGCGTCCGGCGTGGTCGCGGTGCTCAGGGCGCGCGATGCCGCGCAGTACCTGCCGGTCGTGCGCGCGCTCGCGGCGGGCGGCGTGCGCTCGATCGAGCTGACGCTCACCACGGCCGGCGCGATCGAGGAGCTGCCGCGGCTGCGTGCGGCGCTGGGCGAGCAGGCCGAGTTCGGCATCGGCACGGTGACGAGCGAGGCGGATGCCGCGGCGGCGGTCGACGCGGGCGCCGAGTTCATCGTCACGCCCAACACCGACCTCGCGGTCATCGGGCTCTGCGTGCGCCGCGGGGTGCCGGTGATCCCGGGGGGCCTCACCCCCAGCGAGCTGTTCGCGGGCTGGAAGCACGGCGCGTCGGCCGTGAAGCTCTTCCCTGCCTCGACCGTCGGGCCCGACTATCTCGGCCAGCTGCGCGGTCCGTTCCCTGGACTGCCGGTGGTTCCCTCCGGCGGAGTGGGGGCGGACGACGCCGCCGCGTGGATCGACGCCGGCGCCGTCGCGGTGAGCGTCGGCGGGCCCCTGCTGCAGGACGCGTTCCGCGGCGGCGACCTCGACGCGCTCACCGAGCGTGCGCGCCGCCTCGTCGCGGCGGTCCGCGATCGGAGGGGCGCGCGATGACCGAGCCGCGCCCGATCGTGACCTTCGGTGAGACCATGGGCCTGCTCAGCGCGGAGGCGGCCGGTCCGCTCTGGCACGGTGCGCGGCTGACCGCGACGACGGGCGGCACCGAGTCGAACGCGGCGATCGCGCTGGCGCGCCTCGGCGTTCCCGTCGTCTGGATCGGCAGGGTGGGTGACGACGAGTTCGGCCGCATGGTGGCCCGCGACATCCGCGGCGAGGGTGTGCAGGCCCACGTGATCGTGGACGCCGGCGCGCGCACCGGCCTCATGCTCAAGCTGAGGCCGACGCCCGGCACCCAGTCCGTGGTCTACCACCGCACGGGCAGCGCGGGGTCGCGGCTGCGGCCGGGGGACGTCCCGGCCGAGGTGGTCGCCGGGGCATCGGTGCTTCACCTCACCGGCATCACGGCCGCGATCTCGGAGACGGCTCGACAGACGCTGTTCGAGGCGGTCGCGGTCGCGAAGTCGGCCGGTGTGCCGATCTCGTTCGACGTGAACCACCGCTCGTCGCTGTGGTCGGAGAGCGCGGCCTCGGACCTCTACCGCGAGCTGCTGCCCGCAGCGGATCTCGTCTTCGCCGGGGTCGACGAGGCGCGCCTCGCGATCGCCGACTGGCCGGGGCGCACGGCGCTCGGGCCCGACGAGCTCGCCGTCGCCCTCGCCGCCCACGGCGCGACCGCGGTCGTCAAGCTCGGCGAGCAGGGCGCGGTCGCGTGCGCCGGCGGCGAGCTCGTCGGCGTCCCGGCGGTTCCGGTGGAGGCGATCGACACGGTCGGTGCGGGGGATGCCTTCGTCGCCGGCTTCCTCGCCGAATGGGTCGCCGGCCGCGGCCTGATCGACTGCCTCGCGACCGCGACGGCCGCGGGCGCGCGCGCCTGCCTCGTGCCGGGCGACTGGGAGGGCGCGCCGCGCCGCTCCGAGCTCGGCGCGCCCCTGTTCACCGACGCGGTGCTGCGGTGAACCCCCTTCTCTCTCGAACCCATCAAAGGAGCGACATGTCCCAAGCTGTGCTGCGCGTGGCCCTGATCGGCTACGGTCTCGCCGGAGAGACCTTCCACGGTCCCCTGCTGGAGGCGACGAGCGGCTACGAGGTGGCCGTCGTCGTGACCGGCGACCCTGGGCGCGCCGCGAAGGCGGCCAGGAACCACCCGGCGGCGCGGATCGTCGCGACGGTGGACGAGCTGTGGCAGGCATCCGCTGACCTCGATCTCGTCGTCGTCGCATCGCCCAACGCGCACCATGCCGATCAGGCGATCGCGGCGCTGCGGCACGGCCTCGCGGTCGTGATCGACAAGCCGATCGCGGGCACGGTCGAGGACGCGGAGCGGCTGCTCGCCGTGCGCGACGAGACCGGCGGCTTCCTCTCGATCTTCCAGAATCGGCGCTGGGACTCCGACTTCTTGACCGTGAAGGACCTCGTCGCAAGCGAACGGCTCGGGACGATCCGCCGCTTCGAGTCGCGCTTCGAGCTGTGGCAGCCCGCCGTCACGCAGGCATGGCGGGACGACGCGGATGCCGCGGCCGGCGGCGGCGTGCTGATCGACCTCGGCGCCCATCTGATCGACCAGGCTGTGCAGCTCTTCGGGCCGGTCGCCTCGCTCTATGCGGATCAGTTCCACGGACGCGCTGGCACACAGGTCGACGACGACAGCTTCGTCGCGCTGCATCACGAGTCCGGCGTCGTCTCGCACCTGTGGACCTCGAAGCTCGCCGCGGACCTCGGGCCACGGTTCCGCATCCTCGGCTCGCGCGGCGCGTACTCCAAGCGGGGGCTCGACCCTCAGGAAGATCAGGCGCAGCACGGGCTGGGACCGGCGTCTGCCTCATGGGGCGTCGACGTTCCCGAAAACTGGGGGCGCCTGAGCGACGGCGAGACGGAGGTCGTGATCCCCTCGCGGCCCGGCGCCTACCAGGGCTTCTACATCGAGCTGAGGGATGCCATCCGCTCGGACGGGAGGCCGCCGGTCGCGCCCGAGGACTCCCTTTACACGCTGCGGCTGCTGGCCGCCGCACGAGTGTCGGCCACCGAAGGCCGGGCGGTCTCGGTCGACGGACTCGGCAGGGTTGCGGACGCGGAGTGACGCAGGTGATCGAGCCTTTGACGGGCGCGGCGCGCCCTCCGATAATTCCGGAAACGCTGTCATCAGTTTCGGGGCAGTTTCGATATGATGCGGCTGGGAAACCGGTTGCGGGAGGTCGCACCGGCCACGACTGTGGACTCAGCAGTGCACGGGAGAGGACGTCAGACGTGCCAGACGCATCGGCTCCGCGCCAGGTGACCGTGGCCGACATCGCGGAAGAGGCCGGCGTCTCGATCGCCACCGTCTCCAAGGTCCTCAACGACCGCGTCGACGTGTCCCCGGTGACGCGGGAGCGCGTGAAGGCCCTCATCATCGAGCGCGGCTACGTCAAGAACGTGCGCAGCCACCCTCACAAGAACACCCGCGAAGAGCACGTCGGCCTGATCGACATCGTCTTCAACGACGCGGCGTCACCGTGGGCGGCCGAGGTGATCCGCGGCGTCGAGGCCACGGCGCGTGCGGGGCAGGCCTCTGCGGTCATCTCCGTCGACGACGGCGGGCCTTCCGCGCCGGGGGCGCGCTGGGTCGACGCGATCGCCGCGCGCGGCTCGATCGGCGCCATCGTCGGCGCCCCGCTCTCGGAGGCGGACCAGCAGCGCCTCACCCGGCTCGGCGTGCCGGCGATCATGGTCGACCCGATGGGCGACTTCAACTCCGCCGTGCCGTCGTTCGGCCCGGACAACTGGAGCGGAGGCCTCAGCGCGACCAACCATCTCATCGAGCTCGGGCACCGCCGCATCGCGACCATCACGGGCCCGATGCGCTTCCTGTGCAGCCAGGCGCGGCTCGCGGGCTATGGCGCAGCCCTTGAGCGCGCCGGGCTCGCCAGCGATCCGGCGCTCGTCGAGCAGGGCGACTTCCACCGGCAGACGGCCGTCGAGGCGGCCATGAAGCTGCTCCAGCTCGACGACCGTCCCACCGCGATCTTCGCGGCGAACGACGAGCAAGCGCTCGGCGTCTACGAGGCGGCGCAGCGGCTCGGCCTCTCGGTGCCCGGCGATGTCAGCGTCGTCGGGTTCGACGACGTGCCGATGTCGCAGTGGGCGCTGCCCGGCCTCACGACGGTGCGTGCCCCCATCCAGTCCCTCGCCGAGCTGGCGACCACCGCGATCCTGAACGCGCACAGCGGCACGGCGCCGCTGCCGGTCGGGCGCATGGAGCTTCCCACCACGCTGGTCGTCCGCGGCAGTACCGCGGCCCCTGCCGCCTGATGCGCATCACCGACCTCCGGGCCGCCCTGTTGGGCAACAGCCCGGTGATCCGTGTTGTGACGGATGCCGGCATCGACGGCCTCGGCCAGATCGAGTCGTCCAAGCCGTTCATGGTCTCGAACGTCGGCCTGTACCGCGAGCTGCTGATCGGCGAAGACCCGACCGACATCGAGCGCTGCATGCTCAAGATTCGCCGTCTCGGTGCGTTCAAGCCGTGGGGAAGCTTGGTTTCCGCGATCGAGGTCGCGCTGCACGACCTGACCGGCAAAGCCTTCGGCGTGCCGGTCTACAAATTACTGGGCGGGAAGGTCCGCGACCGCGTGCGCGTGTACAACGGCGGCGTGCGCCCCGTGCTCGCCGGCCACCGGCCCGAGGACTACGCGGACGCGATGCGGCAGATGATCGCGGCTCCCGAGGGCTTCACGATCATCAAGGAGGGCGTCGGGCTGCACGGCTTCATGAGCCAGAACACGCCGGACTTCCTCTACACCGAGCTGCGCGACGGCCCGCGGCATCCGAATCGCGGTCCGCTCACCGAGCGCGGGCTCGCGCACGTGCTCGACACGGTCGCCGCGATGAAAGAGGTGACCGGTGACCGCGTGGGCCTCGCGCTCGACATGGGCCCCGGCTGGACCATCTCGGACGCCATCCGCATCACGCGCGCCCTGGAGCCCTTCGGCGTGCTCTGGGCAGAGGACCTGCTGACCGGCGACTACGTGCCGTGGGTCGACGCCGACCAGTACCGCGAGGTGACGCGCGCCACCTCGACGCCGATCCACACCGGCGAGCAGATCTACCTGACCCGCAACTATCGCGAGCTCATCGAGCGGCAGGCGGTGCGGGTCATCGGCCCGGATCCGCTCGACGTCGGCGGCATCGCCGAGCTCAAGCGCCTGGCCGAGCTCGCCGAGCTGCACGGCGTGCAGCTCGCCCCGCACGGGGTCCTCGACGGGCTCATCGGCCTCGCCGCGCTGATCCAGGTGAGCGCCGCCCTGCCCGACAACTTCATCGCCTTCGAGTACCCGGTCGCCGAGCACGACTGGTGGTACGAGATCCTCACGGGCCTTCCCAGGCCCATCGTCGTCGACGGGTTCATCGCCGTGGGCGACGCGCCGGGCCTCGGCGTCGAGTTCGACGTCGCGGCGGCGCGCGCGCACCTGCGACCGGAAGACGCGGGATTCTTCGACTGAAGCGTGTTCAGCGCTGCTCGCCCGGAGCTCGCCGCTCCGGCGGGTCGTCGAGCTTGTCGGTGCTCTCCGGCGCGAGCTCCTCGTCGTCGTCGTCCTGGTCGTCCGGCTCGGTCATGTCCTCATCGCTCATGACCTGCGGGTACCCGGCACTCGCGCCGCCCACCGGCTGAGCGAAGAAGTGCTCTTCGACGGGCGGTTCGCCGGCGAAGGCGAGGGCGTCGCCGAAGCGGTCGCGGTCGTACACGGTCCAGCGGCTGCCGAGCTGCGCCTGGTACTCGCTCCACGACCGCACGGTGAACTCCTCGCGGAACTCGTCGGCGTGCTCGCCGCTGCGGTACAGCCGCCACGAACTCGCACCGACACGGCGCTGCGTCTGCTCGACGAATCCCATCGCGCCGGCGAAGCCGGCCGCCTGCGCGGGCGGCACCTGATAGCTGCGCGTCACGAGCACCGGCCCGTCGGTCGGCTCCGGCTCGAACACGAGCATCGGCGCCGGCAGGCAGAAGTCGACGATGTTGCGGTCGAGCGTGCCCGTCTCGGGCTTGAGGGGCAGCACGAGAACGGATGCCGCGCACAGCGCCAGCAGCGCGGCGGCGATCACCAATGTGGCGGCCGTTCCGATCGATGCGGACACCGCGCCCCAGAGGAACGAGCCGATCGCCTGGCTCCCCATGAAGACGAGCAGGTAGACGGCGAGCCCACGAGCGCGCACCCACGCCGGCAGGGTGAGCTGCATGTCGGCGTTGAGGGTCGTGAGCGTGCCGATCCACGCGATGCCGGAGAACAGCAGCAGAGGCAGCACCACAGGCAACGGCCAGAGCACGGTCGCGAGCGTGCCGAGCCCGAAGACCACCGCAGAGCCTGCGAGGGTGACGCTCGAATGAAGGCGGCGGCGGATCACCGGCATCAGCACGACGCCGATCAGCGAGCCGACGCCGAGCACCGCGAGCAGCAGCCCGTAGCCGCCGGCGCTCAAACGCAGCGGGTCGCGCGCGGCATCCGGCAGCAGCGCCCAGAGTGCGCTCGCAGGGAACGCGAACAGGGCTGAGCGCAGCAGGATGCGGCGCACGACCGGCCCGTTGGCGACGTATCTGAGGCCGGTCGTCAGCGACCACCACAGGCGCTCGCGGCCGGTCGAAGCATCCGACCGCTCGCGTCGCCATGCGACCAGCGCGACCAGCACGAGAACAAAAGACACAGCGTTGAGCAGGAAGACCAGCGATGGGCCGGTCGCCGCGACGATGACGCCCGCGATCGCCGGCCCGATCGCGCGGGCCGCGTTGACCGTCACGCTGCCGAGCGCGCTCGCCGACGCGAGCTCTGAGCGCGGCACCAGCTCGGGCTGGATCGCCTGCCACGCGGGACCTGTGAGCGCGCTCGCGCAGCCGAGCAGAAAGGTGAGCGTGAGCAGTCCCCACGGCGTCAGCCCGCCCGCGTAGCTGATCGCGGTGAGAATCCCGGCGAGCACCGTCGCCGCGCCGTTGCTCACGAGCAGCAGCACGCGCCGATCGAACTGGTCGGCGAACACCCCGGCGAGCAGGCTCAGCAGCAGGGTGGGAAGCAGGCTCGCGGTCTGCACCCACGCGACCAGCGCCGACGAGTGCGACTGCTCGACGAGGAACCACTGGGCGCCGACGGTCTGCATCCAGACACCGATGTTGCTGCCGAGCTGCGCGAGCCACAGCCAGCGGAACATCGGGTGCGCGAGCGGCGCCCACGCCGAGCCGCCGGGAGGTCGCGCGGGGACCGTCGTCATGGCCACAGTCTGCTGTGGCCGTTCAGGCCAGACAAGTACGATCGAGGGCGTGAGCACCACCGCGACCGGCACACTGACCGACCACCGCGCCGAGTTCCAGTCGGCGTACGACGAGCTGAAGGCGCGCGGGCTGAAGCTCGACCTCACGCGCGGCAAGCCGGCGGCCGACCAGCTGGCGCTGTCCGACGCGCTGCTCGCACTTCCCGGCGATGGTGAATACACGGATGCCGCGGGCACCGACCTGCGCAACTACGGCGGCCCGAACGGGCTGCCCGAGCTGCGCGCGATCTTCTCAGAGCTGCTGCAGGTCCCGGTGCCGCAGCTGCTCGCGCTCGGCAACTCGTCGCTCACGCTGATGCACGACGTGCTGACCTTCGCGATGCTGCACGGAGTGCCCGGGTCGGAGCGACCGTGGGGGCGTGAGGAGACCGTGTCGTTCCTCTGCCCGGTTCCCGGCTACGACCGCCACTTCGCGATCACCGAGGCACTGGGCGTGCGCTTGATCCCGGTGCCGCTGAACGAGGACGGGCCCGACATCGCCGCGGTCAAGGCGGCGATCGCCGTCGACGCGACGATCAAGGGCATCTGGTGCGTGCCGGTGTACTCGAACCCGACCGGCGACGTGTACTCGGAAGAGGTCGCCCGCGAGCTGGTGTCTCTTGACGCAGCCGACGACTTCCGCATCATGTGGGACAACGCCTACGCGGTGCACCACCTCACCGACTGGCGGCCGGAGCCGATCGACATCCTCTCTCTTGCCGCCGAGGCGGGGAACCCGGACCGGGTGTTCGTGTTCGCCTCGACCTCGAAGGTGACGTACGCCGGTGCGGGCGTCGGATTCCTCGGCTCGTCGCCCGACAACATCGCGTGGTTCTCGCACTGGGCCGCGTTCCAGTCGATCGGGCCCGACAAGCTCAACCAGCTGCGCCACGTGCGGCTGCTGAAGTCCGCAGAGGGTGTCGCCGCCCACATGGAGAAGCACCGCGCGCTGATCGGCCCGAAGTTCGCCGCCGTGCAGGAGGTGTTCGAGCGTCGCCTCGCGCCGTTCGGCGTCGGCTCGTGGGGCGACCCCAAGGGCGGCTACTTCGTGACGCTGACGGTCTCGCCAGGCGTCGCGAAGCGCGCGATCGCGCTCGCCGCAGCGGCGGGCGTCGCGATCACGCCGGCCGGCTCGACGCACCCGTACCTCGACGACCCCGACGACGCGGTGATCCGCATCGCGCCGACCTTCCCGACCATGGAGGACCTCACGGCGGGCCTCGAGGCGTTCTGCACGGCGCTGCTGCTCGCCGAGAGCGAGCACGCCTCCGAGCGTTGAGGAGCCGCGTAGCGGCGTCTCGAAGCGCGGGCGTTGCGGATCGTTTCGAGACGCGTCGCTGCGCGCCGCTCCTCAACGATCGGGCACTCGAAACGACTCGGTAGCGTAGGGGTGTGAGCATCCCCGTCCTGTCCGTCGTCGGCGTCGACTTCGTGAGGGACGGCCGGGCGATCCTCGACCACATCGATCTCGAGGTCGAGCGCGGGCAGCACTGGGCGCTCATCGGAGCGAACGGTGCGGGCAAATCGACGCTGCTGTCGTTGCTCGGCGCGGTGCAGCATCCGACCCGCGGCACCGTCGAGGTTCTCGGCAAGCGGCTCGGGCGCGTCGATCTGCGCGAGCTGCGTACCCTGATCGGCCACGTGAACCCGCGGCATTCGCTGATGAACCCGCTGACCGCGCGCCAGGTCGTGCTCACCGGGGGCACGGGCGGCACCGAGCTGCCGATGCGCTGGTCGCCGAGCGCGGCAGAGCTCGCACGCGCCGACTACCTGCTCGAGCTGCTCGGCATGGGCGCGCTGACCGAGGCGCGCTGGCCGAACCTCTCGCAGGGCGAGCGCGGCCGCACCCTCATCGCCCGCGCGCTGCAGTCCGACCCGCATGTGCTGCTGCTCGACGAGCCCTCGACCGGTCTCGACATCGCGGCGCGCGAGCAGCTGCTCGACCGGATCGACCAGTTGCGCGAGCAGCACCCCGATCTGGCATCCGTTCTCGTCACACACCATCTCGAAGAGCTGCCGGCTTCCACGACGCACGCGATGCTCCTGCGCGACGGCAAGGTCGTCGCGCAGGGCGCCGCCGACGAGGTGCTGACCACCGCGCTCGTCTCGGAGACGCTGGACTATCCCGTCACGATCACGCGCACCGAGGGCCGCTGGGCCGTCAGGACACGCCGCGACCCCGCGCGCGAGCGTCGCGATGACGCGCTCGCCGGCGAGCAGAGCGTCGCGCAGGCATAGATGGCCCCGAGCGCGAGCTTCAACCGCGGCCTGGCGCTGCTCGTCGCCGTCACGGCGTTCATGGAGTTCCTCGACGGCACGGTGATCCAGACCGCGGCGCCCGCGATCGCGCGCGAGTTCGGCGTGCGCGCGACCGACATCAACGTCGCGATGACGGCCTATCTGCTCGCGCTCGCGGTCTGCATTCCCGCAACGGGATGGCTCGCCGACCGCTTCGGCACCCGCCGGGTCTATCTCACGGCGATCGTGGTGTTCGGGGTGGCATCCGTGCTCTGCGCGTTCTCGCCCGACCTGTTCTGGCTCTGCGTCTTCCGTGTGCTGCAGGGTGTCGGCGGCGCGATGATGGTGCCCGTCGGGCGGCTCGCGGTGCTGCGCTCGATCGAGCCGCGCGACCTGCTCGACGCGATGGCCTATCTCACCTGGCCGGCGCTGCTGGCGCCCGTGATCGCGCCGGCCGTCGGCGGTGTGCTCGCGGACACGGTCGGCTGGCGCTGGATCTTCCTGATCAACGTGCCCATCGGCATCGCCACGCTGATCGCCGCGATCGTGCTCGTGCCGCGGCGCGACGAACTGCGGCCCGTGCCGCTCGACTGGTCGGGGCTGGTGTTCATCGCCATCGCGCTCGGCGCGCTGGTGATGGCGGGCGAGCTCGTGGGCGAGGCGACGACGAATTGGCCGGCTGTGGTGAGCGCGCTGGCCGTGAGCGCGGCGAGCGGATGCCTGTTCTGGTGGCGCCTGCGTCGCTCGGCCCACCCCGTGCTCGACCTCTCGGCCCTGCGCATCAACACATTCCGCGCGGGGAATGCAGGGGGCGGCGTCTACCGCCTCATGATCGGCGCCGTGCCGTTCCTCGTCACGCTTCTCTTCCAGTCGGGCTTCGGCTGGTCGGCAGCTCAGGCCGGACTCATCGTGATCGCGCTGTTCGTCGGCAACATCGGCATCAAGCCTGCCACGACGCCGCTCATCAAGCGGTTCGGCTTCCGCACCGTGATCGTGTGGTCGAACGTGATCGGGGCAGGCATCCTGCTGCTTCTCGCCCTGGTGGACTCGACCACGCCGATCGCCGTGACCGTCGTGCTGCTCGTGCTGAGCGGCGCCTTCCGGTCGATCGGATTCAGCGGGTACAACACGATCCAGTTCGTCGACGTGCCGCCTGCGCTCACGAACGGCGCGAACACGCTCGCCTCGACCATGCAGCAGGTCGCTGCGGGCCTCGGCATCGCGGTGGCCGCGCTGCTCGTGCGCCTCGGCGGTTCGCTCGCGGAATCCGTCACCCATGACGGCGACTGGCTCGGCTACCGCTGGGCGTTCGTCGGCGCCGCCGCGCTGCTGCTGATCCCGCTCTTCGAAGCCCTGTCGCTGCCTCGCCAGGCGGGAATCCACGCGACGGCCGACTAGCTCCCTTCGCCGGGCCCACCGTTGGGCTAGAACAGGGTGCCGAGGAAGACGCCGAGCACCGCCGCGCCGAGACCGAGCAGCAGCATCGCGATGCCGTTCACCCCAGCCGCGACCCAGCGGCGCTGCTGCAGCAGGCGCACGGTCTCGATCATCGCGGTCGAGAAGGTCGTGTAGCCGCCGAGGAACCCGGTGCCGAGCACGACCCGGAAGTCTGTGGGCTCGGCGCCGACCAGCACGAGCCCCGTGACGAACCCGAGCAGCAGCGAGCCCGACACGTTGATGACGAAGGTGCCCGCTGGCACGAGCGAGGCGACGCGCGAGCGGATCACCCCGTCGAGAACGAAGCGCGACACCGCGCCGACGCCGCCCGCGACGGCGACGAGGAGGGCGACGATCACCTGAGGCCTCCCTCGGAGTCGTCATCGAGCTGTTCGGCATCGGGGTCGACCCACGATCCAGCGGGTTCGGGTGCGCTGCTGCGCGCGGGCTGCGCGAGGTGCAGGGTTCGGGTCGAGGTGATGGTGGAGTGCTCTGAGCCGGGGATCACCGTGGGCACCCGGAACACGTTCGCTGCGACCCAGACGCCGGCAGCCGCGGCCCCGACACCGAGCACCAGCGAGGCGACGGCGTAGCCGCCGCCCATGACGTACTGCCCGTTCTCGGTCAGCAGCACGGTCTCGACGCTCAGCGAGCTGTAGGTGGTGAAGCCGCCGAGGAAGCCGGGCCCGCACAGCAGGCGGACGCGCTGTCGCCAGCCGACGTCGTTGCCGCCGCGCAGCAGCCCCTCGAGCAGCACACCCAAGGTGAACGCGCCGACGAGGTTGACGAGGAAGGTCGGCAGCGGGAATCCGTTCAGGCTCGGAATGACGAGGCCGAGCAGGTAGCGCGAGACCGTTCCCACGGCACCGCCCACGAACACGAGCAGGACGGGCAGCGGGCGCAGGTGCAGGGGCGAGTCAGGCATGACCCTCCCCGAAGAGCACGTCGGCCGGGTCGGGAACGTCGGTCTCGGCATCCACCTTCTCGTCGCGAGCGGCAGCCGGAAGCGGCGTGCGGTCGTGCAGCGGCACCACGAGCACGGGCACGGGCTGGCGGCGGGCGAGCCGCGACGCGACCGGCCCCGCGAGCAGCAGCGAGAGCGAGGCACGCACCCCGGGCTGGCGGGTGCCGACCACGATCAGACGCGCGTCGCGATCGACGGCGAAGCGCGCGATCGCTGTCACGGGGTCGCCGGCGAGGGTGTGGTGGGTGACGGTCACGTTCGCGCTGACCGCGCGCTCGACGATGCGCGCCGAGATGGTCGCGAGCGCCGGCGCGAGCCGCTCGGCCGGCCGCTCGTTGTGCCCGGCCGCGGCGACCGGCGCGGTCACCACGGTGCCGTCCGGCGTCTCGCCGATCGGCACCCGCGACTCGTCGACGTAGACGCAGGCGAGCGGCACACGCAGATCGCGGGCGATCGACACAGCCTCATCGAGCACCCGGTCGGGGGTGCCGGCCGAGACGCCGACCACCACCGGACCAGAGCGAGCATTGCGCATGACCACACCTGCCCTATCGTTCGAAACCCAAGGCAGGAACCATCAGCCAGGCAGGCGCTTCGAGTCGTCGGACTCCGGCGGGATCCATCGCCGACCTTGATATTACCGAGCTTGCCGCCGCGGCGGAACCGCTGAGCCGCGGACCTACGCCGCGAGCGCCTGCCCGAGCAGCAGCGAGCGCAGCTGGTCGACGGAGTGCACGACGGCCATGGCGCCCTTCGCCTCGGCAGGCGAGCCGTAGCCCCACTCGACCATGATCGTCGGCACGTCGTTGGCGCTCGCGCCCTCGACGTCGTAGAAGCGGTCGCCGACCATGACCGGGCGGGAGGTGTCGACGCCGAGCTTCTCGAGCTCGGCGAGCGTGTAGGCGATCACCTCGGCCTTCTCGGCACGGGTCTCGTCGTCGCTCGCGCCGCCGACGAACGTGAGGTACTCGGTGAGGCCGAAGTGATCGAGGATGCGCCGCGCGCGGCCGGTCGGCTTGCTGGTCGCGGTCGCCGTCGGCACTCCGTCGGCCTGCAGCGACTGCAGCAGCCCCAGGATGCCGGGGAAGACGGCGTTGTCGACGAGGTCGGATTCCTCGGCGAAGCCGCGGTACACGGCGAGCGCGTGGTCGGCCTCGGCTGCGGTGAAGTCCTCACGTGCCCGCAGGGTGGTGACGAGCGGCGGCCCCACATAGGCCATCAGCTCGTCCTCGGAGTGGACCGGTCGGCCGATGGCCTCGAACATGCGCTCGAGCGAGCGCGTGATGCCCGGCGCGGAATCCGTCAGCGTTCCGTCGAGGTCGAAGAGCACGCAGCTCCAGCTGCGGACGACCTCTGAGCCCGTGGGCGATTCGTGGAGTGACATAGCCCGACAAGTGTAGACGCGCCGGTCTACGCGCCCGGTAAAGGAAAGTTCAGCTTTGCAACAGGCTCAACGCGGGGTCAGCCGGCGACGTAGCTCTGCAGCTGCGCCTGCACCTGCGGCGAGATCGAGTTCGCGCCGCCGAGCACGATGATCTTCTGCGGTCGCAGCGCCGTGAGCGCGTCCGCGGTCGCGCCGGGCACAGCGGTGGGGGTCGCCATCAACACCGGCGAGCCCGAGAGCGCTGCGAGCGGCGCGCCGACGAGGGCGTCGGGGAAGTTCAAGCCGGAGGCCACATAGGCGATCGGGACGCCGGGCCTGAACTCGGTGGTGACGATCTGCTCGCCGGTGCCGAAGCGGTCGTCGCCGGCAAGCCGGGTCACCGCGCCGGTCGTCAGAGCGCTCAGCTGTTCGTAGACGTCCTCGCTGATGGCGGCAGAGCCGCCGACCACCGTGATCGAGCGCGGCTGAAGCTGAGTCAGGACGTCGCGCACCGACTGCGGGATGAGATCCGGCGTGACGAGCAGCAGCGGCCCTGCCGTGCTCGGGGCGGCAGCGGCGGCCGACGCGGACAGAGCGTCGGGGAAGGTCATGCCCGAGGCGATGTACACGGTGCCCACGCCAGGGGCGAAGCTCGCCTGCGCGACGGCGGCGCTCGTGTCGAAGCGGTCGGCGCCCGACTCCCGCACGACGCTGCTGCTGTTCCCCGACTGCGTGTACTGCGTGAGGCTGCTCTTGAGGGTGTCGCTGATCGATGCGGTTCCGCCGATCACGACGATCTTCGCGGGCTTGAGCGCTGTGAGCCGATCGGCGACCATCGCCGTGATCTGGTCCGTGTCGGCGAGGAGGACCGGGGCGCCGTCCTTCCCCGCCGCGGCGCCCGCTGAGAGGGCGTCGGGGAAGTTCTCGCCGTTGGCGAGGTACACGGTTCCCCCGGGCGAGAAGGTCTCGGACGCCTCGACGCTCGACGCGAAGCGGTCGGGGCCCGCGATGCGGTCGTAGCGCGCGGTGGCCACGAGATCGCTGAGCGCGGTGCTGTTGAACACGTCGACGTCGCCGCCCGTGGGGTTGTCGGTGAGGGCGTCGCTGTACTGCCAGAACGTCCAGCTGGCCCAGCCTGGGAACGGTGCCGGGCTCGTCACGCCGCTGACCCAGTTCGCGATCCACAGCTTCGCGGTGCCGACGAACGCCGTGGTGTTCCCAGTGCACTCGCTCCACCAGCCGGCGTTCGAGTAGATGAGCGGCTGGCGCCCAGTGAGGCCGGTGAGGGTCGAGATGTAGGAGGAGATCCACGACACCATGCCGCTCTGGCTCAGGTTCGAGCAGTCCGGCTTGCCGGCAGCCGGCTGCTCGAGATCGACGACGGGAGGCAGGGTTCCCGCGGCGCCGGCCGCCAGCGAGGCGCCGTTCGTGTAGAACGCTTGCGCCTCCGTCGGCCCGCTGTCGAGGTCTGGGCGTGCGAAGTCGTAGACCCCACGGATCAATCCCGCGGCCCCGGCGTCGACCCACTGCTGGGTGAAGTAGTCGTTGTAGACCCCAGTGGCCTCGTTCGCCTTGATGAACACGAACTTGTAGCCCTTGGCGGCGAGGCCCGTGAAGTCCGGGTTCGCGCCCTGGTATCCGCTCACGTCGAAGCCCTTGATGAGACTGCCGGACGGACTCGCCGAGGCTGCGGGAGTCGCCGCGAGCGAGCGAAGCCGGGGGCCGCTCACCGGTGCCGCCGGCGCGGCCGCCGTCAACAGGGAGGACCCCATGGCGTGGTCGTCGCAGGCGTCCTGCACGGCGCGCGACGGTGTGGACCCGGTCGACGCGCAGTCGATCGAAGCCGCGCGCGCAGTGGCGGGCGATCCGACGGCTGCGGCGGTCGCGAGCGCGGCGGCGAACGCCATGACTAGCGCCAGGCGGCTGAGATGGGGTGAGCGCACGACGTTCCTTCTGTTGCGTCCGCCACCAGGCATGGCGATTTCTAGACGCTATGCCAAAAAACTGTCGATTCGCTACACGGCACTCAGAACAGGGTCGGCACGCCCGAGTCGACGCCCTTCATCGTCTCGTAGTCGAGCACGAGGCAGCGGATGCCGCGGTCTTCCGCCAGCGTGCGGGCCTGCGGCTTGATCTCCTGAGCGGCGAAGACGCCCGTCACAGGCGCGAGGTGCGGGTCGCGGTTCATCAGCTCGAGGTAGCGGGTCAGCTGCTCGACGCCGTCGATGTCGCCACGACGCTTCAGTTCGACGGCGACGGATCGGCCTGAAGCATCCCTCGCCAGGATGTCGACCGGCCCGATCGCCGTCATGTATTCGCGCCGCACTAGCGTGTGGCCGTCGCCGAGCAGCCCGATCTGCTCGGCGAGCAGCTTCTGCAGGTGCGCCTCGACGCCGTCCTTCACGAGGCCGGGGTCGACGCCGAGCTCGTGCGCGCTGTCGTGCTGCACCTCGTGGATCGACACGATCAGCTTGTCGTCGGTCTTGTTGGCGGCGACCGTCCAGACCTGAGTGACACCGGCCGAGGCCTGCTCGTCGGTCGGCTCGGCGAGCGTCAGCGTGCACGGCGGGCTCATCCAGTTGAGCGGCTTGTACGAGCCGCCGTCGGAGTGCACCAGCAGAGAGCCGTCGGCCTTCACCATGAGCAGCCGGGTCGCGAGCGGAAGGTGGGCCGAGAGTCGCCCTGCATATTCGACGGAACAGGTCGCGATCACCAAACGCACCTGTAGAGGATACGGGAGCGCGCTCATACCATGAGCGCGTGAGCATCTATGTGAGCGTGCCTGTTGCCGACGTCGAGCGTTCGACGCGGTTCTTCACGGCGATCGGCTGGAGCGTCGACGAGCGCTTCAGCAGCGAGCACGGCACGGGCTTCGTCATCGCCGACGGCCAGTACCTGATGGTGGTCGAGCGCGAGTTCTTCGCGGGAATGGTCAAGAGCGGGAAGACACTCGGCGACCCGGCGAAGGTCGCGCTCGCCGCGATCGCGTTCGACCTGCCGAGCCGCGAGGCGGTCGAGGAGCTCGTCGCGCGCGCCGCAGCAGCCGGGGCGACGCTCGATGAGCCCGACGACTACGGGTTCATGTACCAGCACGGCTTCGACGACCCCGACGGGAACCACTTCGAGCCGATGTGGGCCGACCCCTCGGCCTAGCCGGCCGCCTGAGGCAACCCGCGGCTGCGCCCGGCCGTGGTCGTGTTGTCGGGGAGCGCGGCGAAGGAAAGGTGCCGAGCTGGCGGCTGCGGACGGGATCAGGCGAACGAGCCGGCTCCGATCCCGGTCAGATAGGCGGAGGCGGAGGCGGCATCGCCCGCATCGGAGATCAGCCCGATGTAGCCGTCGGGGCGGATCAGCACGAGCGTGCGATCGGTCGGGCCGTAGGCGGCGGCCAAGTTGCCGGCGGTGTCGGCGAGCTCACCGGGGCCGTTCGGCTCGGCGACCACGCGCAGCATTCTGAGACCGGCGGGCGTCGCCGCGAGCTCAGGCGCAGCGCCGAAGGCGATCAGGGTGAACGCGCCTTCGCGGGTCAGGTCGAACAGCCGCCGCGTGCCGTCGACGGTCCTCAGCTCCGTGGCGTCGGGCGCACGGTCGCCTGCGCGCAGCGTGTCGTCATCGCCGCGATCGTCGCGGGCGAGCGCCGAGCCGCGGTAACCGACGTCGAGCTGCAGTGTGCTGGCGTCCCGCTTGCCGACGAGAGCGTTGTCTGTGATCGCCTGCGCGAGCCGCGCGTTCGAAAGCGTGAGCACGCCAGCGGCGACAGGCCGACGTTCGGCCTCGTAGCTGTCGAGGAGCGCAGGTGCGGCACCCGCTGCCACGGCCGCGAGCTTCCAGCCGAGGTTGTACGCATCCTGGATGCCGGTGTTCATTCCCTGGCCGCCCGCGGGGGAGTGGATGTGCGCCGCGTCGCCGGCGAGGAACACCCTGCGGTCGCGATAACTCGTGACGAGGCGGATGTTCGCACGCCAGAGCGTCGCCCACTCGGGCTCGTGCAAGCGCAGGTCTGTGCGGCCGGTGCGCCGCTCGAGGGTCTCCTGCAGGTTCGCGAGGCTCAGTTCGACGCTCTTCTGCCCCGGCCCGACGCCCGCCTGGTACTGGAAGATGGTGGTGGACGGCAGCGGGCAGAGCGTGACCGGTCCCTCGGCGCTGCTCCACATGTACCACGCGTCGCGGTCGAGCCCGTCGACGGCGACGTCGGCCACGAGCATCCGTACCTCTTCGCGGGTCTCACCCTCGAAGGCGATACGCGAATGCTTGCGTACCACGCTGTGGCCGCCGTCGGCGCCGACCAGCCAGTCGACGGCGACCGTCTCGTCGACGCCCGCCTTGTCGATGGTGGCCGTCACCCCGGAATCCGTCTGCTCGAACGCTGTGAGCGCGGCGCCGAATTCAACGACGCCGCCGAGCTGTGCGAGTCGATCACGCAGGGCCTCTTCGATACGCCACTCGGGCGTGATGAGGCTGGTTGTGTAGGGGACGTCAGGGCGCCCGCGCAGCTCGGGCGGCTCGCCGCTGCGCACGGTCTCGGTGCCGTCGGGTGCGACCATGCGCATCGGCATTGCGAAGCGCCCGTTGGAGATGACTCGGTCCGCAACGCCAAGGCTTTCGAACACTTCGATCGTGCGGGGCTGGACGCCCTTGCCGCGCGAGCCGCGCTGCGGGCCCTCGGCCGCCTCGATCAGGCGGAACGGAACGCCCCGCCGCGCCAATTCGACTGCCAGCGTCAGGCCGGTCGGGCCGGCCCCGACGATCAACACGGTTGTCACGCATGCCTCCCATATAAGAGTTGTTTGCTTCTCTTAAAAGAGTAGGTTGACTTGCTTAGATATGCAACCATTTCTTATTCTGAGGATGTGATGGATGCTTCGCCCGAACCCTCGCGCCAGCGTCGACGCGGTGCAGCACTTGAGTTCGCGCTGCTCGAAGCGGCGTGGGATGAGCTCGTGGCGATGGGCTTCGCGAAGCTGACGATGGAGTCGGTGGCGGCGCGTGCGAGCACCGGCGTCGCCGTCCTGTACCGGCGCTGGGCGAACAAAGACGAACTGGTGCTCGCGGCCCTCGAGCACTACCGCGCGGGCCACACAGTCGACCTTCCCGACACCGGCAGTCTGCGCGGTGATCTGATCGCGGCGCTCACCGGCATGTCGAGCTCGCGCTCGGCATTCTTCGCGATCGCCGCGTCCACGGTGTTCGCCGGGCTGGCTGCCGACACCGGTCTCACGCCGACGCAGGTCCGTGATCGTGTGTTCGGCGAGCAGCGGCTCGTGCGCATGCGATCGATCTACGAGCGCGCGCAGAGGCGGGGCGAACTCGACCTCGAGAGGATCCCCGCGGCCGTGCTCGCGATGCCGTTCGACCTGGTGCGCCACGACCTGCTGATGGACCTCAAGCCCCTGAAGCCTGCACGTATCCGGTCGATCGTCGACGAGCTCTTCCTGCCGCTGCTGAAGCAGTACCGGTAGGGCACCGATTCGGTCGAGCGGAGCCGTCGGCGTGCGACGGGATGCGCCGACCGCTCAACGGCCGTGCGCGGTCGCCTCGGTCTGGACGTAGCTGCGGTGCTTCAGTGCGGGAGCGCAGAAGAACGCGGCAACCACGAGCGCGAGCACTACGAACAGCGCGTGCAGGATGCCCACGTGGTCGGCGAGGAACCCGATGAACGGCGGCCCGCCGAGGAACGCGAGATAGCCGATCATCGCGACGGCCGCGACGCGCGTGGTTGCGTTGCGCTCGTCGTCGGCCGCCGCCGACATGCCGAGCGGGAATCCGAGAGAGGCGCCGAGGCCCCAGAGCACCGCGCCGGTGACGAAGACCGCCGGGTCGCCACCGAGGATGAACAGCAGCAGCCCGACGACCCCGAGGCTCGCCGTGATGCGGATCGCCCAGACCCGGCCGAGCCGGTCCACGAGGGGGCCGCCCGCGATGCGGCCGAGCGTCATCGCGACGAGGAAGACGTCGAGCACGAGTGCGCCCTGAGCCTTGGTCGTGCCGTGGTCGTCGACGGACGCGAGCGCGATCCAGTCGTTCGCCGAGCCCTCGGCGAACGCCATGCCGAGCATAACGACGCCGATGAGCACCAGGGTGAGGTCGCGCCAGACGACGATGCGCTCGACGACCGAGCGGCGGAACCGTGCGCCCGCGCTGAGCGAGGGGAGAGAAGCGGATGCCTCGGCCGGCGCCGCCTGACCTGCGACCTCGCCCGGCGCGACGGGCACGAAGCGCACCGCGATCACGGCGACGACGATCAGCACGACGCTCACGACGCCGAGGTGCAGCCACGTCGGCACGTCGGCCGCCGCCGCGCCGGCTCCGGCCAGCGCGCCGAGCACGGTGCCGATCGAGAAGCACGCGTGCATGAACGGCATCAGAGTGCGGCCGATGCGCCGCTCGACCGTCGCGCCCGAGACGTTCATCATCACGTCGACGGCTCCATTGCCGAGACCGAGCAGGATCAGGCCGACGACCGTGACCGCGATGTTCCCCCACAGCGTGGCGCCGAGGCCCGCCAGCGCGAGTCCGATCGAGCCGATGACGAGCGCCCAGGCCATGCCGGCACGTGCGCCGAGGAGATGCGCGACGGGTGGCGCCACGACGAGGCCGAGGATCGCGCCGAGCGAGATGCACACGATGAGCAGCCCGACCTGGCCCGGATCGATGCCGAGCGCATCGCGAGCCGCAGGCAGACGCGCCGCGAAGCTCGCGAGCAGCACACCGCTGAGCGCGAAGATCACGAAGATCGCGTTGCGCCACCTGCGCAGCTCAGGCGAGACGGCGGGTCGAGTGCGGGAAGCGGTGGTGCTCACGGTGGTGCTCACTAGAAGAGGTCGGGGCGGATGCTGTGAATTCGACTGTCGAATCGATTCGATGCAACGGTCCGCCTAAGCTATCTGAAACCCTCGCCGAAGGGAAGCCACCCGAAGGAGCACCCGTGACCGCCGTCGACAACTCCGTGGAGCATCGCCCCACGCTCGCCGCCGTCGCGGCGCGCGCAGGCGTCAGCGCCTCCACTGCGTCGCTCGCCTTCAGCGGCACGGGTCCCGTCTCCGACGCGACGCGAGAGCGTGTGCTGCAGGCCGCCCGCGAGCTGAACTACGCCGGCCCGGACCCGCGTGCCCGCTCGCTGCGCCGCGGCCGCAGCGGCATCGTCGGGGTGGTGCTCGAAGAGCGCGTGCGCGACGCCTTCCGCGACCCGATCAAGATCGCGACCCTCGACGGCATCTCCGAAGAGATCGGCTCGGTCGAGGCCGGTCTGCTCGTGCTCACCGAGGTGGCCGGCGAGGTCGGCGGCATCGAGGCGACCCCTGTCACCCTGAGTGACGCCCCGCTCGACGCGGCCGTGCTGATGGGCTGCAGCCCGCGCTTCGAGGAATCCATCGCCACCCTGCGCGCGCGGGGTGTGCCCGTCGTCGCGATCGAGGGCAACCCGGGCGACGAAGACGTCGTCATGATCCTGCAGGACAACCGCGAGGCGACCCGCCTGGGCGCCGAGCACCTTAAGAGGCTCGGCCACGAGCGGGTCGCTATCGTCGCGCTGTCGCTCGACCGCGAGCACCTGCGCGCGCCCGTGACGCCGGCGCGCGTGGCCGCGGGCACGAGCGCGACGACGCTCGAGCGGCTCGCCGGAGCGTGGGACGTGTTCCCCGACGCGCCCGCCCACACGGGCGCGGGCTCGTACGTCGAAGAGGGGCGACTCGTCGGGCTCGAGCTGCTTTCGGCGCCGGCATCCGCCCGCCCCACCGCGATCATCGCGCAGAGCGATCTGCTCGCAGCCGGGGTGATCCGCGCGGCCGAAGAGCTGGGCATCTCGGTGCCCGAGCAGCTCTCGGTCATCGGGTTCGACGGGGTGAAGGTCGACGGACTGTGGCCGTACGACCTGACGACGCTCGTGCAGCCCGCCGCCGAGAAGGGTCGTGCGGCCGGCCGCGCGATCAAGGCGATGCTCGCCGGCGAAGACGTCGAGACCCAGCTGTTCACGGCCGAGTTCCACGAGGGCAACACGACGGCGAAGCCCGCGCGCTAGTCCCAGGGCCCCGACGAGCCCGCCGGGTACTCCTCGAGCGGCACCCTGCCGGCCTTCCACGCCTTCAGCACAGGGTCCACGAGGCGCCAGCAGTCCTCTGCGGTGTCACCGCGCACGGCGAGCATGGGGTCGCCCTCGAGCACGCCGGCGAGCACCTCGCCGTACGCAGGCAGCTGGCCTGGGTTCAGCGCGGCGGTGAGCGAGACGTTGTCGATCGTGTACGGGTCGCCCGGCCCGTTGACGTCGAGCTCGAGTGTCATCTCGAGCGTCTTGAGGTCGAGGCGCAGCCGGTTCGGCCGGTCGGAGCCGCGGATGCGCTCCGGCACGTGTGCCGGCGCCTTGAAGGTGAAGACGATCTCGTGCCGGTTCGTGCCGAGACCCTTGCCGCTGCGCAGGGTGAACGGCACGCCCGCCCAGCGGTTGTTGCGCACCTCGAGCTTGAGCTCGGCCAGCGTCTCGGTCTCGTTGGCCGGATTGACGCCCTCTTCGTCGACGTACGACGGCAGCTTGCGTCCGTCGATGGTCCCGGCGGTGTAGCGCGCGCGGCGCGAAGCCGTGGCCGGGTCGTCACCCCACAGCTTCGTCGCGCGCAGGGCGAGCGCTTTGAGGTCGCGCACATCGGTGGCCTCGAGGGCAGCGGGAGGCTCCATCGCGGCGACCGCGAGCGTCTGCAGCAGGTGGCTCTGGATCATGTCGACCAGCGCCCCCGCGTGGTCGTAGTAGCGCGCGCGGCCCTCGAGGCCGAGCGTCTCGTCGAACACGATCTCGACGGAGGCGACGTGGATGTTGTTGAGCAGAGGCTCGATGATCCGGTTCGCGAACCGCGTGCCGAGGATGTTGAGCACCCCGCTCGTGCCGAGGAAGTGATCGACACGGAAGACGTGGTCCTCCGGCGCGAGGGTCGCGAGCTTCTCGTTGAGGGCGTGGGCGGACTTCTCGTCGGTGCCGAACGGCTTCTCGAGCGCGAGCCGCGCCCCGTCGGGCAGCAGGCCGACCAGGGCATCGCACGCCTTCGCCGTGATGGCGGGCGGCAGAGCGAAGTAGATCGCCGGCGGGCTGTCGCAGGCGGCGAGCAACTGCTTCCAGTCGGCCGCCTTCGTGACGTCGGCGGTCAGATAGCTCGTGTGCTTCAGCAAGTCGGTGACGGCTGGGCCCTTCGCGTCGCCCTTCGTCATGGCCGCCGTGACGCGGTCCTTCCATGCGGCATCCGCGTAGGTCTCGACGCCCGCGCCGATCAGCTGCACCCGCCGGTCCGGCTGCACGGTGAGGAGGCCGCCGAGGCCCGGCATGAGCAGGCGGGAGGCGAGGTCGCCGCTCGCTCCCAGAATCAGCAGCGTCGCAGCTTCGGTCTTCGCGGACTTCTTCGTCGTGGCCACGTTCCCGAACGTACCCGGTTGTCAGGCGCCCGTCACGAGCCAGCGCGGGGAGCGGGCGCGCAGGCCGAGGGTGAGCGCGCGGGCGCCCAGATAGATGAAGGCGAAGGATGCCGAGAGCAGCGCGAATCCGAGCACACCCGCCGGCGCGAACCGCGCAACGAGCAGCGCGCACGGCACGAAGCAGGCCAGGTTGAGAAGCCCGGTGAGCGCGAGGTAGCGCGCGTCGCCCGCCCCGATCAGCACGCCGTCGAGGACGAAGACGTAGCCGTCGAGGGGCGCGGCGACCGCGATCAGAGCGACCCCGACAGGAAGGATGGCGAGCACGTTCGCGTCACGCGTGAACGCGTGCCCGAGCCACGGCGAGAGCACGAGTACGAAGGCGCCGAGCACAACGCCCGACCCGATGCCCCATTCCAGGCAGCGTCGCAGCACGGCGCGCACCCGCGGGACATCCGCCGCCCCCAGGCCGTGCCCGATCAGCGCCTGCACCGCGATCGCGAGTGCGTCGAGGGCGAAGGCGAGCGTGTTGAACACCGTCATCACGAGCTGCCATCCGGCGAGCTCGACCGAGCCGAGCCTGGTCGCCGCCCAGGTCGCGAGCAGCAGGGCGGCCCGCAGCGACGCGGTTCTGATCAGCAGCCACCACCCGGCGCCCGCGACCCCGAGCACCCCGCGCGCGTGCGGCCGCAGCGAGGCCTGCTCGATGCGGGCCCGCCGCCAGATCACCACGACATAGGCGGCGACCATGCCCCACTGCGCGACATCGGTGCCGACCGCCGATCCGACGATGCCGAGCCCGAGTCCGTAGATGAAGAGTGCGTTCAGCCCGGCGTTCGCGATGAAGCCCGCGACCGCGACCGCGAGCGGGGTGCGTGTGTCCTGCAGGCCGCGCAGCAAGCCGGTCGCGGCATACACGATGAGCATGGCCGGCAGCCCGATCATGGCGACACGCAGATAGGCGGATGCCTGCTCCGTCACGTCCGCCGCGGCGCCGAACGCGCCGACGAGGAACGGTGCGGTGAGGAATCCGGCCGCCCCCAGAATCAGGCCGAGCGCCGTGGCCAGCCAGGTGCCGTCGACACCCAGTGAGATCGCCCCAGGCCGATCGCCCGCGCCGAGCCGCCGCGCGACGGCGGGTGTCGTGCCGTAGGCGAGGAACACCATCAGCCCGACGACGGTCTGCAGCACCGCGCTCGCGAGGCCGAGGGCGGCGAGCGGGATCTGTCCGAGGTGCCCGACGAGCGCACTGTCGACGAGCAGGAAGACCGGCTCGGCGATGAGCGCGCCGAGCGCGGGGATGGCGAGTGCGAGGATCTCGCGGTCGACGGCGCGCGCCGTGAGCAGGGGCATCGTCCGATCTTGGCAGGGTCGGCAAGAATGCCAGCATGACCGACCCCGAAGGCCGCGCGCCGGTGTCGCCCGAGCAGCCCGCCTGGCAGGCGCCGCAGCAGCCGGCGCCCCGGCCGGCGCCGCCGCCGCAGGACTGGCGCACGATGCACCCGCCGGCCGCGCAGCTCGCGCCGCCCCAGCCCTACGTGCGGCCGTCGAAGCCCCCGAAGCCGCCGCGCACGTGGCTCGGCCCGTGGGGCGGGCTCTGGATCACCCTCGGTGCCGTCGCCATCATCGGCCTCGAGTTCTTGGTGGCGTGGCTGCTGCGCGATGTGCAGCGACCGTCGCCGCGGGACTACGAGGTGCTCGACCCGATCCTGCTGCTGATCGGCAGCGGGTGCGTGATCGCCGGGTTCCTCTACACGCTGGCGTACCGCGTGCCCGCGCGCTGGGGGCTGTCGATCGGCCGGCTGATCGGCGGGGGACTGCTCGCCGGCTTCCTCGCGGCCGTCGCGGCCGGCATGCTGAACGGCACGATCAACGCGTTCGCCGGGGGTACGGATGCCTCACCGAGCATCACGAGCCTCGCGGTGGTCGGCTTCGTGGAGGAGACGTGCAAACTCGCCGCGGCGCTCGTGCTCGGCCGCTCGCTTCCGGTGAAGAACGGCCGGGTCGGACTGTTCGTGGGCGCCGCGGTCGGGTTCGGGTTCGCGTTCGTGGAGAATCTCGGCTATCTCGAGACCGCGTGGTCGGTCGGGCTTGCACACAACGGCGCCCTCGTCGGCACG